>CALXGY010000206.1 GCA_944387955.1 uncultured Faecalibacterium sp. | reverse complement strand
AAATAGCAAAAATTGAAAAAGAAAAAAATCATTTAGAGGATGAGGTACAAGAAAAATTAGACGAATTAAAACGTCTTAATGATGCAAAAGATTTAGTCGATGAGCTGGAAAAAATCAAAGCGGAGATTGAGCAATTAAACAGAGAAAAGGCTTGGTATGAGGGCAAAATAGCACAGAAAAAGCAAGTTTTTGAGATTTCTGAAAAAAAATATAAAGAATTGCTCAAAAATTCTCAGGTCTCAGGACAATATAAAGAGCGCCTGGATTTTTTCACAAAAGTATCTCAATTGCTTAAAACAGAAAAGGATCAAAAAGAAATTCAGGTAAAACTTACGCTGAATAATTGTGTGCGTGATATTTTTAAGAAACTTACTACTCAGACCGAATTAGATGCTGATAAAATACAGTTTGTTAACGATGACTTTTCACTTAGAACGACGTATTTGACGGGCGGTCAGTTGGCTGTCGATGTGTATTCTTATGTGATAGGCATAATTAAGGCTTTACGGGAATGTCAAATGGATAATAATGAAAACCCTATTATTATCGATGCTCCGTTTGCATTTACAGGCAATACACAATCCGAGCATATTTTTAAAACATTACCGACCGTATCAAAGCAAACAATTTTGTTGACATTAGATTTGAATAAAATAAAAAAATTGTTGGGAGATACGGATTTATATGATTTTTATATTATAAAAAATGATACACAAGAAAAAGCGACAATAGTGAGAGGTGATATAAATGATATTAAGCTCTGATTTGGAGATGCGACATCCTTTATGGGCTCGTGCAGATAACGAACTGTGCGCAAGCAACGAATTAGGCATTTTTAACCGCTTGGTTGATGTTTATGTTTTAGCTTGTGCAATAGGCATAAAAGAGGATAAAGTTATAAGCGATAGCGACATAGACAATCCTTTGGATTCTCCTAAAATCATCGGTAGAAATACTCATAGGGAAAATACAGATATTCGTGATATGCTTGACTTTATGCTTCAAAATGCTTTAATTCACACTAAAACAATAAGTTTTGATGAGGATGAAAGATTGAAATTAGCGTTCAACCCTGATTATACAAATAAAAAGATTCGTGCGGCAGAATTTTTGACCGGGTTCGCTAATTACGGTATTGGTAAAATCTTTGAGAATATCACATCAACTTCTGCCCTTGTAGCAGAAGCAGATTTGTATAAATATTTTGAGTCTTTGGCAAATGAACAGTATGATAAAATTCTCGATAATATAACACTGTAAAATAACAGTTAGAAGACTAATGCTATCATAATTTCTTGACTTTTTAGTAAGCAGATAGTATACTTACGTATATACGCAGGTATACCATTTTAAATGGAGGAGTTATGGCTTTCAATTATCACTTTTCTGCTGTGAGAGGGCTACAAGCAGGGAGAGAATATTATATCGCTATGATCCCTTTAGGATTATTAAGTAAATTATTTAGTAGCGAAGAAGAATATTTATTGCCTGAGCATAGAGCGCAAAGAAGTATAAATGAGTTACGTATTCCGGAAATTAGGGATTATATTGTGAATAATCCGGATACTTATGTGTTTTCTGCACTCTCTGCTTCTATTGATGGGGACTTCTCTTTTGTAAAATCTGACCTTGATGAAAATTTAGGCATATTACAAGTAGATATGTCTGCTATTTTTCTTATTAATGATGGGCAGCATAGAAAAGCTGCAATTGAGGCGGCATTAAAAGAAAAGCCTGATTTAGCGAATGAAACAATTGCCATTGTATTATTTAAGGATGATGGATTAAAACGTAGCCAGCAAATGTTTGCTGATTTAAATAAGCATGCGGTCAAACCTTCAAAATCGTTATCTACTTTATATGATGATAGAGATGATTTGTCGAATGCCGTCAAGGATGTGATATCGAACAATCCATTTTTAAATAAATATATTGATAAAGAGCATGATTCGTTAGGAAAATATTCTTCCAAACTGTTTACTCTATCAAATTTTCTTCGTGCCAACCAAAGAATAATAAAACATCAACCAATTAACGAAGAAGATAGAATTTTCCTGCACAAATTTTGGGGCTGTATTTTCACGAAAATAGACGAATGGAAACAACTTGAGCAAAAGCAACTATGTAAATGCAATTTAAAAGAGGATTACGTGCTTACTTTGTCAATAGTTATAAATGCTTTTGGACGATTAGGCTGCTATATCTATGCGGAACAAATCGATTTGACGAAATTAAATGGCTTGGCTAACATTGATTGGACTCGTTGCAATAAAGAATGGTTGGGCCGTGTGTTCAATGAACAAGGTAAAATTATTGGCAAAGAAGAAAGTGTTATTAAGATCTGTAACTTGATTAAAATGAAGTTAGGATTATCATTATCGAAGGAAGAATTGGTGAAAGAAAATGAGTATAGATAATAAATTTCAGGTCTTTGAAGATATAATCGATGAAATGACATATGTTTACAAATACGATAATAGGCCGTGGCTTATTGGCTATAGTGGCGGTAAAGATTCTTCACTTCTTGTTTCGTTAGTTATTGAAATGGTGATGCGTTTGCCCGAAAAAGAACGTTCCAAAAAAATTTTCATAGTTACTTCGGATACGGGAGTTGAAAACCCTATTGTTAAAAATTATATGCATTCCTCGTCTGCTAAAATTAATGATTTTTCTAAGAAATGTAATGCGAATATTAAAGCGGAAATAATTTATCCGGAAATCGCTCAGTCGTTTTGGAGTTTAGTTATAGGTTTAGGATATCCTACACCGGAGCCGCCGGGATTTAGATGGTGCACCGAAAGACTGAAAATTCTTCCTATGAATAGGTACACCAATAATATAATTGAACAATTGGGTGAGATTATACTTCTTTTGGGGGTTCGTAAGGCAGAAAGTATTACTAGAAAAAGAAGTATTACATCAAGGGAGATAGAAGGTAAATTGCTTGTACCTCATTCGGATATACCCAAAGCATATATATATAATCCTTTAACTGAGATCAAGAATGAATAGGTTTGGGAATATATTTTAAATGATAATAGAATCATAAAATGGAGAGTAGATATGAAATAATTATTCATCTTGTATCAGGTCGAAAATATTAGTGAAAAAATAAGTGT
>CALXGY010000205.1 GCA_944387955.1 uncultured Faecalibacterium sp. | reverse complement strand
TGTCGGTCTTTCCCCGGCAGGCGGGGCTTTTGATTGTACAGTCTGCACGGCGCCTTCCCGGATTTCGTTCTGTGGGAGGCGCTGTGTTATTTTGTTCACAAATTTGCGGTGGAAGCAGAGCCGAATCTGTGGTAAAATGGGGCCACTACATACCGGGAGGAGAATGGAATGATAAAACGAATACGGGCAAAGCATCCGCTGGGATACTGTGTTTTGGCGGAGGTCCTGTTTCTGGCGGGAATGATGGTGTTTACCTTTGCAGCACTGCTTGCAGCCGGATTGATGGGACTGGACTGGATTTTGGCAGATGAGTTCCTGACCACCATTCTGCAGGAAATTTTTGGAGTGGGGATCGGTTTGCTGCTGCTTTGGCGCAGCGGCAAACAAAACCTGCTTTGGCGCCGCGGCAGCGGATTTTTGGACGGAATGCTGGTGGGAGCGTATCCGTTTATCATCGTGAGCTGGTCGCTCATCAGCACCTTGCTTCTGGCCCGGCCGGAGAATACTCCCCTCAAGCCGGCAGGGGAGATTCTGGTCTTTTTCCTGGCGATGTTCATGGTGGGTGCAGCGGAAGAGATCCTGTTTCGCGGAGTCATCGCGGAAACCTTGCTGGAGCGGTTTGGAACCAGCCGCAGCGGGATCTGGAAGGCGTGCATCCTGTCCGCTCTCTTTTTCAGTGCCGCCCACCTGACCAATCTGATGGGCAGCGAACCGCTGGGCGTTTTGATGCAGTGTGCTTTTACCTTCTCATTCGGTGTGCTGCTGGCTGCAATCTACTTCCGCACCGGCAATCTGTGGGTGCCCATCTTTATCCATGCATATATGGATGTGGCCGGTCTGCTGATGGGCGGACTGTATGGGACCCAGAGCACCGCCGAGGTGGTCAGCGGTTATGATTTGACCAACCTGATTTCGGTGGCAATTTATCTGCTGCCGGCGCTGGTGCTTCTGCGCCGCAAAAAACTGCCTTTGGTCGGTATATATTTCAGCGGAGATCTCCCGCAGGAACCAAGACCGGAAGCTTCGGCCCAGCCGTGACGTCAGCCTCTTCATAAAGACAAAAAATGCCTCCCGCACCATGGCGCAGGAGGCGTTTTTGCACTTTTTAATGAGAAGGGATCAGCCGCGCTTGACCTGCATTTCCTGTTCGCAGTAAATGCAGCGGTATTTGCCGTTGCTGCTCATCTCAAAAATTTGGTCGCACTCTTCTTCAATGGAGGAGATGCAGCGAGGATTGCGGCAGCGGACAATATTGACCAGCTTCTTGGGCGGCTGGGGTTTTTCCTTGTGCACCGGCTTGCCGTCCTGGATGATGGTCACTGTGATATTGGGGTCCAGATAGGCCAGAACATCCAGATTGAGCCAGGAGGCGTCGCCTTCCACCTTGATGATATCCTTGCGGCCGCTGGCAGCTTTGGAGGAACGCGCATTTTGAATCAGCGCCACACTGGCGGTACGATTGTCCTTGATGCCCAGAAGGTCCATCAGCCCGATGGCGGTTCCGGCTGCAATGTGGTCGATCACAATACCGTTCTGGATTTCGTCGATGTTCAGCATATCAGTTGCCCTCCTTTGCCGCACGGGGTTCTTCCAGACCCAGCAGGGTCATGATCAGCGCCATACGCACATACACGCCGTTCTGCACCTGCTCGAAATAAGCTGCACGGGGGTCCTCGTCCACATCCAGTGCGATCTCGTTGACGCGGGGCAGGGGATGGAGCACCGCCATATCGGGTTTGGCCAGGGCCATCTTATCCCGGGTGAGGATGTAGCTGTTTTTCAGTCGGATATAGTCCTCCTCATTGAAGAACCGCTCCTTCTGTACACGGGTCATATAGAGGATATCCAGCTGAGGCATGGACTCCTCCAGACTGCGGGTTTCGAGATAGGGGATCTGATTTGCTTCCAGCACGTCCTTGATGATGTAATCCGGGACCCGCAGCTCCTCCGGGCTGATGAGCACAAAACGAATGTCCTTGCAGCGTGCCATCGTCTTGATAAGGGAGTGGACCGTCCGCCCGAACTTTAAATCACCGCACAGACCAATGGTCAGCTTGTCCAGACGGCCCTTGCGGCGGCGGATGGTCATCAGGTCGGTCAGGGTCTGGGTGGGATGCTGATGCCCGCCGTCGCCTGCATTGATGACCGGGACACGGGAGTAACGGCTGGCCCGCAGCGGAGCGCCCTCTTTGGGGTGACGCATAGCGACAATATCCGCATAGCAGGAGATTACCCGAATGGTGTCCGCCACGCTTTCACCCTTGGAGGCACTGGAGACGTTTTCACTGGGGAATCCCAGAACGTGGCCGCCCAGGTTGAGCATGGCTGCCTCAAAAGAAAGCCGGGTGCGGGTGGAAGGCTCGTAGAACAGGGTGGCCAGTTTTTTGTGTTCCGCGACCTGGCAGTAAGCTTTTGGATCGGCCGAGATCCGGTCGGCCAGATCCAGCAGGCTGCAGATCTCCTCGTGACTGAAGTCCAATGGATCGATCAAATGACGCATCAAAGGTACCTCCATTTTTTGTTTGATATAAACTTCCAGCTTAAATCAATTTTCGCAGAATGGAAAAATCAAAAAAGTTGGTGTAGTAACTCAGCGAGCGCATGACCGGCCTGCACAGCCGGTTAAAACAGATCTCGTCCAAAAGCAGCATGGCCTCCCCTGGAGCCAGACGCATGGCCTGACGGATGGCCTCGTCTCCGCAGCTCGCCCGCAGGTGAGCGAGGTTGGTGGAGATCTGCTGATGGCATTCCTTTTCCAGAATGTCAAAGACCGACGGGCTCAGGTCGATGCGGGTATAGTCCCGACTGCCGAAGAGCGACCGGGGCAGATAGTCGATGGAATAGATCACCGGGGTGGAATCGGCCAGTACCCGCTTTTTAATGCAGACGACTTCTTCTCCCGGGGCAATCTCCAGACTTTGCGCCAGATCCTCTCCTGCCCGCAGGCTGTTGACCTGAATGCTGTCCGCGTGAGGGTAGCTGCCGAAGCTGCGGATCAGCGGATAATATTCCAGCTTCTGGTCCAGACGGCTGCGCATTCCAAGCACCGCACGGTTCACCACCGTACCGATGCCTCGCACGCGCTCAATATAACCGGCCCGCTCCATCTCGCTCAAGGCGTCCCGGATAACGGTTCGGCTGACCCCCATTTGGGCGGCCAGATCCACCTCGGCAGGCAGATGGTCTGCACTGGCATAGCAGCCGGTGCGCAGTTCTTCCAGCAGGCGGGCGACGATCTGATCGCTGATGATGGTGCCGCCCAGCCGGCCGGAAGTTCCAAGATTGGTCTCTTTCATGCAGTTGTCCTTTCCCCATCGAATCATGGGAGGGCGGCTGCTGCCGCTCGGAGTTGAGAACAGTATAGCATAATTTGACTTTTTTTAAAACGGCATTTATACTGGAAAGCTGAAAAAAGTATGATTTTTTGCTGCAAGACGGCAAAGGAGAGGAAAAATGGAGATTTTTCTGCACAAGGTGAACGGCTGCCCGGCGGAGATGAAGGTCGAGATTTGCCGCTGCGGTCCCGAACAGGCGGAGGACTTCTATGCACTGCAAAATGAGGTGCGCGCTGCTATGCCGTGCCCGGAACAGTTTGTGCCGGATGAACTGGAACAAATCCGGAGCTATCTCTCCCGGGATCTTGGCCTGGGTGTGTGGCAGGGCGAGCGGCTTGGAGCCTACTTCATTCTGCGGTACTGCGGCATGGAGCCGGACAACTATGCCCGCTTTATGGGGCTGCCGCCCGATCAGTGGCCCCAATGGGCCAACGCAGACAGCGCGGTGGTCCATCCGGACTGGCGGGGCAACGGTCTGCAGCGCATCCTGCTGCAAACGGCGCTCCGGCAGCTGCGGCCTGGGATCGTGGGAATTGGAGCAACGGTCAGTCCGGAGAATCTCTACAGTCTGAACAACGCTCTGGCCGAAGGATTCGAGGTGGTTTGCCGCCGCCCGATGTACGGCGGCTTTGACCGTTTTTTGCTGCGCAAGCTGCTTTGATCTATAAAATGCAGAGAGCCGGGCTCCATTTGCGGAGCCCGGCTCTCTGTATATGACGGATTTTGCTTAGTTCAGATCCTCGCCATTGGAACGGATGCACTTTTGATACCAATAGAAGGAGTCCTTGCGGCTACGGGACAGGGTACCGTGGCCCGCGTCGGCCTGATCCACATAGATCACACCATAGCGCTTGCTCATCTCCATGG
>CALXGY010000204.1 GCA_944387955.1 uncultured Faecalibacterium sp. | reverse complement strand
CGGCGTGACGCGGAGGGAATGCTGTTGATCGCCTGCACCCGGAGATACTCACGCTGAACTCTTTTCGGACATGGGTTCGACTCCCATCGCCTCCACCAAATCAGAAAAATCCGAACCTTTTTCCTGTGGGAGAAGGGTTCGGATTTTTTGTTTTCCTTTGCTAGGTATTCCTATTCGGTCTTGCTCCTAAAAATCCTGCAACCATCCTTCCCTTCTCTCATAAAACAAATAGATTGTATTTTCTGTCTTGGAACGGCCTGCTGTTTTATTTGGAGTTTTTCTGTCACCGCTGCTGTTGCTTCAATCTTAAAAAATCCTTTTTTGCCTCCACAATTTATGTTATATTTATATCATCATAAAATAGCAGGAGGATGGCTGTCATGGATGTTAATCGAACAGATGAACGCAAAAACCAGATTCTCCAGCCCGGAGATCGCATTGTCACCGCCGGCGGAGAAGCTTATACCATCCTCCCCGGTGAAGTGGGCATCGGCGGCAGCGGCATGGTCTACCCCGCCCAAAAAGAAGGCAGTTCCATCCGGTATGTCCTGAAAGAGAGCTTTCCTGCCGCAGGATACACCGCCCCGGGGATCACCTGGACCCGGCACAGTGGTGTAGTTCAGCCGGCGGGCTGCGGCCCGGAACAGGCCGCCGTCCTGGTGGAGCAGGCCCGGGCTGATTTCCAGCGGGAAAAAGAGATCAGCCAGCAGGTGGGCAACAGCACCGGCCATGCGGTGCGGATCTTTGACCTGCCCGCGGTGGAGGAGATCACCGCCGGCGGGGTCTGTTACCGGGCCGCAGCGGGAGATTTTGACCCAAAGGTGCCCCTGTTTCTTGTCATGGAACAGCAAAACAGCCGGGGACTGTTCCTGGATGAAATCCTGGCCGACTGCAGGCAGGAACCCACCGCCGGCGGCAGACGCTATCCCCTGCGCACCGGAGGGCTCCCTTCTGCCTATACGGCGTTCCGCATCTTCAAAGAGGTGGTGCAGGCCATCGGGGCGGTTCACCGGGCGGGGTACCTCCATGGGGACATCCAAAGCCACAACCTGTTTTTCCTGGACGCAGACCTGGCCCACGGGGAGCTGGGCCATGGCTGCCTGCTGGACTTTGGCACCGCCCGCCCGCTGGAACCGGACGGCCTCACCGCCCCGGTGGGAGACAGCATGGTGTACACCACCAGCGGTTACACTGCGCCGGAACTGTGGAATTTGCAGGGCGGTGCCCTGCGGCTCAGCCCGGCGGCAGACCTGTATTCCGCCGGCCGGCTGCTCCACTGGATGCTCACTGGCCAGATCTATACCGGCCGTGAGGAGCAAATGTTTTACTGCAGCCCCATGTTTCACTTGGTTCCATGCGCTGTCCAGTGCCCGCCGGAGGCGCTGGCGCTGATCAACCAACTTTTGCGCCGTCTGCTGAGCAGCGACCCGGCCAGCCGCTACCAGAGCGCCGAAGAACTGCTGTACGGCAGGGACGCTCCCGGCGTGGAAGAAATTCTGAACCTGCTGCGCCCCGCCAAAAACCAGCTGGGGCTGGATCTGTCCACCCTGCCCCAAGGAGAGTTTGTGGGCCGTGAAGCCGAGTGCAAGCAGATAAAAGCACTGCTAGCGGCCGGGCAAAAGCCGGTGATTCTCTGGGGCTTCGGCGGCATGGGCAAAACCGAGCTTTCCATCGAATACAGCCGGCGGTACCGGGAGTCTGGGCAGGGAAACGTTTTCTTTGTGCGATTTGCTGGCAGCTTCCGGGACACCCTGATCGGGCCGGTGGCGGATGCTTTCAGCGGCTACAGCAAGCTGGACCCCGCCACCCAAAAGTCCAAGCCCCAGGAGCAGATCCTACGGGAAGTCCTGCAAATGCTGGGCGAATACAGCCGGGATGACCTGCTGATTGTTGACAACGTGGACCACCCCGACCAGGATTTTGACCACCTGACGGCGGAGGAATCCTACAAACAATTGCTGGCCCTGCCCATCCGTCTGGTTCTGACCACCCGCACCGAGCAGGAGGGCCAGGTCCAGGTAGGTGTGCTGTCCAAAGCCGAGCTGCGTACCATCATGGGGCGGTTTTATGCCGCGCCGGATGAGGTGCTGGACGCCTTGATCGACGCGGTCAACGGCCATACCCTGGCGGTGGAGCTGATGGCCCGTATGCTCAAAGCCGACCGCCGGATGACGGCGGACACCCTGCTGGCACGGCTGAACACAGCTGGCGGCCTGAACCGGGAAAAGGATGTGCGGATTTCCAGCCAGAAGGACCGCACCCGGGCCGGCTTTGGCGAAAAAGAGCGGATTTATGAACACCTGCGGATTCTCTTTGATTGCAGCAGCCTGGACAACAGCGAGCAGATGCTGCTGTGCCATAGCTTTCTGATCCCGGATATAGGGATGGACAGCGCCCTGTTTCTGGCCTGTGAGCCGGAGGACGCCGCTGAATCCCTGGACAAGCTGATCTCCCTGGGCTGGCTCCAGGAGAGCCGGGGCGAAAACCGAATCCTCACCATGCACCCCCTGGTGCGGGAGGTAGTCTGGGGCGAGCTGAAACCGGACGGGAATAACTGTGAAGTTTTTTGGAAGGCACTTTGGCATCAGTATGATCCCAGCGGCGCCTATTCTGCCCGGAAACTGGAACAGATGGCCGAAGCCTTTGCGAGAGCCGCAGAGAATCTGCCAGTGAAACAGACAAAACAGGCCTTGCTTTGGAATCGCAGCGGGTTTCTGTTTCGAACACTGGGGAATTATGATAAAAGTCTGGCTTTCCACCAAAAAGCCCTTACTGTCCAGAAACAGGTTCTTCCACCAGACCATTTCGATCTTGCCGCCAGTTATCTCGGCATCGGCGCAGCATGGGGAGCACTGGGGAATTATCACAAAGAACTGGCGTTCTTCCAAAAAGTGGTCTCCATCGGGGAAAAGGCGCTGCCACCCGACCACCCCGAACTGGCCACCAGCTATAACAATCTGGGCCTGGCCTGGGGCAACCTGGGGGACTATCAAAAAGAGCTGGCATTCTGCCAGAAAGCTCTTGCCATCCGGGAAAAGGTCCTTTCGCCCGACCATCCCGATCTGGCTGTCAGCTACAACAATATCAGCGGAGCCTGGGGCAAATTGGGGGACTATCAAAAGCAGTTGGAACTCTGCCAGAAAGCCCTTGACATCCGGGAAAAAGTGTTCCCGCCCAACCATCCCTCGCTGGCTGCCAGCTACAACAATGTAGGCTATACCTTTGGCAAATTGGGGGAGCATCAAAAGGAACTTAGGTTCTTACAGAAGGCCCTTGCCATCTTTGAGAAAATTCTTCCACCCAACCACCCCAACCTGGCTACCAGCTATGACAATGTGGGTTCTGCCTGGAGCCAATTGGGGGACCATCAAAAAGAGCTGGAATTCTGCCAGAAAGCCCTTGACATCCGGGAAAAGGTGTTCTCGCCCGATCATCCTGATTTGGCTGCCAGCTACAGCAATGTGGGGTCTGCCTGGGGCAAATTGGGGGACCATCAAAAAGAGCTGGAATTCCGCCAGAAAGCCCTTGACATCCGAGAAAAGGTCCTCCCGCCCGATCATCCCGATCTGGCTGTCAGCTACAACAATCTGGGCGATGCCTACGATGACCTGGGGAATTATCACAGCGAGCTGGAATGCTATCAAAAAGCTCTCACCATCCGGGAAAAGGCCCTTCCCTCCGACCACCTTGATCTTGCCACCAGCTACAATAATGTGGGTTCTGCCTGGGGCAATCTGGGGGACCATCAAAAAGAGCTGGAATTCTTCCAGAAAGCCCTCGTCATCCGGGAAAAGGTTCTCCCCCCCGACCACCTTGATCTGGTTGCCATTTACAACAATGTGGGCTACGCTTTTGGCAAACTGGGAGAGTTCCACAAACAGGTGGAATTTTACCAAAAGGCACTCGCCATCCGGGAAAAGGTCCTCCCGCCCGATCATCCCGATCTTGCTGTCAGCTACAGCCATATCGGCCTCGCCCTGGGCAGGGTGGGAGATCTTCACAAACAGCTGGAATTCTGCCAGAAAACCCTTGCCATTGAGGAAAAGGTTGTCCCACCCGATCTTCGTGCTCTGGCTACAAGCTGCAGCAACGTGGGGTATGCCTTTGGCAAACTGGGGGATCATCAGAAAGAGGCAGAATACGATCAAAAATCCCTTGCCATCTGGGAAAAGATTTTTCCGCCCAATGATCCCCGTCTGGCAACCGGCTATAACAATGTAGCCTCTCTGTGGCATAAAGTGGGAGACCATCAAAAAGAGCTGGAATGCTATCAAAAAGTGCTCGCCATCAGGGAAAAGAACCTCCCCCCCAACCACCCGGACCTGGCAGACAGCTACAACCATCTGGGCGATGCCTGCGATGACCTGGGGAATTATCACAGCGAGCTGGAATACTATCAAAAAGCCCTCACCATCTGGGAAAAGATCCTCCCCCCCGACCACCTTGACCTGGCCACCGGCTACAACAATGTGGGCTATGCCTTTGGCAAACTGGAAAACTACTGCAAAGCGCTGGAATACTATGAAAAAGCCCTTGCCATCGATGAAAAGGTGCTCCCGCCTGACCACCTTGATCTGTCCATCAGCTACAACAACATGGGCTATACCTGGGGCAAACTGGGAGATTTCCACAAGCAGCTGACATTTTGCCAGCAGGCCTTGGCCATCTGGGAGCACGCGCTTCCCTTTGGCCACCCCAACCGGGTCAAAATCCTCCGCCGGATTGCCCAGGCTTATAGCGAGCTGGGCGATAGAGAAAAAGAGGCGGAGTACAACCGCCGGGCCGACCTGGAGGAACATGGCCCCCGGCCCTGACAGCCCCGGCCACTGCCGGACCGACTGAACCTTCCTACACCCTGCAGCAGAAAGCGGCGCCTGACTTTTCAAAGGTCAGGCGCCGCTTTTTTATGTTTCTGTTTCGCTTTGCAGGCACTCCGGCGAGGGGCCGTAGAGCACCCCTGTCAGATAGCCGATGGGCACTTTCTCCACGCACCACACTCCGTTTTCTGACACGCCAAAGCGGAATCCGTCCTCGGCCATGGCGGCTGCATCCACTTTCAGCACCACCGGCATCTTCTTCCACCGCCGGGCGGCCTCCCAGGCCTGGGCCTCCTGTGGATGCAGATGGACCCCGTGGCGGTTCATCCGGGAAATTCCCCCCGACCCAAAGATGGCGCAATAGGCCTGGACCGTCGTCCCGTGGTAGAGCACTGCCGGCGGGGTTTTCCATTCCAGAACCGGCTGGACCCAGGGGATGGAGTGGCCCTGACAGGCCCGGATCTTCCGGCCGTCGGGGCTGTAGGCATACCGCCTTTTGGAGTCGGCGGACACAATGGCGTCCAGCCTTTCCCGGGAGAGTTTGTACCGCCCCTGCCGGTTGATCTTTGCAAGCAGTTCCTCCACCGAAACATACCCCTGCTGGTCCATGGCCAGCCCCAGGCTGTCCGGCCGATGGCGGAGCAGAAAGCTCAAATACACCGACAGCTTTGTATTCCTTCTGTTTTTGTCCTCCATGCTTTCTCCCTCCCTGCTCCAGGCCTGGCCCTCAAAATCCGGTCCGGCGCCGGGCCGTGCCCAACACCTTCTGCTCGGCCTGCGCAAACATTTCCGCTGACACCGGGACGATTTCGTCCGACTCCTGTTCCAG
>CALXGY010000203.1 GCA_944387955.1 uncultured Faecalibacterium sp. | reverse complement strand
AGGAGGCAGGGGCCGGCCAGACCGCCCTGCAGTCGGGCCAGAAAACCTATCAGGACGTCTGCGCCGAGCGGGGCAAAGACTGGCGGCAGGCCATTGATGAAACAGCCGAGGTCCTGGAGTATGGCCGGGAGCGCGGCGTGGATATGGGAGGTGTGATTTTTGGAAAAGAACCCCTTGTCCTGCCCGAGCAGGACGAAACCGACGAGGAATGAAGGCAGACGCAGCATGGGCCAGATCCTGGCCCGGGCGGAGGAAGAGCCGGCCGGCCGCCGCCGGGTCCTGAGCTTTTCCAGCGAGGAACCGGTGAACCGCTTTTTTGGCCGAGAGATCCTGGACCACGCCGAGGGCGCGGTGGATCTGACCCGGCTGAGGGAAGTGGGGGTGCTGCTCTTCAACCACGATGTGGACAAGGTGGTGGGCCGCATCCTGCGGGCCTGGGTGGAAAATGGCCGGGGCATGGCAGAGGTGGAGTTTGACACCGACGCGGACGCCGAGAAGATCTTCGGCAAGGTCCAGGCCGGGACCCTCAAGACCACCTCGGTGCGCTACCAGGTGAGCCGGTGGGAGGTGGTGGAGGCCGGGAAGACCTCTTCCGACGGCCGGTTTGCCGGGCCCTGCCAAATTGCCCGGAAGTGGACCCCGCTGGAAGTGTCCATCGTGTCGATCCCGGCGGACCCCACCGTGGGGGTGGGCCGCTCGGAAGAAACCGAAGCCCCGCCCCTGAGCCTTTGGGAGCGGCAGGTCCAGATCAACAAAACCAAAGTTTACGGAGGGATGAGATGAACCAGAAAGAAACTGCACTGGCCCGCCAGCAGGAGCTGGTGAGCCTGGCCAAGGCCGAGGGCCGCAGCCTGTCCGCCGAGGAGCAGGCCGAGTTTGACCGCTGCCAGAAGATCATCGACGGCGGGGAGCCCAGCGCACCGGCGGAAGGCCAGCGGGGCGCAGCAACCCCCGCCGACCCTGTACAGCAGGCCCTCGCCGCCGAGCGGCAACGGGTGGCGGACATCACCGGCCTGTGCCGCCAGACCGGCATGGAGGCAGAGCCGTACATCCGCAGCGGCGCAAATATGGAAGAGGTGCGCAAGGCGGCGGTGGACTTTTTGATCCAGCACAAAGGCCCGGTGGGGGTGAGCCTTGCCGATCAGGACCAGCAGCAGGACTTCCGCCAGGCGGCCTCCGATGCGCTGCTGATGCGCAGCGGCTTTGCTGTGAGCAGCCCCACCGAGGAGGCCTGCCAGATGCAGCGGCTCTCCCTGCGGGATATGGCCATCGAGTGCCTGGCCCGGGAGGGGGTGGGGACCACCACCGAGCTGCTGCGGATGAGCAAGGACGATCTGTGGGACCAGCTGCAGCGCCAGTTCCTGAGCCCCACCGCCGCCTTCCCCGCCATCCTGGACAACACCATCCGCAAGACCATCGTCCAGCGGTATCAGACGGCCCCCACCACCTTCCAGCTCTGGACCACCGAGGGCACCTTGACCGACTTCAAGGCCTCCAAGGATCACGAGTACCTGCTGAGCAGCGGCGGGGAGTTTTTGGAGGTGACCGAGGGGGGCGAACTCAAGCAGGACACCCTGAAGACCGAACTTTTGCCCCAGCGCAAGCTGTCTACCTATGGCCGTCAGTTCTCCATGACCCGGGAGGCCTTTGTCAACGACGACATCGGCCTTGTCACCGAGATGCCCGGCAAGTACGCGGCCGCAGCCAAGCGCACCATCAACAAGCAGGTCTATTCCATCCTGATGAAAAATTCCGCCATCTTTGACGGCGTGCCTCTCTTTGACGAGGCCCACGGCAACCTGATCTCCACCGGCTCCGCGCCCTCCATCGACACCATGCAGGCCATCATGCTCAAGCTGCTGAGCCAGACCGACCCCTTCGGCGAGAGCATCATGGTGCAGCCCCGGTTCACCATTGTTCCGGTGGGCTACGGCTTCCGGATGGCCCAGCTGCTGGAAAGCCCCCAGATCGAGGTGGAGGGCATCGGCAGCCACACCGCCAACGCCCTCTACCAGTACCGGAACACCCTGGCGACGGTGGAGGAGGGCGCCATCAACACCCTGGCGGGCAAGGGGGAACCCCTGCCCTGGTTCATGGTGGGCGACCCCAGCACCGGCCGTTCCATCCAGGTGGACTACCTCAACGGCCAGAAGACCCCCTCCATCCGCCGCAGCCAGCCCGCCGGGCGTCTGGGCTTTGTGTGGGACATCTGGATGGACTGGGGCGTCAGCGTGGTGGACTGGCGGGGCATTGCCAAGAACCCCGGCGTCACCCTCAGCCTGTAAGGAGGATACTGTATGGCAGCAATTTTTTATCAGACCGGCCATGTGATCGACTACACCCCCGCCGAGGCCGTGCGCTTTGGGGATGTGGTGGACCTTTCTACCCGCATCGGGGTGGCCGGGGCGGACATCCCCGCAAAGACCGTCGGCCCGGTCCAGGTCACCGGCGTCTACCGGATGCCCAAGGCCACCGGCGCGGTGACGGTGGGCCAGGCCCTCTATTGGGCGAAGTCCGCCGGGAACATCACCACCACCGCCGAAAGCAACACCCCGGCGGGCTGGGCCGTGGCCCCCGCTGAGAGCGAAGACGCGGAAGTCCTGGTGAAGATGCTGGCGTGAGAGGGGAGAGAAGGGTATGAAACAGCTGATCGCAAAGCGCTCTATCCTCTACCAGAACCGGATGTATGCCCCCGGCGAGGCCCTG
>CALXGY010000202.1 GCA_944387955.1 uncultured Faecalibacterium sp. | reverse complement strand
GCCGAGGAACTGCATCCGGTGATGGAACCGACCTGTTGATAGCCCACCACACCGCCTACGTCGCTACCGCTACTACCGCTGACGCTGCCCGACACCGAGCAGTTTTCAATCTTGCCGCCAAAGCTCCATCCCGCCACGCCGCCGACGAACGTGCCACTTGTTATGTTTACTCCTGTCAGCACCACGTTCTTCACCGTGCCGCCGGGATTGATTTGGCCGAACAAGCCTGCATATCTATTACTTCCCGTAATCTTCAGCCCCGTGATGGTGCAGTCGTTGCCGTCAAAAGTGCCGGTGTATGGCTGGCTTTCAGTCCCTATCGGCGTCCACTCCCCGGTCAGGTCGATGTCATTGTCGAGGGTGATGTCGATGTTGGTCTTTCCCTCTTCGTTCACCAGCTTGGCTATATTCTTCAGGCCATCGGCGGAGGTGACTGTGTAGGTATTGCCAGATACGGTATACCCCGGGTCCTCGGGCTGGGAGGAGCCGTCCTCAGAATCCTCTCCGGTGTTCTCCTCGCTGCTCCCCGGCTGTACCACCGTCACCTCGATGGCCAGGATGCAGCCGCCGTCTGTCTCGGCGAGGCTCACCCGGGCGGAGTATTTGCCGCTGCTCCCAAGCCCTCGCAGGGTGGGCAGCCAGCCGGAGGCGGCGTTGTTGGCCGCGGTGTCCGGGTCGCTCCCGGGCTGGAAGACCACGTCCAGGCTCTGCTGCCCGGCCTTGCCGCCGCTGAGGGCCGAGATGGAAAAGCTCAGGGGCGCAGAGATGCCCAGCTCCTCAGCCAGGGCCGAGAGCACCGCCTCGGGGTCGCTGCCGCCCTGCCGGACCGCGGTTTTCAGGGCGCGGTCAAAGGCGGCGTCGCCGGTGACCTGGACGTTTTCCAGCTGGCCGCTCAGCAGCTGGACCAGGGAATTGCGCTGGATGCTGCCGGAGCCGCACCCCGCCAGCAGGGTGAGGGCAAGCGCGGCGGAGACCAGCAGCGCCAGCCAGCGTTTCAGATGCTTCATGATAGACCTCCTTTGTCCACCGAAAAAGCGCCGGAGCCGCACCCCGGCCCGCGCTTTGTTCTTGTAAAGAGAATACCGGAAAAGCAAATGCCGGTCAAGACAAATGCCCCAAAATCCCGCCCAAGACCATAAAAAATGCACCCCCGCGGCGAGCGGGAGTGCGTGAAAAAGGGCTTGGCCGGGATCTTGTGCGGCTTTTCCAAGAGGAAGCCGTGTATCTTCAGGCCTTCCTCCCCGAGGAAGGTGGCGCGCAGCGCCGGAAGGAGTTCGGATAGATGCATCTTGCCGAACTCCCAAAAAGAAAAGAGAGAAGGCTGCTTTTTTCAGGTCAGCGACATCTCACTGAACTCCCCCAGTCACTTCGTGACAGCCCCCTCAGAGAGGGAGCTCGGTCAGAGGGTGCGGGCCTTAAGGCTTCGGGAGCGCAGCGAGTGAGACTGAGAGGGCCGTACCCGCAAGCAGCTGCTGTGAAAGAGCGCTCTTTGGAAGCAGCATCTGCCGGATACCCCCTCTCAGTCACAGCCCCGGGGGCTGTGACAGCTCCCCCAGAGGGGGAGCCAAGGGGGCAGCATCACAGCGGCCAGCGGCTGCGGGCGGTGCAAACCCGCTCAGCTTGCCACGATCTTTTTGGCGGGCAGCTGGGCGGCGGCGTCGGGGTCGATGCCGTTTGCCTGGGCGGCGGCCTCTTCAGCCACCCGGTCCTCCACCTGCTGGGCGGTCATGTCGGTGAGGATGTCCTCCCGCAGCTCGTCCAGGGTGTTGTCCGCCAGGGGGTCCAGCCGCAGCATCACCATCAGGCCGTAGTCGGTGTATTGCAGGGCCACAGTCTCCCCCGGCTGCAGCGCCCGCAGGGTGTCGGCGGCCTCCTCCGAGAAGTAGGCGGCCAGCTGGCTTTGGGTGAACAGCCCGGTCTGGAAGTCGGCGGCAAGGTCGGCGGCGGCCACCTCGTCCCCCAGCACCCCATAAACGGCCGGCAGAGCCTCGCTCACCGTCTGGGTGAAGGAATCTGCATCCTCGGCTCCGGCGGCCTTCTGGGCGGCTTCCTGGGCCAGGGAGAGCATCTCGGCGGTCTGCTCCTCATCCGCCATGGTGAAGGTGGTGGAGCTGTACAGCGGCACGGTCACATAGCAGCCGTAGACCATCTCGTTTTCCAGGTGGCTGGTCAGCTCGCTGTCCGGCACCGGGTCGGCCCCGGCTTCGCCGTAGAGCAGCTCGGGCAGCGCCTGCCGCTTGAGGTAGTTGCGCTCGTAGAGCAGGAGGGTCTGCTGGCCGATGCCGTTGGCCTGGTACAGCTCGCCGTAGCTGTCCATCAGCTGCTGGGCGTAGCCGGCGGCCTGGGCTTCCATCTCATCGGTGACCTGGCCCCCCGCCTCGGTGAAGAGCTGCTCCACCGCGGCGTACTCCTGCAGGGTCTTGAGGGTGGTCTCGGCCACGAAATCGCTGACCGTCACGCTCTCGCCGGTCTCGGCGTCGGGGGTGATGCTCTCCTTGAGGAAGCTGCTCACCTTGCCGGGGTCCTGGCTGTCGGAGGCGTACTGGGCCGCCTGCTGGTAAGCGTCAAACTGGGCCAGCAGGTAGAGGCCGGAGGAAATCTCCGCCTCGCCCACCGTGCCCACCGTCTCGGGGGTAGAGAAATTGCAGCCCGCCAGGGCCACGCAGAGGGCCAGCCCCAGGGCCAGCATACGAAGAATCTGTTTCATGGGTAATTGCTCCTGTTTTCTATGTGTTTTTTTGTCTCCCGGTCAGGAGGCGGGACTTTGTTTGCCGGAGCGGATGAGGGCCAGCTGCTCCAGGATGGGCCGCACCAGTTCCAGCGGCTTTTCCTCCTCCCGCAGCTCCACCGCCAGATAGGGTTTTGTCCCGGCCCCGGCGGTGACCCGGCCTTCAAAGGCCACCAGCAGCCCCCGGATGACCTCCAGGGGCAGGCTTTCCAGCGAAAGGGTGATGCGCTGCTTTTTCTGGGTGATCTC
Organism: uncultured Faecalibacterium sp.; assembly: GCA_944387955.1. GTDB lineage: Bacteria > Bacillota > Clostridia > Oscillospirales > Ruminococcaceae > Faecalibacterium. Next base: position 6,061 of record CALXGY010000202.1, on the reverse strand, counting down.
ATAGACCCCCACCTCGGCGGCCAGCACCCGCACCAGCGAGACGCTGACCAGGTCGCTGACCGAGGGGGGCGGGTCGCCGTAGCGGTCGATGAGCTCGTCCAGCACGTCCGCCCCGTCCTCGGGGGACTGGATGGCCGCGATCCGCCGGTAGGCCTCGATGCGGCCCGGCCCGTCGGGGATATACTTTTCGGGGATGAAGGCGTCCACCCGCAGGTCCACAAGGCATTCGCTCTTGTCCCGCTGGATGGGCTCGCCCTTGGCCTGGGCGATGGCCTGGGTCAGCATCTTGACGTAGAGGTCATAGCCCACCGCCTCCATGTGGCCGTGCTGGCTGTGGCCCAACAGGCTGCCCGCGCCCCGGATCTGCAGATCCCGCATGGCGATGCGGAAGCCGGAGCCGAAGGCGGTGAACTCCCGGATGGCGGAAAGCCGCTTCTGGGCGATCTCCGAGAGAGTTTTGTCCCGCCGGAAGGTGAAGTAGGCGTAGGCCTTGCGGCCGCTGCGGCCCACCCGGCCCCGAATCTGGTAGAGCTGGGCCAGGCCCATGCGGTCGGCGTCCTCGATGATGAGGGTGTTGCAGTTGCGCACGTCGATGCCGGTCTCGATGAGGGTGGTGCAGACCAGAATGTCGATCTCCCCGTTCAAAAGGTGCTGCCAGACCGGGTTGAGCTCGGCCTCGGTCATCTTGCCGTGGGCGATGCCCACCCGGGCCCCCGGCACCAGCTGGCTGACCCGGGCCGCGCAGGCCTCGATGTTGTCCACGCGGTTGTGGATGTAGTAGACCTGGCCGCCCCGGGCCAGCTCCTTCTTCATGGCTTCGGCCAGGATGGGCTCGTTGTACTCCAGCACGAAGGTCTCCACCGGCCGCCGCTCGATGGGGGGCTCCTCGATGGTGGACATGTCCCGGATGCCGCTCATGGCCATGTTGAGGGTGCGGGGAATGGGGGTGGCCGAGAGGGTCAGCATGTCCACCCCGATGAAGCTCTCCTTGAGCTTTTCCTTGTGCTTGACCCCGAACCGCTGCTCCTCGTCGATGATGACGAGGCCCAGGTCGTGGAACCGCACATCCTGGGACAGCAGCCGGTGGGTGCCCACCGCGATGTCCACGCTGCCGGACTGCATCCCCCGCAGGGTCTCCTTCTGCTGTTTGGCCGAGCGGAAGCGGGACAGCAGTCCCACCTTCACCGGGAAGGCCTCCATGCGGGAGAGGATGGTGTTGTAGTGCTGCCAGGCCAGCAGGGTGGTGGGGGCCAATATGGCGCACTGCTTGCCCCCCATCACGCACTTGAAGGCGGCCCGCAGCGCCACCTCGGTCTTGCCCACCCCCACATCGCCGCAGAGCAGCCGGTCCATGGGGGCAGAACGCTCCATGTCCTTCTTGATCTCGGCGGTGGCGGCCAGCTGGTCGTCGGTCTCGTCGTACTCGAACCGGGCTTCAAAATCCTGCTGCCATTCCCCGTCCTGGGGGAAGGCGTAGCCCTTGGCCTCCTGGCGGCGGGCGTAGAGCTGGATGAGCTCCTGGGCCATCTCCTCGGTGGCCTTCTTGACCCGGGCCCGGGTGCGCTGCCACTCGGCGCCCCCCAGCTTTGCCAGCTTGACCTTGTCCTCCTCGCCGCCGGGGGCGGTGTACCGGCTCAAAAGGTCCAGCTGGGTCACCGGCACATAGAGCACATCCGAGCCGGAATACTGGATTTTCAGATAGTCCTTGGTGGCCCCCTGGACTTCCAGCCGCTGCACCCCGGCATACATGCCGATGCCGTGGCTCTGGTGGACCACATAGTCCCCGGGCTTTACGTCCGAGAGGCTGGAGAGGGCGTTTTTGTTCTTTTTGCGCTTGCGGGCCGCGGCGGTCTCGTCCAGACCATGCCGCCGGGAGGAGAGCACCGCCGCATGTGCAAAGGGGAAGATGCAGCCCCCGGTCAGGTGGCCGGGCAGTACCTGCACAAGGCCCTTGGTGGGGCGCACGTCCCGGCTCATGCTCACCGTGTATCCCCGGTCGGAAAGGTCTTTCGTCAGGGCGGCGGCTCCCTTGGGGGTGCCGCAGTAGAGGGTCACCGCGAATCCCTGCTGGATCAGCGGGTCCAGGTCCTCGGTGAGGGTGCGCAGCTCGCCGTTCCAGTTGGGGGCGGCGTGGCCCTCGGCGTTGATGAGCTCCTTGAGGCGGAAGTCGTTCATGCTGCGCATAAAGTTTTCGCACAGCAGGCTGGGGCGCTTCTGCACCTCGGCGGCCAGGGCCTCGGGGGCGGGGTAAAGGGCGTCCAGCCCTGCACAGAGCACCCCTTCCTCCAAAAGTCCGGTGAGCTCCTCCCCCCGGCGGTAGTTGGCGGCCTTCTGGGCGTCCCGGATGGCTCCCAGCTCGTCCAGAATCAGCAGGGGAGAATCCAGGTGATCCAGCAGGGTGGCGGGGGCAGGGTAGCGCAGCGGATAGTATTTGTCCATGGCCTCGGGCATGAGCCCGGAGTCCAGCTGGGCAAGGTCCGCCTCCATCGCCTTTTCCAGGGCGGCGCGGCGCTTGCCCCGGGCCTTGGAGATCGCGCCCCGCAGGGCCGCGGCGGTCTCGGCGGTGCTGCCGAAGAGCACCTCCCGGGCCGGGCCCAGATGGATCTTCTCAAGGGGAGTATCCCGCCGCTGGGTCAAAAGATCAAAGGAAGAGATGGTGTCGATGGTGTCGTCCCAGAATTCCAGACGCGCAGGGGCCCGCATGTCCGGGGCGTACAGGTCCAGGATGTCACCCCGGACGCTGAACTGGCCCGGCCCCTCCACCTGGGGGCGGCGGACGTACCCGGCGGCGAACAGCCGGGCGATGAGGGTCTCCCGGTTGTAGGTCATCTCCGGCTTGAGGGTCAGGGTGTTGGCCCGGAACTCCTCCCGGGGGACGGTGTACTGGTCCATGGCCTCCACCGGCACACAGACCGCCTGCAGCCGTCCCCCCGCCAGCGCGCCCAGCACCGACAGGCGGCGGTATTCGTATTCCCGGCCCGCCCCCTCCACCGGGCGCAGCATCAGGTCCCGGGGCGGAAAGACTGCGGCCGAAAGGCCCAGGGCGGTCAGGTCCTCGGCAAAGTGGGTGGCCTCGGCCTCGCCGGCAGTCAGGATGCAGAGCACCCGGCCCAGCTCCTTTTGCAGCGCGGCATACAGCAGCACCCGCCCGGACGGCGGCAGCCCGAAGAGGGCCGAGGGGCCGGGGGCGGAAAATGCGGCGGAGATCTTCTCAAATTCAGGGGTGGCGGTCAGCAGTGCCTCGTACATGGCGGCCTCCTTCCTTCAGAGGGAATAGGGCGGCGCAGAGGGCCGCTCAGCGGTTGTACTTGTTCTGGGCCTGGCCCAGCTTGCCCTCCAGGATCAGCCGGACGGCGGCTTCCAGGTCGGGCATCCGGTCGGCAATGGCCTTGGCGTCGGCGGCCTCGGGGCGGCTGAGCACCCAGGCGGCCAGGTCGTAATCGGGATGGGGCTTTGCGCCTACCCCGATGCGGATGCGGGGGAACTGGTCCGAGCCCAGCCGGGCGATGATGTTCTTCAGACCATTGTGGCCGCCCGCAGAGCCGGAGGGCCGGATGCGCAGCTTGCCGGGGGCCTGGGTGATGTCGTCGCAGAGCACCAGCACATGGTCGGCCGGGATCTTGAAAAAGGCGGCCAGCGGGCCCAGGGCCTCGCCGGACAGGTTCATGTAGGTCAGGGGCTTTGCCAGCACCACCTTATGGCCGTCCAGCTCGGTCTGGCCCCAGAGGGCCTGGAATTTGGTCTTGTTCACCGGCGCGTCCCACCGGGCGGAGAGATGGTCCAGCGCGGCGAAACCGGCGTTGTGGCGGGTGCCGTCGTATTTGGCCTCGGGGTTGCCGAGACCGGCGATCAGCCAGGTATCTTTGGTCATCATGGTTTGTACAGCCTTTTCTTTGGTTTTAAATAGGTCAAATGGATTCCACATTATTCATACCCCCTTTGGGAGGGGAAAACGGTCGGGATAGGGGGCCTTATTTCTCCGGGGTTGCCTCGGTCTGGGCGGCCTCGGCCTCCAGCTTCTGCTTTTTGGCGATGTAGGCCGCCATCTTGGGTTCGGCCCAGTGGTCGATGTTCGCCTGCCGTGCCCGGCCGATGCCCAGCGCCCCGGCGGGCACATCCTCGGTGATGGTGCTGCCTGCGGCGGTATAGGCCCCGTCGCCCACCGACACCGGGGCCACAAGGTTCGTGTTGCAGCCGATGAAGCAGTAGTCCCCGATCTCAGTGCGGAACTTGCCCTCCCCGTCGTAGTTGCAGGTGACGGTGCCGCAGCCGAAGTTGCAGTATTTGCCCACGTCCGAATCCCCGATGTAGGTCAGGTGGCTCACCGTGTTGCCCTGGGCGAAGTTGGAGTTTTTGGTCTCCACATAGGCCCCCAGGTGCACGCCGTAGTCGGTGACCGTCCCGGCCCGCACATGGGTATAGGGGCCGATCTTGTTGTTCGGCCCGATGTGGGAGGAATAGACCTGGCTGGCGTTGACGCAGCTGCCCGCGTCCACCCGGCTGTCCTCGATGAGGGTGTTGGGCCCGATGACGCACCCCGCCCCGATTACCGTATTCCCCCGCAGGATGCAGCCGGGCAGGATCTTCGCCCCCGGCGCGATCTGCACCGAGTCCTCGATGAACACCTCCCGGCTCTCGATCTTGACCCCCTCGGCGATGCGGCGCACAAGGGCCTCGGTGCGGGCGGCCTCGGCGGCTTCGAGTTTGGCGCGGGCGGCGGCAAGACGCTCCTGTTCCATAGGAAAAAACTCCTTTCTGAAAATGCGGGCCCAAAGGGGGACCCGCAGCAAAGGGCCGGAGGCGCACGTCCCGGCGCCCGGCCCTTGATCCATACAGCGAAGAGGGAAAAACTCTCGAATTTATCCCAATCTATATTATCCGAAAAATTGCTTTTTTTCAAGACAAGTGCACAAATTTAGAAGGACAAAATTGTCAGTTTTACGGGCCGTATGGATGGATTTTCCTGTGCGGATTTGGTATAATAACTATGCATCGGTTTTAAAAGAACATTCAAAACGGCAAATCGGCGGATACGGCGAGATGACCGCAGATGCGTCCGGCGGGCCCCCGCCGGTCCAAATCGAATTGGAGGTAAATGTTCATGAGCAAAAAGTATCTCTACTACTTCAGCGAGGGCAGCAAAGCTTTCAACGGCGATACTACCACGATGAAGAACATCCTGGGCGGCAAGGGCGCCGGCCTGGCAGAGATGACTGCAGCCGGCATGCCGGTTCCGCAGGGTTTCACCATCACCACTGAGGCCTGCACCCAGTACTACGCAGATGGCCGCCAGATCAGCGAGGAGATCGCGGCAGACATCTTCGAGCACGTCAAGGGCCTGGAGGAGATCACCGGCAAGAAGTTCGGCGACAACTCTAACCCCCTGCTGGTGTCGGTCCGTTCCGGCGCTCGTCAGTCCATGCCCGGCATGATGGACACCATCCTGAACCTGGGCCTGAACGATGAGGCTGTCGAGGGTCTGGCAAAGAAGACCAACAACGCCCGCTTCGCTTACGACTGCTATCGCCGTTTCGTGCAGATGTTCGCGGACGTCGTCATGATGGTCCCGAAGAGCCTGTTCGAGGTCGAGATCGACAAGATGAAGGAAGCCAAGGGCGTCAAGAACGACGTTGACCTGACTGCCGACGACCTGAAGGAACTGGTCGCCACCTTCAAGAAGATCTACGAGGACAACGAGGGCCGTCCCTTCCCCCAGGACCCCCGCGATCAGCTGATCGAGGCGGTCAAGGCTGTTTTCCGCAGCTGGGACAACCCCCGCGCCAACGTCTATCGTAAGATGAACGAGATCCCCTACGAGTGGGGCACCGCTGTCAACGTCCAGCAGATGGCCTTCGGCAACTCCGGCGACCGTTCCGGCACCGGCGTGGCCTTCACCCGTGACCCCGCCACCGGCGCCAAGAAGCTGATGGGCGAGTACCTGATCAACGCTCAGGGCGAGGACGTCGTCGCAGGCGTCCGCACTCCTTCTCCCATCAGCCACCTGCAGGAGCAGATGCCTGAGGTCTACGAGGAGTTCGTCGCCATCGCAAACCGTCTGGAG
>CALXGY010000201.1 GCA_944387955.1 uncultured Faecalibacterium sp. | reverse complement strand
CACTCCCGGGCGGCCTCCTCGGCGGCGGGGATGCCCCGCAGACGGCGCAGCGCCTCCACCTGCTGGGCCTGTTTTTCCTCCGCTCCCAGCTCGGTCACGCAGAAATAGAGGGCCCGGCTCAGCTCCTCGGCGGTGGCCGAGCGGGTCTTGGCCCGCAGCTTTTCCACCGGGGCCAGCAGTTTTGCCCGGGCGTTCTCGATGACCTCCAGCTCTGCCTTTTCCTCCTCGGTCATCTCCCCGGCCCCAAAGCCCTTGGGGCTGTGGGTGAAGGGCTGCCGCCAGGCCGCCGCGCTGGGGGACCAGGTGTAGGCGTAGTTTTCCAGCCCGCAGACCTCCGCCTCGGTGAGGCTGCACAGGCCGGTCTTGGCGAGAGCCGTCAGGTTTTCGGTCCAGTCCATCCCCCGCACAAGGTCCAGCAGCGCCCGCACCGCCGCAGCGGGGGCGCAGAACTCGGGGGTGGTGGGCTCGTCGCAGTACAGCGGGATGCCCGCCATCCGGAATTCGTACCGCACCGCCGCCCGGTAAAGGGAGAGGTCCCGGCAGACCACCGCGATCTTCCCGCAGCGCACCCCCTGGCGCATCAGCCTGCGGATGGCTCCGGCGGCGGCCCGGGCCTCCTCCTCCCGGCTGGGGGCCGCATAGAGCCGCAGCGCGGGGGCAGGGCTGGGGGCGTCCTCGCTGCACCGGTTCCAGGCGATGAGCTGCCCCACCGCTGCAAGGCCCGGGGCGCTGCGGTGGCGCAGGTCCTCGGTGAGTTTCAGCGGCGCGGCCACCTCGGCCCCGTTTTTCCTCGCCAGCTGCCGCAGCTGGGCGGCCAGCTTCTTTGCCCCGGAGAACAAGCCCAAGTCCCCCTCGGCCAGCGGCGCGCCGTCGTCGCACAGGGCCACCGTCACCTCGGGCAGGGCCGCCAGCATCGCCCCCATCAGCCGCTTTTTCGGGGCGTTGAAGGTGTCGACCTCGTGGATGGACGCCGCCCGCCCCTGCAAAAAGTCGGGCAGGGCTCCCTCGGCCAGGGCCTTTTCCAGCTGCCGGGCCGCCAGTTCCAGCCGGTCGGAGGGGTCCATGCCGGTCTGGGACAGCAGGGTCTCGTACCCCTGGAAAATGAGGGCCAGCTCGGTGAGCTTGTCCTGTTCGGGGCCGCAGCCCTGGGCCAGCTCATAGAGCCTTTGGCCCGACAGGCCCGCGCTTTTCAGCTCGTCGATGGTCTGGGCCGCCATCTGGCAGAAGGCCGCCGACCGGCGGTGGCGGTAGTAGTAGTGCACATGAACCTGCAGCTGGTCCAGCGCCCGGCGCACCAGCACCGCCCGGCCCGGGTCGGTGAGGGTCTGCACCGCCGCGCCCCCGGTCTCGCTGAGGATGCGCTCGGCCAGGCTCGTGAAGGAAAAGCTCTCCACATAGCCCGACAGCCCGTCCCCCAGGGCCCGGTACAGCCGCGCCTCGGTGCTGGAGGTGAACTGTTCGGGCACCAGCAGGATGCTGTATTTTCCCGCTTCGGCCCGGCTGTGCAGCTGGCGGTAAAGGTGGGTGGTCTTGCCGCTGCCGGAGCCGCCCAAAACCAGCTTTAACATTGGGGTGTCCTCCTTGTGTTGTGGTTTTTGGCTCTATTTTACCACAACCGCCGGGACAAAAACATCATTTTTCTTTGCAGTCCGGCGGCCGCTGTGGTAAGATAGGGAGAGACGACACCCAAAGCAGAATGCAGAAAGGAATTCTATGAAGATATTGGCAGTGGATTACGGCGACAGCCGCACCGGCCTGGCGGTGTGCGACCCCAGCGAGCTGCTGGCCACCCCCCTGCGGCCCCAAATCGAGGAAAAGGCCATGGCCAAGGTGGCCGCCAAGGTCTGCGAGGCCGCCAAGGAAAACCGGGCCCAGCTCATCATCGTGGGGCTGCCCCGGAACATGGACGGCACCGAGGGGGCCAGAGCCCAGAAGAGCCGCAAGCTGGCCGACCTGATCGGGCAGGGCAGCGGGCTGCCGGTGCGGATGTGGGACGAGCGGCAGACCACCATCACCGCCGCGGGCATCCTCAGCGAGAACGGCACCTTCGGCAAAAAGCGCAAGGCCATCCTGGACGCGGTGAGCGCCTCGGTCATCCTTGAAAACTATCTCGCCTGGCGCAAAAACCACCCCGGCGAGCAGTAAACACAAACAAAAGCGCAGCGCCTTCACACTTTTGAAGGCGCTGCGCTTTTTGTTTTGGGTTTAGGCTCCCCTTGCGAAGGGCAACAATCTCGACCGCCGCCTGCGGCGGATTGAGGGAGAGATTTTTGGGGCCGCCGTCTGAATTTACGAGCGCCGCCCAAGGCGCGATGGAAATTCAGGCAACGGCAACCCGTGAGCTGTCACTGACGAAGGAGGTGACTGAGGGGTGTCTGCCGCCGTGCTGGCGGGTCAGTTCTCCTCCACCAGTTCAAGGGCATCCGTCAGGATGAGGCGGGAATCAGCGTCTCCGCGATACACCGCTATTTTTTCTTCTTCCATCCCAATCACCGGAAAGTAGACGGCGCCGATTTGTGCGGCTGCCGCCGCCTCGAGAATCCTTTGTATGTAGCTCTGGTCCTGGGGGGAGAGGCTGTTGGCGTCCCGATGGGTATGGAACATCCCCATGAAGCAGATGGATTGCTGAGCCCAGGCCCGGATGACCGCATTCATCTTCTCCACATCCGGCACATAACAGCAGGGGTGGCTGCTCAGGGAGTTGCAGTCCAGAAAAAAGGCGGTGACGCAGCCGCCGCTGCCGCCGAGGATGCCGCCCACCTCCCGGTCTGCGGCACCTGCACAGAGCTGCTGCATCAGCTCCCGATACACCTTCTTTTGAATTTTCATTGGAATCTCCTTTCTTTTTGGGTCAGATACTGCGGATGCTCGTTCGGGATCGTCTGAGCCAGGCTCTGGACGAGGCTCAGATGCTGCGGCTGCACCCGTATAAGGGTATCCAGACGATCCCTCATTTTTTTCTGAAGGCTCCGGCTGCTGCCCTTATTCAAAAGGGCGCATACACACCAGAAGCACCCTTGTTTCAGGTCATAGGGCAGGTCCTCCCCCTTCAGCAGGGCAAGCCCCAAGTGAGACTGAGCATCTGCATCCCCAAGCCGGGCCGCTTTGAGCCACAGCTGCATTCCGGTTTTTCTGCTTTCCCACAGGCCGTAGTGAAAGTAGATATAGAGCATTCCCAGCTTGATCATGCATCCCGTGTGGCCCTGCTCGACCCCCTTTTTCAGATAGGCAGCCGCCTTGTGCAGGTGCCTTTTGGTATAGGGGTCAAAGAGAAGGATTGCGTACATATAGCAGCCGTCCGGGTCGTTGTTCAGGTCCGCAGCCAGTTTGTAGCATTTCATCGCCCGGGCCACATCCTTGGGAACATGCTCGCCCTCCTCATACAGGATGCCGATATAGATCAGCCGCCCAAAATCCTGGTCTGCATTTGCCCAGCGGACCTGATTTTTGAAGAACCGATCCCCGCGGGGATCTTCCGGGATGGAAAAACGTTCTGCCATGATGACCTCCTTATTTTTGCAGCAAATGTAAGTAAAATCTATGCTCCTAGTGTACGCTTGCCCTTGTCCGGGCGCCATTTAAAAAATTGGAGGACTCCCTCTGCCCGTCCTAAAACATTCAGCTGCATTTTCGCAGTCGATGCAGGCAAAATCTATGCTCCCAATATCCCCTTAACCTTATCCGGTCGCCGTTCAAAAAAATTGGAGGACTCCCTCTGCCCGTCATAAAACATTCAGCTGCGCACAAGGCGCAAAAAATTTTTAAAGAAGAGCAAAGAAAGCAATTTTTGGAACTGCTTTTATCCCGTCCCATCAATATACTAGGCTCATCCCCCCAAAAAAACGCTTGCAAAGGAGGTTTATACAGCAATGGAACAAGGGATCATCCTTCTCGCGCTCCTCGTCATGGGAGGGGCCGGCTTGAGGAAAGGCTTTCAGCAGATCCAGACCGGGAGCGGCTGGCTCTGCAGCCGGATGGAGCCGGGGACGCTCCAGTATCTGAACAGCAAACCGGGGCTTGTCCCGAAGGTGCTGCTGGCGCTGGTGCTGGCCTACATTGCCTTTGCCGGAATGGTCATAAAAGGGATTTTCCGGCTGGTGCTTGTTTTGACCGACCGGCATTGAAAAGCCGGCCGAAGAAAGGGGGCGAGGCCCGCCGGAACTGAACCGCCCGAACCACCCATCCACCCAACAAACGATACAGGAGGACAACAAAATGACCGAACAGAAAAAGACGATGGTACTCCCCGAAGGCGCTTTCTGCGGCAACTGCATCGACTGCCGGTACGCCGATCTCAACGACCAGGACAGCAACGGAAGAATCTACTGCGGCTGCCCCAGAGGTTTCGTAAAGGGCTATCAATATCCCAAAGACCGGCATAATTGCGATTGGTACGATCAGATCAAAGGATAATCCCCCTCCCACCCCGGGCGGCAAGCTTCAAGGCTTGCCGCCTTTTTGTGTTCCAAAACAGGGTGATGAGAAATATTCTATTTTCTTGTTCTGTTTATCTGCTATAATAAAAGCACTTGTTCCGCATCAGACCGGCCCGGCCCGCAGCAGCTGGATGCAGCCGGTCTCCGCTTCGCGCTGCGCCAGCTCTTCCAGCGAATCCGGCAGGCGGACGCCGTAGGCCCGGCCGTCCTGAAAATTCTGGTAAGCGGCGGACAGACGGCGATCCAAAAGCAGGATTCGCCGGACAGGGGAGCAAAAACGGATCACCGACAGCCTCCCCTCCAGCGACTCGTCCCGCAGGCGCCGGGTCCGGTTGACCGGGAATGCCGCCGCCTTGCAGAACTCCTCCTGCTGGTTTTGGAACAGGATTGTCCCTGCCCCGCAGTGCAGGCAGACGCTCCTGCCCTCCCTGGTGAGGACCGCCCCCAGCAGGGCGGCGCCCTGCCGGCCCAGAGCCAGTGCCCGGCAGGCGTCCTGGTCCGGCAGAGCCTCCCGCAGCAGAGCGCACACCGCGCGGTGAAGCTCTTCGGGCGGTGAGGAACAAACCGAACGCGCCAGGGCCGAAGCGGTCTGCCGGGCCAGCTGCTGGCTCTGGGCGTCCGTCCAGCCCGCAGCGCCCCCGCCGCAGCAAAGGACCGCAGCGGTATAGGCAGGGCGGATCTCCAGGGCGATGCCCTGCCCGGAACCGGCACAGGCACAGCGGAACGAGATGGAAACAGGCTTTGCAGACAGAGAAGATTCCAGACTCAAAATACAAGCTCCTTTCTCCATATACAGGATTTTTTCAAGCAGACAGGGAGGAACAGACATGAAGGAAAAACAGATCTCGCTCATTACCCAAAAAGCCACGGAATGGGTCCAGCTCCAGGACAAGCTGCAGCGCCAAGCCAACCAGCAGGCGAAAGATCTCCCGGCCATGACCCGGAAAAAGGCCATGAAAGAGATCATCAACAACTACCTGCTGAAAAACTGGGCCACCTCCTCGCCGGCTTTTTTGATTCTGCGCTTTTTACAAAATACCCAGTTAAAAGACCTGGGCAAAGAGGACGGGCCCGATTTTCTCACCCAGGCCCAGAGCGAGGTGAAACGCATTCAAAAACCTCCCCTGCCCTGCCTGGAAAGCGAAGGGGATCGGACGATCCATCAGCAGGAAGAGGACACCTGGTGGGGAGAGCTGCCCTATGATACCGCCTTTCTGGCCAAGCTGCAGGACCTGCTGTACCACAGCCGCCGCAACGAGTTCTGCCCCATCCATGAGAACACCTTTTCCCAGCCCTTTTATCTTTTTATTGCGGAAAACAGCAGGGTCAAAGAATGCCGCAGCCTGCTGGAGCAGGCCTATGCGCCGGCCCCTGTTCCTTCCGATGCCGAAACGCTCCGAAGAGACCTGACCGAAAACGCCGCGCTCAAAACAAAACTTGCAGACAAACTGCTCCTGTGGCATTTGAAGAATTCCAATATCAGCCCCCACAAGTTCCCGCATGAGCAATGGGTGAGCGGTACCCAGTGGAAAAACCTTTTGACCGTAACGCCGCTGAGCAGTTATCCCCAGAGCCGAAACCATCTTTTGAATGCAGCCCTTGTGCTGGGGCTGGACCATGAGACCACCGTCAAATTGCTGGGCTATCTGGATGGGGTCACCTGGGACTACCGCAGCCCCTACGAGTTCGTCACCTGGTTTTGTCTGGCTTCTGAGGGCCGGTACGACATCAACTGGTGCGCCTGCTTTCTGACCGAGCTGGAGCTGCGGCACAAAGCGGCGAAGGCGAAGGGGACGCAGAAATCTCCTTCTCTGCGGCTGTCCACGGCAGATCTGGAACAGGAGCTGGAAGTTTTGTGCGGCAGTCTCGCCCAAAGCGTCTCGGCCCAGCCTGCCGCCGAGCTGCGGGAAACCATGATGGACTGGATGCTGCAGCACAGCGATTCCTTTACCGATTACAGCAGGACCCGGCGGGACCGCTTTTTCCAGCTGATGGAATACTGGTCCCTCCTGCCGGAATTCCAAAGCGGCCAAAACTCTCCCGACCCGGAACAGCAAGCACCGGAAGCAAACCAAGATGCCTCCGATCCCGATCTGAGCTTTTTTACCTCCAAGGCAAGATTTGTTTCCAATCGTATGGGCATGTACTCGGACTGGGGCAAAAGGCTTGCCAAAAGCGTTGTGGGAAAGGAGGCCCGGGACAAAGCGGGTCAGGACGGAACCAAGATCCATGTCGACTTAAACCAGGCCTTCTATTCCTCGGTACGGGAGGCATGGCATGGAGAGAGCCCCGTCACCCGGGCGATGGTCTGGTTCGTTTTGCTGTATCTGCTCCGCGCCCTGATGAAGGCCGACTCGGCCCAGGTCCAAAAAACCATCGAGGGCATCAAAGCCGGCCACAAAGCTGCACCGTCCGCTTATGAGTGCAGCCCCGAAATGGATGAGGCGGTCAGCCGCTGGATCGGCTGCGTCCAGAACTGCCTTGAGCAAAAAGAGTCCCGCATTCCTCTGTTCCTTGCCTGCACCAACCAGCTCTTTCAGCAGATGCACATACCGGATGTCTATGCGCCCAATCCTTTGGACACCCTCTGTCTGCTGTGCTGGATCTACTGCGCACAGCGGGGAGAAGATCCGCTTTTGCTGTTCCTTGAGATCATGACCAAACCGAAAGAGAACTGACCGCTGCAAAAAGGCCGCCGGCCATAGCCGGCGGCCACAGGGATCTCTCCCCGGCAAAGCATCGGACCCGGGATCAGCGGCGGTCATTGCGGTAGGTAATGCCAAACGCCCCGTCGTATTCATCGGCAATGTGGTTCCCGTTCCGGTCGTAAACCTCACGGAAGCCGTCCACCAGGGTGTTTTGCACCACCTCGCCGTTTTCGCGGTATTCCCGGTCGCCCAGCAGGGATTCATGGCTCCGCATCCCGTTCGTGTAGATATAATTGCCTGCAAAGGTGGGATAGCGCTGTTCGCCGTCGCCATACACACGATGGCCGGTATCCTGGGACGGGGCAAACTCCCCGTCGGAATCCGACGCGGAGCACACACATCCTCCGCTGCCCACCGAGGGACATTTCCGGCAGAGCAGGATAAAACCAACGAGACCGATCAGGAAGAAAATGGGATGTTCCCACGCCACAGGGATCAGAAAGAGAATCAAAAGCTCCATAATAAAACCTCCTTTTTTGAATGTGCCCCAGGGGAAATTCCTATGCCTGAATTGTGCCACGGATCGCCCTGCAAAGATATTGGAAAAATTGAAAACAAATTAAAAAAAGATTTCATTTTTTCAAATTTTCCATCCGGCCGCTTTTTGTTACAGTAAAGCCATCTTAAACAAACCGGGGACACTCGCCCCCAAAAAAGAAAGAAGGTTTTACTCTATGACTGCCATGACCGATGCCATCCGCGTGATTTTTGTTCTTTTGATCCTGGGCTGCGCCTTTCCCCCGATTCTTCCCATCATGTTGGTCATCTCTTTGGCAATCTTGTTTGAGGTCAAATCCCTGCTGGCGCTGGTGCTTGTTTTATCCGCAGCAGGCTATCTTTATTACAGATGGAAGAGGTGATCCTCTTTCCTGAACCCACATAAACACAGGAGGTACATGCCGTGGATTACTATGACCCGCGCCTCGAACTTGTCCTAAGTCCGGGGGATGTGTTTTGCTGGAAGGGTGAAACCTATTGTGTGAGCGGCCCTCCGCTGGGCTATGGCGGAACAGCGGTGATCTACCCGCTCCGCCAGGCAGGCGGAGAGGACGGCCTCTTTGCTCTGAAAGAATGTTTTCCCGCCATGGATGCCTCAGACGGCGGATTTTTTCGTGAAAACGGGGTGATCCGCGCCTGCGATCCTGATGCACAGCGCCGGCTGGACAGCGCCCGCAGAGCCTGGGAAAAAGAGGTCCGAATCAGCCAAAAACTCAACAGGGTATGTCATTCAGCGCTGGATGTATGGAGCAGGGAATCCATCACGGCGGACTCCATCACGACCGGCGGGCAAACCTACCGGCTCGGCCAGGACTACACTTTCCGGGAAGGGCAGCTTTTTCTGCTCCGCCGGGAAGATACCCGCGGCGCTTTTCTGAGCCGGGTCCTCGCTTGCAGCGGGGTCCCCAATCTGTACTTTTGTGTGCAGATCATACAAAAGGTCTTGTTTGCCCTTCAGCAATTCCACAATGCAGGCATCCTGCATGGAGATCTCCACCCGGACAATGTTTACCTGGCGGACTTTCTCCAAAGCTCCGGCCAGTTTTCCGCAGTCAAGCTGGCCGACCTGAGCAGCGCCCAGGAGCTGGCAAACGGCCGGGCGGAACGGCCGCTGGAAGAGATCCTGGTCAGGCCCGGCTTCCGGCCGCCGGAAAGCTATGTCAAATCGGGAGAAACGGTCCTCCTGACCCCGGCCTACGACCTCTACCAGGTCGGGCGCCTTCTGCTGTACATGATCTCCGGCTCGGACTACCTGGACGGCAGCCGCCGGGACACCCTCTACCTCAATCCCGACCTTGTCGCGTACCTTCCAGAGGAGC
>CALXGY010000200.1 GCA_944387955.1 uncultured Faecalibacterium sp. | reverse complement strand
CTGGATCACGTCCTGGCTTCCGGCGAGGATGTCAATGTCATGGTCTTCGACACCGAGATGTACTCCAACACCGGCGGACAGGCTTCCAAGGCTTCCAACATCGGCGAGGTCTGCCAGTTCGCAGCTGCCGGTAAGGAGATCAGCAAGAAGAGCCTGGCCGAGATCGCTATGACCTACGGCTACATCTACGTCGCACAGATCGCTCTGGGCGCCAACATGAACCAGGCCGTTAAGGCAATCGCCGAGGCCGAGGCTTATCCTGGCCCCTCCCTCATCATCGGCTACGCTCCCTGCGAGCTGCACGGTGTCAAGGGCGGCATGACCAACTGCCAGAACGAGATGAAGAAGGCTGTGGAGTCCGGCTACTGGAATCTGTTCACCTTCAACCCGGCTCTGAAGGCCCAGGGCAAGAACCCCTTCACCCTGACCTCCAAGGCCGTCGACGGCGAGAAGTATCAGGCTCTGCTGGCCAACGAGACCCGTTACAGCCGCCTGACCCGCGCCTTCCCCGATCGTGCAAAGAAGCTGTTCGAGGAGAACCAGAAGGCCGCCGAGGCTCGCTACGAGCACCTGAGCCGTCTGGTGGATCTGTACAAGTAAGATCCATTTTCTGTGATCCTGGGTCCCCCTGCTGGGTGCAGCGCGCAGCAGGATGGGCCTGTGATACCAAAAGCGCCCGTGAGGGCCCTTGGGAACACGCCCTGGCGCATGTGCGGGACATAAGGTCCGCGCGCGGATACCTTGTCCCATCCGCTGCATAAGACCCGGCTGGCCGGGGATCTTGCACCGGAGAAAAATCAAATCAGGATTTTTGGCGCCCCATTTACCGCCCTGGTAAATGGGGCGCATTTTTTGTTTTTTCACAGGCGTTTTTTTGCGTTGACGGTCCGGCAGCCTTTGACAGGGCGGGCCGCCTTGTCATATAATAAATGAGGTGGAAAGAATATATTTCGGACTTTGAGAAAAGGCAGGTGAAGAAGGATGGAAGATTATATGCTGATCCGCATGTCGCTGGCGTGCCTGCTGATTTTGGGGTATGCAATCTACTACTACAAGAGCAAGCGGATGCTTTTGACCCGCAGCAGCCGGATCTTTGAGAAAATGCTCTCCTTCACCATGCTGCACCTGCTGGCCGCCGTAGTCACCGAATACACGGTGAACAATCGGGATAAGGTGCCGGAAATCTTCAACTATGTCTGGCATGTGGTCTTTTTGGTCAGTCTTACCCTGGTCTGCTGCCTGCTTCTGCTCTACTTCATCCTGTACATCGAACACAATGTCGGGCATAAGCTGTATGTCCAGAGGCGGGCGCTGCAGGTCGTGGGAACTCTGGGAATCCTGGGGCAGATCCTGCTGCCCATCGAATACCGGGACGGCCCCTATGGCTCCTATTCTCTGGGGCCCAAGGCATACAGCCTGTATGTGGTGGTGGCCTTTGTGATTCTGGTGATGAGCGTGAATCTATGGCGGTACCGCCGGATCGTCAGCCGGGACAAGAGCAACGCGCTGCTGAGCTCCATCCTCATCGTCATTGCGGCGGCGGTCATTCAGATCCTCTTCCCCTACATCCTCATCACCGGGCTGGGGATCACCATGATCATGCTGGGCCTGATGTTCAACATGGAGGACGCCCACATTTATGTCTCCTACAAGACCGAGCTGTACAACGAGCTGGCTTGTCAGGAGGTGCTGCGGGAGCTGGTGCTCCAGTACGAGAGCTTTCAGGTGGGATTGTATGTGTTCTACGGCACCGATGCCGAGATCGAATCCGCCATGCACTCGGTGGACGGAAGCTTTGACCGGAACAAGGGCCAGGCCATCTGCGCGACCCTGACCGACAATGCTATGGTGGTGCTGCCTGCCGCCGGGCGGGCACTGCGGGACGCAAGACAGGGCCCCATCCATATGCCGCCTCCCCGCACCGAGGAGGGAGAGCTGGAGTTCAGCTTTGTGATGCTGGATTTTGACGGCGCCCAGGGCTATGAGAGCATCCTGCAGGAGCTGTACAACTGCAAGACCCGGATGGAAACCGACCGCTCCGAGCGGGACGAGGTCACCGGTCTTCTGCGCCGGTCGGCCTTTATCCGGCAGGTGGACCAGTTCATCTCGCACGAGCGCCCCTTTACCCTGCTGATGCTGGATCTGGACGACTTCAAGCAGATCAACGACACCTACGGCCACCAGACCGGCGACGAGGTGCTGCGGTATACGGCCAATGCTTTTTTGTCCATGCTTCGCAGCGACGATGTAGTCTGCCGGATGGGCGGAGATGAGTTTGCCATCGCCCTCAACGGAGTGGCCCGGAAAAAGAAGGTGGAGGAGATCGCCGACCGCATCCTGAGCCGGATCGCGTCCAGCACCGTTCTGCCGGATGACCGATGCAGGCTGCGGGTCTCCATCGGGGCCAGGATCTTCCTGCCCGAGCAGGCGGAGAAAGCCAGCTTCCAAAGCCTGTATGTGGAGGCGGACGCCGCCCTCTATGAGGCCAAGCGCCGGGGCAAGATGCAGCTTGCTTTTGCAAAGAACACCCCGGAGGAGCCCATTTCCTAAGAAATTTCCTGTTTCTCCCCTGCTTCAGAGGGAGAAATGGGATTTTTTTATGTACCGGACATTCTGCCTGAACGAAAAAGCCTACGCAAAAACGCAGTAAAATTTTTGTTCGGGGTTGACCCGGTTTTGATGGGGCGCTATAATTTAGAAGGACCCGCCCCCCGGGCGGGAAAAATAAGAAATCTGGAGGTGAACGCGGCAAAATGGACCCGGACCACAGTCGATCACCGATGCGGCGCATCGGACAACAAAAGATGCCGCGTTCGCTTTTTTGACGGGGGCTCTGTCTGAGTTTTTCCCCGATGAAAGGGCGCAGCTTTGCCTGGGCTGGAGTGTTTCTCCGGACCGGGCCGGCGGCGCATTTTTTGTTTCCCGATGGGCTGCATCCCTCTGAAAACCCAAGACAATACAAGGAGGCAGACCCATGTCGATGAATGAAGAACAGAAAAAGGCCGGATACGAGGCCGAGCCCGTGGCGGCGATGCCGGTGCAGGAGCTGCCCGCGGACATCCCCGCCGAGGTGCGCCAGCAGCTGCTGGAAGACCTGGACGAGGAGGCCACCGAGGACCTGAAGCAGGATGTGCGGGAGGCGGAAGAAGAGGAAGCCCGGGAGGCTGCCTCGGCCGAGCGAGCCCCCGACCCTGACCGGCTGACCAAGAGCCGGCTGCTGAAGCTGCTGGTGAAAAAGCAGTATGTCAAGCTGCGGGAGGTCACCGAGGAAGAGCAGCCCGCCGACCTTGCAGAACTGCTGGAAGAGCTGGACGAGAACAACCGCCTGGTGGTGTTCCGTCTTTTGAAAAAAGAGGTGGCCGCCGAGGCCTTTACCTATATGTCCGAGGACGCCCGGGACGACCTGGTGGAGGCCTTCACCGATGTGGAGCTCATCAGCGCCATTGAGGAGATGAGCCTGGACGATGCGGCCGACCTGTTGGAGGATATGCCCGCCAGCGTGGTCAAGCGGGTGCTGGAAAAGTCCTCCCGGGAGACCCGCGAGAGCCTGAACAAGCTCCTCAACTACCCCGAGAGCTCGGCCGGCAGCCTCATGACCCCGGAATATGTGCGGCTGCGCCGGGATATGAACGTGCGCCAGGCTTTTGCAGCCATCCGCCAGCAGGGCGAGAAGGCTGAGACGGTCTACACCTGCTATGTGGTGGAGCACAACCGGCTGGAGGGTGTTGTCTCGGCCCGCAGCATGCTGCTGGCCGATCTGGACACCCCCATCACCGAGCTGATGGACGAGAACGTGGTCACCGTGAAGGTCACCGACGACCAGGAGTTTGTCTCCCGTGAGATGCAGCGGTACGACTTTACCGCCATGCCGGTGGTGGACAACGAGGGCATGTTCGTGGGTATTATCACCATCGACGACGCCATCGACGTTCTGACCGACGAGTCCACCGAAGATATGCAGAAGATGGCGGCCATTCTGCCGGACGACAACGCCACCACCTACTTTGGCACCAGCGTCTGGACCCACGCCAAACAGCGCATCCCCTGGCTGCTGATCCTGATGCTCTCGGCCACCTTCACCGGCATGGTCACCACCCATTACGAGGAGGCCTTTGTCAGCCTGCCGCTGCTGGTCTCCTTCATGCCCATGCTGATGGATACCGCCGGCAACTGCGGCAACCAGATCAGCACCCTGATGGTCCGCGGCCTTGCCCTGGGAGAGGTGGAGCCCAGCGACTTCTTGAAGGTCATCTTCAAGGAACTGAGGGTATCTGCCATTGTGGGCCTGGTGCTGGGCCTGGTGAACGGACTGCGCATCTATCTGATGTACAGCGTCATCTATGCGGGCCAGTATGAGAACGTTCTGGGCTATGCGCTGGTGGTCAGCGTCTCCCTGTTCATCAGCGTGGTGCTGGCAAAGCTGGTGGGCGGCATGCTGCCCCTGGGCGCCAAAAAGCTGGGCCTCGACCCTGCCATCATGGCCACCCCCTTCATTACCACCATCGTGGACGCCTGCAGCCTGATCCTCTACTTCCGCATTGCAATGATGGTGTTCCACAATGTGATGTAACCGAATCATTCCATCCGTTCCAAAGGCGGGCCACCGGCAGCGGGAAGGCCCGCCTTTTTTGCGCGCAAAAGATGGAACGAGACAGCAAAGTCTGAGAGAGAATGCCAAAAAGCTGATTTTTGGTTAAAAAATGCCGGTGGAAAGTCGAAAAACTTGGATGCATGAACAATTTATTAATTTTAGCACTCTGCTCTTGACAGTGCTAAAAAACGTGCTATAATAAAGCCGTACCCAGAAGGAAGGGCTTAGGAGCAAGGGCTCCGGGGCCTCTGGGCAAAAAAATTTAGACCGACTCAACTGCCGGGATTGGAGGAATAAATATGTTGATGCCTGTTCTGTTTCATGAAAACCTGTTCGACGATTTCTTCGATCCGTTCTTTGGTGACCGCAGACTCGAACGTGCGATGGACCGCGAGGCCCGCAACGTCTTCGGCAAGCGCGGCGAGAATATGATGAAGACCGATGTCAAGCAGACCGACACCACCTATGAGGTGGCGGTGGACCTGCCGGGCTGCAAGAAGGAAGATGTCCAGATGGAGCTGAACAACGGCTACCTGACCATTCAGGCGGTCCGCAGCCAGAACCGGGACGAAAAGGACGACGAAGGCCGCTACCTGCGCCGGGAGTGCTTTACCGGCAGCTGCGCCCGCAGCTTCTATGTGGGCGAAAACCTCCGCAAGGAGGACATCCGCGCAAAGTTTGAGGACGGCATCCTGCACATCAGCCTGCCCCGCATGGACCAGACCCCGCAGCTGCCCGAGAATCCCAACCTCATTGAAATTGAATAACGTTTGAGATTCCTCCTCGATAAAACACACAAAACCCCTGCCGGACCGCAAGGCCCGGCAGGGGTTTTGTGCTGTGAGAAGGGAGAAAAATTCTACCCGGAAAATTTACTTCAGGAAGCCGTTGATGATCTGCTCCTCGGCCTCGGCCTCGGTGAGGCCCAGGGTCATGAGCTTGATGATCTGGTCGCCGGCGATCTTGCCGATGGCGGCCTCGTGGATCAGGGCAGCATCCAGGTCGTTGGCCTCCAGCTGGGGAATGGCCAGGATGCGGGCCTTGTCCATGATGATGGCGTCGCACTCGGTGTGGCCGGAGCAGGGGGCGTTGCCCACGATGCGGGAATCAAACTTCTGATAGGAGTTGTCCCGGGCCACCGAGCGGGAGACCACGTCGGCGCTGGCCCCTTCCCCGTTGAGGGTCACTACGTAGCTGCTGAGGGCGGTCTGATTGCCGTGGGTCATGAGGCGCTCCCGCACCAGCAGCTTTGCTCCGGCGGCCAGCCGGGCCTTGGTTTTGCGGTCGGTGGAGTCCACGCCCTTGATCTGGACCATCTCCATCTCCATGCTGGCCCCTTCGTCCAGGTAGACCTCGGTGCCGGGGTTCAGGATGCGCTTGCCTTCGCCGTCGCCCTCGCCGTAGTGCTTTTCTACATACTTCACCTTGGCGTTCTTGCCCAGGTAGAACCGATGGATGCCGTCGTGTTCCGAATCCTGTACGCCGCAGTTGTGGATGCCGCAGCCCGCCACGATCACCACGTCGCTGTCTGCGCCCACATAGAAATCGTTGTACACCGTCTCCCGCAGGCCGCTCTCGCTGAGCACCACCGGGATATGGACGCTCTCATTCTTGGTGCCGGGCTTGATCTGGATGTCGATGCCGCTGCCGTCCGCCTTGGAGCTGATCTCAATGTTGGCGGTGGAGCTGCGGGCGGCGGTGGCGCCGTTGGCCCGCAGGTTGTAGGCCCCTTCGGGCACCGTGTGCAGGTCGGCTACCTCTTCCAGCAGCCGCTTTTGGATCTGATCCATCATTCCCCTCTCCCTCCTTGTTCCAGAACGCTGCAGGCTCCCACCGCGGCGGTGGTGCCCAGCAGACCGGGCAGGATCTCGGCCCGGGGGCCCTGCTGAACCACCTTGCCGGCGGCCAGAACCACGATTTCGTCCGCAATGTTGAGAATCCGCTCCTGATGAGAGATGACCACGATGGAGCCATTCTGGGTGCGCTGCTGCATCCGCTCAAAGACCTGAATCAGGCTCTGGAAGCTCCACAGGTCGATGCCGGCCTCCGGCTCGTCAAAGACCGAGAGCTTTTTGCCCCGGGCCAGCACCGTGGCGATTTCGATGCGCTTGAGCTCGCCGCCGGACAGGCTGGCGTTGACCTCCCGCTTGACATAGTCCTTGGCGCACAGGCCCACCTCGGACAGGTAGCCGCAGGCGTCGGTGATGGTCAGCTCCCGGCCGGCTGCGATCCGCAGAAGGTCCAGCACCTGGATGCCCTTGAACCGCACCGGCTGCTGAAAGGCGAAGCTGATGCCCATGCGCGCCCGCTCGGTAATGCTGCACCCGGTGATGTCCTGACCGTCAAAGAGAATCCGCCCGGAAGTGGGGGTCTCGATGCCGGCGATCAGCTTGGCAAGGGTGGATTTGCCGCCGCCGTTGGGGCCGGTGATGGCTACAAATTTGTGGTCCGGGATGGTCAAAGAGATATCCCGGATGATGTCCTTTTGCCCTTTTTCGTCTGTGACGTCAAAGGAGATGTGTTCCAATTCCAGCATGGGTTCACCTCAGCTCGATGAAATACCCTGCCCTCCCCGAAAAAAGGGAAAAACAGGGGGAAAATTCGTGTCCACACAATTATAATAACAAATGGGCGGGGTGTCAACAAACACCGGTCCTGTCCCGGCGCAGCGGCTGAAAACGGCGCTCCCGGGCCGGGTTTTCCTGTCTTGTGGAAAAAGATTCGGGATGTGAAACGGGCTGTGAAAAGAGGAAGTTTTCCACATCTGCGCCACCCCTTTCCTCTATTGTGGAAAACTTGGGCGAAGAATATTCCTCCGGGTCGAAGTCTTTGGGCCGGGCGAGAAAAAAGCCGCCGCTCCCCTCCCTGAAACTTTTGAAAAAAAGGCCAAAAGCCCCTTTTCCCGCCAAAAAATAACAGATGGGGCGGAGAGCGAATTACCTGAGGTATAGGAATTGGAAAAAACAGATGTTGAAAACCTGGTGGAAAAAGTGGAAAACCCCATGGAAAACTCCCCTTTCTTTACACAAAACCGGTGGAAAACCCGGTGGAAAAGGTGAAAAACTCCCCCTTTTCCACCCTTCCGGCCCGGAAAGCCTAGTTTTCCACTGGGAGAAAAACTACCCGGGTCGGTTTTCGCTGCTTCGTTGATTTTAAAAAAGCGGGGCTCCGGGCGCTTGGAGAAAAGGGGCCGGGCCGCCGGATTTTCCCGCGGCGGTTGAATGCGCCGGGCAAACATGGTACAATATACCACAAACGGCCTGTGCAGGGCAAAACTACGCAGAGCCGACAAATTCGGCAAAACGGAGGCAAAACATGAACTGGTTGACAAAGCTGGAGCAGCGGTACGGCCGCTGGTGCATTCCCAACCTGATTTCCCTTCTGGTGGGCGGGCAGATCGTAGTCTACGCGGTGGAGCTGTTTGTGGACCGCAGCATCTTTATGAAGCTGGCGCTGCTGCGGGCGCCGCTTTTTGCGGGGCAGATCTGGCGGCTGGTGAGCTTTTTGTTTGTCCCCTTCTCGTCCGGCAGCATCCTGAGCTTTGCGCTGACCGCCTATTTTACCTGGTTCATCGGCTCGGCGCTGGAAAATGCCTGGGGCTCTTTCCGGTTCAATCTCTACATCCTGGCCGGGGCGGTGGGGGCGATCCTGGCCTGCCTGCTCACCGGCTGGGGGGAGACCTATTGCCTCTCCCTCTCGCTGCTGCTGGCCTTCGCCATGCTTTATCCGGAGATGGAGGTGCTGCTCTTCTTTGTTCTGCCGGTGAAGATCAAGTATTTCGGCATCTTTGCGGCGGCCATCTGGGTGCTGAGCTTCCTGGTGGCGGACGGCGCCACCAAGCTGAATTATCTATTGAGCATGCTGGGCTTCCTGCTCTTCTTCGGCCCCAGCCTTTTCAGCGAGATCCGGGCCCGGTACCGGCGTTCCCAGTGGCAGCGCCGCAACCGCCGATGAACGGGCGGATGCTGGACCGGCTGGCCGGAAACCCCACCCTCAAGCAGAGCGTGGGCCGGATGCTGGAAGCCCGGCGGCTGACCCACAGCATCCTTTTGGTGGGCGAAGAGGGCCTGGGCGCGGGCTATGCGGCCCGCTGCATCGCGGCGGACTACCTTTACCCCAACGGCGGCCCGGCGGCCGAGGCTCTGCTGCGGGGGGAGTGCTGCCGCGCCGTGGCCAAGGCCGGCGACCGGCACAGCGGACGGATCGAGACCGGCATCGTGCGGGAAGCCATCTCCGCCGAGGGAATGGGCAGCGGCGGGCGGTATCTGGTGGGCCAGGTCACCGCGCTGCGCAGCGAGATCTTCAACACTAGCCTGTCCACCCAGGGCCGGGCGGTGCTGCTGTACCATGTGGAGCGGATGAACGAGGAGTCCGCCAATGCTCTTTTGAAGGTCATGGAGGAGCCCCCCGAGGGGGTGCTCTTTGTGCTGACCGCCGGTTCTCTGGCCGGAGTGCTGCCCACCATCCGCAGCCGGTGCGTCAGCTTTGCGCTGTCTCCGGTGGCCCCGGAGGAATGCGCGGCCTACTGCGCCGCCCAGGGGGTGGAGAAAAAGGAGGCCGCGCTGCTTTCCGAGCTCTACGACGGGAAGATCGGCGCGGTGCTGGCCGCCGCCCGGGACCCCCAGCGCCGGGCCCGGCGGGAACAGGCCGGGCAGCTGGCCGCCGCAGCCGCAAAGCAGGATAGCTACGCCGCCTCGATGCTGCTGGCCGGGTATGAGAAGGACAAGGCAGGCGCCGCGGCTCTGCTGCGGGAATTCCAGGCTCTGGCTGCCGCCGGGCTCAAGCAGAGCCGACAGACCCCGCTGCGGGGCAAAGAGGCCGCAGCGGCCCTGAAAGCCTCTCAGCAGGCCCTCTGGCAGCTGGAAAAGCAGGTCAACCCCAAGGTGGTGCTCCAGCTCCTGGCGGCCCGTTTGGGGCATTCCGGGGGCAAAGAAGAAGGATAACAAAAAAGCCGGGCTCCTCAAAAGGAGCTCGGCAGTTTCCGGTCTGAGGGAAAACTTATCTTCTCCGGCGTGCCCGGCGGGAGCGGCGGCTGCCGCCGCAGAAGAGGGTAAAGAAGCCCAGCAGCAGGATGATTCCCAGCAGGCAGGGCAGCAGCAGCAGGGTGGAAAGGGTGTCGGTGCGGAAATCCGATACATACTCCCGGTGGGCCACAAGATCGGTCTTGCCCACCTCGTAGCCGTCCAGATAGACGGTGGCGCTGCCGATCACCTGCCCCTCGGCCACGGTGGCCCGCACCGATTCGGGCAGATCAAAGGTCAGGGTGATTTCGTCCGAGGCGTGGCCGTAGCCGGTGACGCTCTGGGCCGCGTAGAGCTCCACCGCATCCTCACTGCGGCACTGGGTCAGCGGGACCTCGGCCAGAGGGGTGGAGGTGTCCACCAGCAGCCGGTCGGAGAAGGCGGTAAAGACCCAGTCCAGGATCTCGGCGCACTCCCGATAGATGTTGTCCAGGTCTGACCCCAGCAGCACCAGCCCGTAGGTGTGGCCGTCCTGCTGGGCGAAGGTGACAAAGCACCGGCCCGCCAGGGTGGTAAAGCCGGTCTTCATGCCCTGCACATAGGAGCGGTAGTATTCATACTCGGGGTTCTGCATCAGGTTGGTGGTGGAGAGCACCCGCTCGGAAAGCCGGTAGTTGGTGGCCGGAATGGTGTAGCTTACGGTCTGGGCAATCTCCATGTACTGAGGATTCTGGTAGCAGGCGGCCGCGATCTTGGCCAGGTCCTGGGCGGTGGAGGAGTTGCCGTAGTCATACAGCCCATGTACACAGCTGAAGGTGGTGTTGGTGCAGCCCAGCTCCCGGGCCCGGGCGTTCATCCGGGACACGAAGCCGGACAGGCTCCCGGCGCAGTCGTAGGCCAGCACGCTGGCCGCATCGTTGGCGCTGGCCACCAGCACCCCGTACAGCAGATCCCGCCGGGTCAGGGTCTCCCCGATGCGCAGGGACAGAGTGGTGCCGTTGGCGTTCTGGATGTCCTTGAATTCCTGGGAGAGAGCTTCCGGGATGGTGATGGATTCGTCCAGGTCTGCCCCGCTCTCCAAAACCAGCAGCGCGGTCATCATCTTGGTGAGGCTGGCCACATACCGGGCCTGGTCAGAGTTCTGTTCCAGGATCACCTTGCCGGTGTCCAGGTTGAAGAGGTAGACCGCTTCTTCCGGGTAGGTGGTCTCGATGGGCATGGTGTAGGCGGCAAAGCCGGGCAGAGCGGCAGCCAGCGCCAGCGCAAAGACCAGCAGCAGGGCGGCGGCCCGGCGGACAAGGGCGGGAGAACGGTTCATAAGCAGCCTCCTGAAAAGGGGCGGCAGCCCGCCCCGTATTTTGCAGATCTATGGTGAAAGGGCGGGGCCGGACCCCGCCAAAAGAAACTCCTTTATAAAAGATACCACAAATAAAGCCAAAGAGAAAGGTGGTTTTTCAACAATGTTGTGTTCTGTATGTGGAAAAACCCCGGTGGATGAGGGCGCAGCCTTCATCGCCGGGTCGGCGTCGGTGCTGGGAGATGTAGTGCTGGGGCCGGGGTCCAGCGTCTGGTATGGCGCGGTTCTGCGGGCGGATGAGGGCAGCATCCGGGTCGGGGCGCGCTCCAACATCCAGGACAACGCGGTGCTGCACTGCGACCCGGGCCTTGCCGTCACCCTCGGGGAGGATGTGACGGTGGGCCATAGTGCGGTGGTCCATGGCTGCACCGTGGGAGACGGGGCCATGATCGGCATGCATGCCACCCTGCTGAACCGCTGCGTGGTGGGCAAGGGGGCCATTGTGGGGGCCGGGGCGCTGGTGCCCGAGGGCATGGTGATTCCGGAGGGGATGATCGCGGTGGGGGTGCCCGCCCGGGTGCTGAAACCCGCCAGCGAGGAACAGAAGGCCTTTACCCTCCACAATGCCCAGGCCTATCAGGAGCTGGGCCGGCTGCACGCAGAGAAACAGGACGAAAGAAACAAATTTGGGGGAAATTGAGCCGTCCTTTTTTACAGTTTCTTCACAGCTTCGTAACCATTTCTGAAAAAAAGATGGGTATACTACAATCACAAGGCAGCGGGGCCGCAACCGTTACCTTGCACATGATTCCTCCTCACACCAAAGCAATACCCCATATAAGGCCTCACCCCGGTGTACCGCAAGCGCCGGATGTGGGGCCTTATACTTTTGGGCGGAAAATGAGAAAAAGAGTCTTTTCCTTGGTCCATCCGTCTTTTCCTTGGTCCATCCTGGGAAAAGGCTCTTTTGTGTCTCAGGGAGTATCCGGCTTTCTTGCTCTTTCCCGGTATTCGCTGGGGCTGATCCCCTTTTTCTGGTGAAACAGCTTGGAGAAATGCAGCGGGTCCTGGTAGCTCACCGAGCGCGCCACCACATGGATGGGAAGATCGGTGTTTTTCAAAAGGGTACAGGCCCGGCGGATGCGGTAATCCAGCAGATAGGCCTGGATGGACATACCCATCACCGCCTTGAACTGCCGGTGGAGATAGGAGCGGTTGAGGCACAGGTGTTCCGCGATCTCCTGGACCGTGATGGGGTCGCAGTAAGCACCCTCGATGAAACGCAGTACAGCCTCCACATAGCCGGAGCGGTTCTCCTCCCGGACGGCCTGCCGGTTGGGAAAGCGGTTTGCCAGCAAAAACAGGTACTCATACAGGATGCTGTTCATCAGCAGATCCCGGTTTTTGGCCTGCTGCTCCGCTTCAAACAGCCGTTCATGGCAGCTGCGCAGGCCGGGGTCGGTTCCATATTGAAACACCAGGCTGTCCAGAAGGCTGGTGCGCTCCAGATAGCTTTTGATTTTGATGCCCTGCATCCCGATCCAGGTGTAGATCCAGGGGATTTTCTGGTCGGCTTCGTAGTAGATCACATTCCCCGGACAGATCAGGAAGGCGTCGCCCTCATGGAGGCGGAATTCTTTGCCCCGGGTGCGGTAGATCCCCTTCCCGGCCAGAATGTAGTGGATCATGTACCCGTTGCGCAAAAGGGGCCCGTAGCTGTGGCCGGGCTCGCAGTTTTCATAGCCGCAGGTATAGATCATGGCGTCGATGTTTTTTGTGAATTCGTTGGAAAAAACATAGTCCTTCAAGCCTTTCTCCTCCTTTTGGTCTCAAGTAGTCACATCGCACAATGGTACAGTCACATTTTTCTATGTCAATCTTATCCTACCCTATCTATAATGGAAATGCAAGAAGAAGACGGCCGGCTTCTTTCCCACCAGAGGACAAACATATAAGGAGGATCTAAGATGGACGCAAACAAGCGCCAAAGGTACCAGAAAATCGCGGAAGAACTGACCCTGCTGGCCGGTGGAAAGGACAACATCCAGGGCATTGCGCACTGCGCCACCCGGCTGCGGATCGTGCTCAAAAACAACGACCTTGCGGATCTGAAGGCCATGGAGAATGTGGACCTGGCCAAGGGCGTATTCATCGCCGGAGATCAGGTGCAGATCATATTCGGCGCAGGCCTGGTCAACGACATCTACGAGGTGACGGCTGAATACAACAACATGAAGAACATGAGCCTCAGCGACCTCAAGACGGTGGCAAACCAGAAGATGAATCCGCTCCAGCGGATCATCAAGGCTCTGTCGGATGTATTTGTGGATATCATGCCCGGCATTTTGGCGGCGGCTCTTTTGACCGGACTGTCCGGCGTATTGGGCAACCGGCAACCTGGAGGTGGTCCAGCAGAATGAAACCCTCTATGGCCTGAATACCCTGATCAACATTGCCTCGGGAGCAATTTTCGGATTTTTGCCTTTGGCAGTGGCATACAGCGCCTGCAAGCGGTTTGGCGGGCGTCCCATCCTGGGCATTGTAATCGGCTGCATCATGCTCAGCGGATCGCTGACCGACGCATACGCCGCCGCTCAGGGCACAGCAGAGGTCACAACTCTGCATATTTTGGGCCTGCCTGTGGAGCTGGTGGGCTTCCAGGGCGGCATCATCGTGGCCCTGCTGATGGGCTGGGTCACGGCAAGCCTGGACAAATTCTTTGAGAAAAAGGTCCCCGAAGTCATCCGGCTGCTGGTTTCTCCCCTCTTGACCACCCTTGTGAGCGCGCTGCTTCTGTTTACGGTGGTGGGCCCGCTGGGCCGCGGGCTGTCCTCCGGCCTGACCAGCGTTCTGCTCTGGATGACCCAGAATCTGGGCGCAGTGGGCTATGCGGTTTTTGCAGGCTGTCAGCAGCTGGTGGTCATCACCGGCCTGCACCATATCTTCGGAGCCATTGAGGCCCAGCTTCTGGCGGACACCGGCCGGAACTTTTTGAATCCGCTCATGTCGGTGGCCATTATCGCCCAGGGCGGCGCGGTGCTGGGGTACCTGGTCCGGCACAGAAAGGAACTGAAGATCCGGGAGATCTGCATCCCCAGCTTTATCTCGGTGCTGTTCGGCATCACCGAACCGGCCATCTTCGGCGTGAACCTGCGCTACCGCTACCCGCTGATGGGCGGCTGCATCGGCGGCGCCCTGGGCGGCGTGGTGGTCTACCTGACCAATCTGGCGGCAGTAGGGTTCGGCACCACCGTTCTCCCGGGCATTGCCCTGGCCGACCCGGCCAACAATGGCTATCTGAACTACATCCTGGCCCATGCGGTGGCCATTGCCGGCGGATTCCTCTTTACCCTGATTCTGGGGAAATTTATGGAGAACGCCCCGCAGAAGGCCAGCCTGGCAAAATAAAAGACCAGTGAAGGATGAAAACGGGATCTTATGGAAAGAAAGCTGATTTTTTTCGACATTGATGGCACTCTGACCGCTGACCTGTCCGCACCTTCTCCAGCTGTACGCCGGGCAATCCAGAAGACCCGCGCCCAGGGGCATCTGGTTTTCCTGTGCACAGGACGGAATCTGCCCATCATCGGAGCGGAACTCCTGGAAATTGGGTTCGACGGGGTTATTGCCAGTGCGGGGAGCTATGTTTCGGCAGGAGAAAGGGTGCTGTTTGAGCATCTGCTTTCTGAAAGTGTGGTGCAGGAATGCCTGGAAGTCTTTCATGGTCAGGGCATGTTCTGCCGGATTGAAACCCCGGAGGGGATCTATACCGATCCGCAGATGGAGCAGCTGCTGCGCAGCGCCTCCCCCGACCCCCGCAATTCGGAGCTGATCCGGATGCAAAAGGAGATCGAGGCCGGTATTTTTCTCCAAAGGTATGAAGATTATCCCCGGAAAGGAGCCTACAAACTTTGCTTTACCAGCACGGACCTGGCGTCGGTGAAAAAAGCGGAGGAACGGCTGGGCGACCGATTTGATTTTGCGGTCCACCTTTACGGGAATACCACCTCCTGTTACAACGGGGAGATCACCCCCAAAGGGATCGACAAGGGGGATGGAATGGTCCGAATCTGCGAATACTATGGAGCGGATCTGAAGGATACGATTGCCTTTGGAGACAGCATAAACGACGCCCCGATGCTCCGGCGGGCCGGTCTGGCCATTGCCATGGGCAATGCCTGCGATGAGCTCAAGGCTATGGCCCACCGGGTCTGTGAGAGCGTAGAGCAGGACGGCGTCTGTCTGGAACTGGCCCGTCTGGGTCTGTACCAATAAAAGAAAACAAGAGCCTTTCCTTTGGCAGAGATGCCGGGGAAAGGCTCTTGTTTTGCCTCTTGGAGTTATAAAGGGTTTATACCTGCCCGTAGATGCCGCTGACCGACACCTCACCGGTGAAAACGTGCTCTTCGCCCTGGTCGGTGAGGACCACCAGCCGCCCTTCCTCGTCGATGTCCTGGGCGATGCCGCAGCCGGGGGTTCCGTCCGGAAGGGTGAAAAAGACCCGGCGGCCCAGGTTGATGCAGGCCGCCTTGTACTCCTCCCGAAAGGGGGCGAAGCCCTCCCGGGCAAATAGATAAAGAGGACGGTCAAAGCCGAAGTCGGTCAGACCCTCGGCCAGCCAGGCCGGGTCGGTCTCAAGATCCACCGCGGCGCCCTCCAGCACCAGGGAACTGCCGTGGGGCAGCCCCGCCGCCTCAAAGTAGCTTTTGGGCTGGGCCAGGTTGATGCCGATGCCGCAGAGGATGCCCCGCCCCTGGCCGCCGTAGCCGTAGGCCACCCCCTCGCAGAGGATGCCCGCGATCTTTTTGCCGTGGAGAAGCAGGTCGTTGGGCCATTTGATCTGGCAATCCACCCCGTACCGCAGCGCCAGCTGACGGTGCACCGCCAGGCTTGCCAGCAGCGGCAGGGTGGCGGGCTGGGCCAGCGGCTCCCGGATGGCGGCGGTGTAGTAGAGGGCCAGCCCCGGGGCGTTTTGCCAGGTGTGCCCCCTCCGCCCGCGGCCTGCGGTCTGGCTGGTGGTGTAGACCGCCCCCAGAGGCCCGAACTCCTCGAAGTGTTCTTTGGCGTAGCCGTTGGTGTTTTCGCATTCGGGCAGATGCCATACCTTGTTGATGCTCATGATTTGGGGACCTCCCGATGTTCCGCCGAGAGGATGCGGCCGCTGTCCAGCACCATGACGCCGTAGGTATCCGGCCCGATGTAGCACCGGCCGCAGGAGCCGGGATTGAAGAGGAACACATCCCCCCGCTGTTTTGCGATGGGGATATGGGTGTGGCCGAAGAGGGCCACCTCAGCCCCCCGGGCCGCCGCAGCGTCCACCAGGGTGTCCAGGTCGTATTTCACCCCGTACATGTGGCCGTGGGTGTAGAAGATGACCACCTTATCAAAGGCGGCCAGGCCGTCCAGCGGCTCCAGTGCGCCGTAATCGCAGTTGCCTGCCACGGCGTAGGCCCGCAGGCGGGGGTACATGGTGAGGGCGCGGTCCAGATCCCGCAGTCCGTCCCCCAAAAAGATCAGGGCATCCAGGTCTTTTTCGGCTTTCAGGATGCGGTGGATCGCTTCCTCGGTGTTGTGGCTGTCGCTCAAAATCACAAGTTTTGTCATCGGCGGGCCCTCCTCTTGCTCTATGGCCGCAGTTCATCAGATCGAAGACGGGTCTTCGTCGGCCTGCTGGAGCGCCAGCAGCTGGCGGTAGACCTCGCTCTTGGCATAAGGTGTGCCCTGGCAGGCCTCCTTGGCGGCAGCCGAGGGGCTGCGGCCCTGCTTTACCAGATCCAGAGCCAGGGCAGCGGCCTGCTCCAGGGTGAGCCGGCTGCCCGGGCCGGCATCCGCAGGGGCTCCGGCCATGACCAGTACATATTCCCCCCGGGGCTCGGCCTGTGCGTAGTGCTGGCAGGCTTCCCCCAGTGTGGTTTTCCAGATCTCCTCGTGGAGCTTGGTCAGCTCCCGGCAGAGGGTGATGCTGCGCTCAGGTCCAAAGGCCTCGGCCAGGTCGGCCAGGGTGGCGCGCAGTTTGTGGGGCGCCTCATAAAAGAGGATGGTCCGTTTTTCTCCCCCGAGCTCGGCCAGCCGCTCCTTTTTTTGGCGGCGGGCCACCGGCAGAAAGCCTTCAAACACCCAGCGGGAGGTGTCCTGACCCGAAACGGCCAGGGCGGTGACACAGGCCGATGCCCCCGGCACCGGCACCACCGGAATTCCCCGGGCAAGGGCATCCTTGACGATCTGCTCGCCGGGATCGGAGATGCAGGGCATCCCCGCATCCGAGCAGAGGGCGCAGTTCTCCCCTGCCTCGATCCGGCGCAGAATGCCCTCCCCTTTATAAAGTGCGTGTTCGTAGTAGCTGACCATCGGCTTTTTCAGGCCCAGATGGTTCAAAAGCTTCATGGTGACCCGGGTGTCCTCGGCGGCGATGAAGTCCGCCGCGCCGAAGGTGGCGGCCACCCGGGGAGACATATCCTCCAGGTTTCCGATGGGGGTCCCTACGATGTAAAGTGTACCGGCCATAACAGCCTCCCTTTATAGATGATCTTGATACTGCGGGCCGTACAGCGCCGCCCCGGCGGCGATCAGGAGATCCGGCTCCAGCCGCAGCCCGGTGCGGCGGTTCTTCTGGGCCTCCACCAAAAAGAGCCAGGGCCGCCCGTCCGGTTTGTTCTTGACAAAGGCCAGCCGTTTGGGTTCCAGGCGGGCCGCCCGCAGCACCGCCAGCACCTCGGCCAGCCGTTCCGGCCGATGGCACAGAGCCAGCTTGCCTCCGTCCTTCAGCAGTGAGAACGCACAGCTGCACACATCCTCCAGTGTGCAGCTGCCCTCGTGCCGGGCGGCGGAACGCTGGGGGTCGGGGCTCTGGGGCCCTGCGTCAAAATAGGGCGGGTTGCAGGCGCAGAGGTCGTACTGCCCGGCCTCCTGCCGCCACAGCCGCAGATCTCCGCAGACCGGCCGGATGTGGGTGATCTGCTGGTCGGCCGCCGCCTGGGCCAAAAGTGCACTGGCCTCGGGCTGGATCTCCAGCGCAAGGCAGGGGCCGCGGTGGCCCCGGTCATGCCATTCCAGCGCCACGATGCCGCAGCCTGAGCACAGGTCCGCCGCCTTTTGGGTGGGCCGGGGGCTGCAAAAGCGGGCCAGCAGCAGTGCGTCCGAGCCGAAACGGTGGACCGGCGTGCAGTAAACGTTGGTTTTATTATACAAAATCTCTGTGGAATGTTCCATAGTCCGGCCGCGCTCCCTCTCAAAAAATTCGGGACAAAATTTAGGCAGAAATTGTGCAGGAAACAAAAAGGGGGCGCAGGGCCGGTTTGCCGGGTCTGCCTGCACTTCCCTTCCAATAAAAAAGCAGCAGGCCCGCTGCCGGGCCTGCCGCCTTCTTTGCACTTTGGAAAGACCGATCTGCTTATTCAGCAGCGATCGCACCGGTGGGGCAGACGCCCTCGCAAGCGCCGCAGTCGATGCAGGAATCGGGATTCACAACAGCTGCGCCATTCTCCATGGAGATTGCGCCAACCGGGCAAGCGCCCTCGCAAGCGCCGCAACCAACACATGCATCAGAAACCTTGTGTGCCATAATAGTACGCTCCTTTCGCCCCGTGCCAAACTATAAATTTCAGAGGGTTGCTCCTGCACGGCCGCAGCAGCCTTCTGGGAAAACGCTCCTTGAGTGGATTGTAGCAAAGCGGGCCCAAAAATGCAAGACCAACCGCGGCAGGAAGAGCTGGAAAGAAAATATTTTGGTTGAATGCACAAAATAATCGGCAAATATCCCGGTAATATACGAGCAAAACTAGGCAGTTTGTACAGTGCTCCGAATCCGGAAAATAGAAAAGTGCCTTATTCTTCTTCCGAGCTGGCTACCACCGGAGAGGGGTCCCGCAGACCGGAGTAGTCGTCGTCCGGGTCGGGGCGGCGGGGAGCGCGCTTGCCGCCCGAGAGGTACTGGCAGGTGCTGGCTTTATAGTAGCGGGGGGTCAGGCTTTCGGCTCCGCAGCGCACCCGCAGATAGCCCGAGATGGGGTTGACCTCCAGCACCGTTCCCACCCCGTCGGGGGTGCGCACCGTGCTGCCCACGGTGGGCAGAATGCTGTTGAGGTACTCGTAGGCGCTCTGCTCATAGGACAAACAGCACATCAGCCGCCCGCATGCCCCGCTGATCTTGGTGGGGTTGAGGGAGAGGCCCTGCTCCTTGGCCATCTTGATGGAGACCGGCTGGAAATCCTTTAAGAAACGGCTGCAGCAAAAGACCTGGCCGCAGACCCCCAGGCCCCCCAGCATCTTGCTCTCGTCCCGCACGCCGATCTGACGCAGCTCGATGCGGGTGCGGAAGATGCCGGCCAGCTCTTTTACCAATTCCCGGAAGTCTACCCGTCCGTCGGCGGTGAAGTAGAACATGATCTTGGAACGGTCCAGTGTGTATTCTGCTTCCACAAGCTTCATCTCCAGACCGCGGCGGGCAATGCAGTCCTGACAGGTACGGTAGGCCCGTTTTTCGTCCTCTCGGTTCTGGCGCATCCGACGGATATCCACTCCATCCGCCATACGTAAAATCGGTTTCACATTCTTGGGGCAGGCCGAGTCGGGCAGTTCCTGAACGCCCTTGACTACTTCGCCGCATTCCACCCCGCGGGTGGTCTCGACGATGACGTGATCCCCCGGGTGGATCTCTGCGCCCTGGGGGTCAAAGTAATAGCTTTTGCCGTTCTCTTTAAAACGGACTGAAATGACTTGTTTCATGGCGATTCCTCGTAATATTCCAAAATGTATAACGCTCTGGAGAATTCCATGCTGTACTCTGTGCTGTACAGGGAGACCAGAGCAATATTGTGACATCAACATTGTGACATCAACAAAATGACATTTGCCGAAAGAGGAGCAATTTTCTCTCCCGGCAGGGGGACAATTCTCCGGCGGCTGCGGTTCTAAAACCGAAAATCCGCAAACTGCCGTATTTTTCAGTATACCACAACCCACACGGTATTTCCATGCTGAATTCCGCCTGGGCGCGGGGCCTGACGGCCCCAAAAAGGGATGATTTTTAAGTTCTCCTTATTATAAAAGGTAAGAAGAGGTGGGAAAGGAAGGATTTGTCCTTCAAAGATTCACACATTTTCCCTTGCAAGCAACCTTGCATCGTGTATAATAGGACTATTGGTAGAGTACCAAAACCCGCTTGGGCAGCCGCTGCTGCAGGCGGGATGCCAGTTTTCGCTGTGAGTCAAAGGAACGGATCATGGAAAAATTCAGCGTTAAAAAACCATTCACAATCTTAGTTGCAGTCATCATCGTTCTGCTGTTGGGCTTTGTGTCGGTCACCAAGATGCAGACCGACCTTCTGCCGAACGTCAGCACCCCCTATCTGGTGGTTCTGACCGTCTACCCCGGCGCCAGCCCGGAACGTGTGGAAAAAGAGGTCTCTCAGGTGATGGAGAATGCTCTGGGCACCGTCTCAGGCGTCGAAAGCATCACCAGTACCTCAGCAGAGAATTACAGTATCGTGCAGCTCTCCTTTGGCCAGGGCACCAATATGGACAGTGCCATGGTCAAGGTCTCCAACACGGTACAGCAAAATGTAAGCAGCCTGCCAAGCAGCTGTCTCACCCCCTCCATCCTAGAGGTGAGCATGAACATGATGAGCCTGATGACCGTCTCGGTGGGACGGGAAGGCTACGACATCTACGAGCTGACCGATTTTCTGGATGAGAGCGTAATCCCCTACATCGAACGGCAGGACGGTGTGTCAAGTGTTTCCACAACCGGCCTGGTGAACAAACTGGTGCAGGTGCAGCTCAACCAGGACAAGATCGACGATGTCAATGTGCTGCTGCTGGAGCAGGTGAATGTTCAGCTGGCCGAAGCCAGGGCCCAGCTGGAGGAGGCTGAGGCTCAGCTGGAGGAAGGCAAAAAGCAGCTCCAGCAGGCGCAGGACACCTTCGGCGCCACCGTCTCCGAGACGGTGGTCAATCAGATTGCGGATGCAGTGGCAAAGGCCACCGAGGACGTCCGCGCCCGCATCCAGGCGCTGCGCAACAGCGTGGACAACCTCATCGCCATTGTCAATGAGCCCGAGATCCAGGCCGCGCTGATCGACGTGCGGGACGGCCTGGACAAGATGCTGGACCGGATCGCCACCACCGGCGTAAAGACCATCGACGACCTCATTGAGATCGTCTCCGAGACCCGCGTGCTCACCGACCGGCTGACCCAGGCGCTGCAGGAGCTGCAGGCTCGTCTGGATGCCGAGCAGGGCGGCAGCGGCAGCACCGCCGAGGATCTTCTGGATTCGCTGGAGATCCGTCAGTCCATCGAGACCATCTACGCCACCCTGGACGGCCTGCTGAAGGCTCTGGATTCGGTGCCCTCTCTGATGGATAAATTCCAGGATTCCTATGCGGATCTGACCCAGTCCCAGATGGAGGCGATGCTCCAGTTCTCTGCGGCCCAGAACATGCTGGCGGACTACGAAGAGCAGCTTTCCGCCGCCAAGGCCGAGTATGAGTCTGCCAAGGAAAATGCCCTCAGCAGCGCCAATGTCAGCAACATGCTGGACATCCAGACCCTCTCTCAGCTGATCTACGCCCAGAACTTCTCGATGCCTGCCGGCTATCTGGACGACGAGAACGACAACTCCTGGCTGCTGAAGGTGGGCGAGGAGTACGACAGCGTCGAGGACCTGTCCGGCGCGCTGCTCATCCGGGTGGAGGGGATCGGCGAGATCTACCTGTCGGATGTGGCGGACGTCATGGTCATCGACAACGCCGAGGATTCCTTTACCCGCCTCAACGGCGAACGGGCGGTGGTGTTCAAGATCTATAAGAGCAGCACCTCCAGCGCCAACGACGTCTCCAACGCCTGCCTGAATGCTTTTGAAGAGCTGAAAGCCCGGTACGAAGGGCTGGATGTGGTGGTGCTGTCCAACCAGGGCGATTACATCACCCTGCTCATCAGCAGCATCCTCAGCAGCATGGGCGTGGGCGCTCTGCTGGCCATCATCGTGCTGGCCGTCTTCCTGCGGGACATCAAGCCCACCCTGGTGGTCAGCATCAGCATTCCGCTGTCGGTGCTCTTTGCGGTGGTGCTCATGTACCTCACCGACATGACCATGAACATGATGACCATGGCGGGCCTGTCTTTGGGCATCGGCATGCTGGTGGACAACTCCATCGTGGTCATCGAGAACATCTACCGTCTGCGCAGCCGCGGGGTCAGCGCGCCCCGTGCTGCCGTTCAGGGCGCATTGCAGGTGGAAGGCTCCATCGTGGCCTCCACCCTGACCTCGGTCTGCGTCTTTGTGCCGGTCATCTTCGCCCAGGAGATAACCCGGGAACTGCTGCTGCCTCTCTCTCTGTGCATCGGCTACTGCCTGATGGCCTCCCTGGTGGTGGCGATGACCGTGGTCCCCGCCTCCGCCTCCACCCTGCTGAAAAACAGCAAGTCCCAGTCTCTGGCCTGGTTCGACAAGATCCAGGACAGCTATGTCCGCAGCCTGAAGTGGTGCCTGAACCACAAATCCCTCTCTCTCGTGACCACCGTTGTGCTGCTGGTCTTCTGCGTCTGGCGGGTGTTCTCCATGGGCATCATCATGCTGCCCGAGATGAGCACCACCGAGCTGACCGTCAGCTTCTCCACCAGCGACACCATGACCCGGGAACAGTCCTATGCGGCGGCCGGTGAGCTGATGGAGCAGATCATGGAGCTGGACCAGGTAGCCGAGGTGGGCGTTTCCACCGATACCAGCATCTACGGTCTGGATGTGGGCATGCTGGGCAGCACCATCACCAACCTGCTCAGCAGCACCACCAGCGGCTACGGCAGCTATACCTACAATATTAAGATGGATGAGAGCGCCAAGAACGCCGACGCCGACCGTCTGACCATGGAGATCCAGCAGCTTCTGGACCAAAAGACCGACTGCCTGGGCAGCGTAGCCATGGGCGGCCTGAACGACTTTACCAGCCTGCTGGGCAGCGGCCTGACCGTCAACATCTACGGCAACGATCTCCAGACCCTGGAAGAGCTCTCGGAAAAGATCGTGGAGCTGGTCAACAGCACCGATGGCTTTGAGAACGCCACCAACGGCCTGGGCGAAGGCGACCAGACCATTGAACTGAGCATCGACAAGGATGCAGCCCGCGCCGCCGGTCTGACCGTGGCTCAGATCTACCAGGAGATCGCCGCCCAGCTCACCACCTCCACCGACTCCACCAGCGTCAGCGTGGACGGTACCACCATGACCGTCAAGGTGGTGGACGATACCGACCCCCTGACTGTGGAGAACCTGATGGACCTGACCTTCCACACCACCAATCTGGCGGCGGACGGAACCACTGTCAATGAGGTCCATACCTTGGGTGAATTTGCTTCCACCAGCTATGGCTCCACCCCCAACAGCATCCAGCGCGAGAATATGACCCGCTATGTCTCGGTGACCGCTGAGACCAAGAAGGGCTACAACACCACCCTGCAGTCCCGCCAGCTGGAGCGGATGCTTCAGGAGATGCAGGCCTCCGGAGAATTCCCCGAAGGCTACACCGTCTCTCTGGGCGGCGAGACCGACAGCGTCAACGATATGGTGCGCCAGATGCTGGAGTGGATGGCCCTGGCCCTGCCTTTCGTCTACCTGGTCATGGTGGCTCAGTTCCAGAGCCTGCTGTCTCCCTTCATCGTGATGTTCACGGTGCCTCTGGCCTTCACCGGCGGCCTGATCGGCCTGCTGATCACCGGCCAGCAGCTCTCGCTGATGTCCCTGATGGGCTTCATCGTGCTGATGGGTACCGTCGTCAACAACGGCATCGTCTTTGTGGACTATACCAACCAGCTCCGGATCGGCGGCATGGACCGCCGCGCCGCGCTGATTGCCACCGGCAAGACCCGTATGCGGCCCATCCTGATGACCGCTCTGACCACCATCCTGGCCATGTTCCAGATGCTGTTCAGCGACGACATGGCCAGCCAGCTCATGAGCGGCATGGCAATCGTCATCATCGGCGGCCTGCTCTATGCCACCTTTATGACCCTGTACATTGTACCGGTCATGTACGAGATCCTGTTCCGGCGTCCGCCGCTGCAGGTGGATGTGGGCGGCGACGATCTGGACGACGTGCCGGATGACGCAGCCGAGTTCATTGCCGCAGCTCTGGAGGAGCACAAGAACCAGGGCGGCGCCGCTCCCGCTGAGGGATAAGCGCCCCGACCAAATGAAACAAAAAACCTAAAACTGTTCGTTTGCCCGAACGCCCGGCTTTTCAAAAGAAAAGACCGGGCGTTTTTTGCGTCTTGTCGGGATGAGAGATAGAACAAGCGTATAAAATTATGGAAAAAACCCAAAAGTTTTTCATTCCAAAAGAGACATCTTGTGTTATAATGATAAACAGAACACCTGCTTTAGTTATAAAGACAACAAGAAGACCCTCGATTCTCACAGACACGATCATCAGAGGAGGCACAAATCTATGGCCAGGATTCTATCGAAGCCCTTCGGGGTCACCCGATCGGGGCAGTATGTAACGGAGTACATTCTATCCAACCCCGGGGGCCTTACCGTCAGCGTACTGGATTACGGCTGCATCATCAAGAACATCATCGTCCCTTCCAAGAGCGGGCCGGTGGATGTGGTTTTGGGGCATGATACCCTGGCGGAGTATGAGCAGGATACGGGCACCTACTGCGGTGCTTTTGTGGGCAGGTATGCCAACCGTATCCGGGGCGCATCCTTCAGCCTGGGGGGCCAGAGCTACCAGCTGGAGGCCAACAACGGCAACAACCATCTCCACGGCTGCTTTGCCCGCAAGATCTACGAGGCCAAAACCTTTGGCGACACCCTGCTTTTGGAGGCGATGAGCCCCGACGGGGAGGATGGCTTCCCCGGCAACATGAAGATCGCGGTCCGTTACACCCTCACCGAGGACAACGCCTTCCGGATGGATTACCGGGTCTCGGCGGACGCGGACACCCTGGTCAACCTCACCAACCACAGCTATTTCAATCTGGACGGCGGCGGCAACGTCCTGAGCCAGAAGCTGCGGATCTATGCCTCCCGTTATCTGGAGGGGGACAACGAGACCTGCCCCACCGGCCGAATCCTGCCGGTAGCAGGCACCCCCATGGACTTCACCGCCGGAAAACCCATCGGCCGCAGCATTGATACCGGTTTTTCCCAGACCACCATGGTGGGCGGCGGCTATGACCACTGCTATGTCATCGACCGGGGCCGGGGCTCCAGCCAGTCCATCTGCGCCTGGGCCGCCAGCGACAAGACCGGCATCAGCATGAAGCTGTACACCACCCAGCCCGGCATCCAGCTGTACACCGGCAACTTTTTGCAGGACTGCACCGTCCCCGGCAAGGGGGGCGTGCCCATGATCAAGTACGGCGGCTTTGCGCTGGAGACCCAGCACTATCCCTGCAGCCCCTCCTTCCCGGAGTTCCCCTCCACCGTTCTGCGGGTGGGCAAGGTGTTCCGGGCCACCACCACCCTGCGCTTTTTCACCGGCAAGCAGTGCGGCAAGCTCTGACCCCGGCAGAACAGATATTCCATCGTCAAAGCGAAAAAAATAGCGTGAAATGAATCTCATCCGAATTTTGAATGAGACAAAAATACATGCAAAGGCTCACCCTGTCCCTTGTCTGAAAGGCAAAAACGCGGTATCCTCTGGATAGAGGCCGGGGATCTCCGGCAAAGGTACGGGTAAATGGAATGAAAGGGGTTTTTACTTATGGCAATTTTGGTATCCGGCGGCGCAGGCTACATCGGCAGCCACACCTGCATCGAGCTGCTCAACGCAGGCTATGACATCGTCGTGGCCGACAACTTCTACAACTCCTGCCCGGTGGTGCTGGACCGGGTGCGCCAGATCACCGGCAAGGACTTCCGCTTCTATGAGGCGGACATGACCAAGACCGAGGATGTGGAGCGCATCTTCACCGAGTGCCCGGACATCACCGCGGTCATCCAGTTCGCAGCCTACAAGGCCGTGGGCGAGAGCGTGCGCAAGCCCATCGAGTACTACTCCAACAACCTCAACTGCACCCTCACCATCCTGGACGTGATGCGCCGTCACGACTGCCACAACTTTGTGTTCAGCTCCTCGGCCACCGTCTACGGCGACCCGGCCAGCGTGCCCATCACCGAGGATTTCCCGGTGGGCAAGACCACCAACCCCTACGGTACCACCAAGGCCTTCACCGAGCGGATCTTGACCGATGTCTGCGCGGCGGACCCCAGCCTGAACGTGGCCCTGCTGCGGTACTTCAACCCCATCGGCGCCCACAAGTCCGGCCTGATCGGCGAGGACCCCAACGGCATTCCCAACAACCTCATGCCCTACATCGCCAAGGTAGCGGTGGGCAAGCTGGACATCGTCCACGTCTTCGGCAATGACTACCCCACCCCCGACGGCACCGGCGTGCGGGACTATATCCATGTGGTGGACCTGGCCCGCGGCCATGTCTGCGCCATCCGCAAGCTGGAGACCGGCTGCGGCCTGTTCATCTGCAATCTGGGCACCGGCAAGGGCTACAGCGTGCTGGAAGTGCTCCACGCCTTCGAGAAGGCCTGCGGCAAGACCCTGCCCTACGTCATCGAGCCCCGCCGCGCCGGCGACATCGCCGAGTGCTACGCCGATCCCTCCAAGGCCAAGCGGGAGCTGGGCTGGGAGGCCGAGTACGGCATCGAGGAGATGTGCGCCGACAGCTGGAACTGGCAGAGCCATAACCCCGACGGCTACCACACCGCCCAGGCCTAACCGGTCTGAAGGGACAGCGCAAAGACCCGGCGGAAACCCGGCGGGCTGTGCTGTGAGATTCCATCCATAAAAAAGTGGGGCTGTTGCAAAATACCCCAAGGTCTGCACCCTCTTGGCAGGCCCCCGCTTTGAGGGGGCTGTCGCGAAGCGACTGGGGGAGTTCGGATAGCAGCATCTTGCCTAACTCCCTTCGCCGCTGCGCGGCACTTCCCTCAGAGAGGGAAGTCGGAAGATACACGGCTTCTCGTCGAAAAACGACTGCTGCGGGAAGCTCCTTTATGAAAAAACGCTGCTCCTTCGTGTTTTGGAGCAGCGTTTTTTTGTGAAGTTGGGAAACTAAAAAAATTCAGGGACCGAAATCGCACTTATTTGTCGATGGAACGTCCTCCTATTTTTCAACAGCCCCTTTTTATGGGGCTGGGTCGGCTGGGGTCAGGCGGCCAGCTCCGCCTGGTAGGCGTTCAGCCGTACCGCCACATTTTCCTGCAGGTTCCGGTAAAAGAACTGATAGTCGTACAGGTGATAGACACCGTCCTGGAAGAAGGAGAGCACCGCGGGGTATTCCTCCGGCGTCACATCCGTCACCTTGAGGGCGCCCCGGACCGGGTCCAGGTAGGCGCCGGTGAGCTGAGGGATCTCGGTGAGGATGTTCCCGCTGTAATCGGTAAAGCAGGCGCCCAGATTCTCCTCTTTTCCGGCGGGGGTGCTGTCGGTCCGCCAGTTCAGCGGGTTGATGGCCAGGGTGCGGGTACCGGCGGGGATGACCATGGAATCGGTGATGGATTCGGCCTCGCTGTTAAAGGCGATGATGACGCCGGTGTCCGCCTCTCCGGAGGCCACCCGCAGATGGGGATAGGCCGCCAGTTCCTCCTCGGTGATGCTCCAGCCGATGGCATAGCAGGCCACCAGCTGGTCCATCAGCGCCTCATCGGCAAAGAACTCCTTCACCAGCCGGATGCACAGGTCGGCGCCCTGAGAAAAACCGGCCAGGATGATGGGGCGGCCCTGGTTGTAATGTTTCAGATAATAGGAGAAGGCCTCCCGGATGTCCTCATAGGCCAACGCCAGATAGGGTTCCCGCTCCTGGGCCGGCAGCTCGTAGACGTTCAGGCCCGCCTGTCGGTAGTAGGGGGCGAAGAATCGCGCGTCCTGGTCGTAGATGCCCTTTTCCATGTTGGTGGCGCCCACAAAGCTTGCTTTGGCGGCCTCGTCGTCCATGGACATATTGAAGGAATCCTCCTGGCCGCCGTAGACGGTGGGACAGATGAAAAAGACGTCCGCCTGGGCGGTCTTGTCGGTCTCCCGGTAGGCCCAGGAGTCGGCCCGCCCGTATACAGAGGGGGTCCAGGGCCACCAAAATCCGCAGAGGGTGAAGATCAGGAAGATTGCCAGGGATAGGGATATCGCTTTCTTTTGCATAGGGAGCCTCCTTTGCTGTGCAGCGGGTCCGGAAGCCGTCCGGAAAAGGAACAGCCCGTGAACCCTCAGATGGTTGGATTATACCATAAAGCCCGGCGGGATACAGCCGGAGAAAGAGAGATTTCGGGGCCAAAATCCCAAATGTTCGGTTTGGTTGACAGTTTTCCAGCTCTGGATGGTGGAGAAAACCGCCCTGCTCTGGTAGAATCAGGGCACAAGGAGGGAAAAACCATGGCATTCAAAGAACAACTGATTCAGAGAAGAAAGCGGCTGGGGTTGTCCCAGGAACAGCTGGGCCACCGGATCGGGGTCTCCCGGCAGGCGGTCTCCAAGTGGGAGCTGGGCGAGACCACCCCCGAGCTGGAAAAGCTGGTGCAGCTCAGCCATCTGTTTGGCTGCTCCATCGACCAGCTGGTGGAGAATCAAAGCGGTGAGCAGGAACCAAAGCCGGAGGAACCCGACCCCAATCCCCGGCCGGAGAGAGGGCATTTTGGCCCCTGGGGACCCTGGCAGTATGAGTATAAAAGCTCCCGCACCCTCTTTGGGCTTCCGCTGGTCCACATTCACATCGGCTACGGCCTGTGCACCGCAAAAGGGGTCTTTGCCCTGGGCAACTGTGCCCGAGGGATCTTTGCACTGGGCGGGCTCTCGGCGGGGGTGTTTTCGCTGGGCGGGATCTCCTTTGGGCTTGTCTCCCTGGGCGGTTTTGCGCTGGGCCTGCTGTTTGCCTTCGGCGGGTTGGCTGTGGGTGCGGTGGCAGTGGGCGGCTTTGCACTGGGGCTGCTGGCTTTGGGCGGCGGCGCGGTGGGCGTTTACGCCATCGGCGGCGGAGCCTTCGCCAGCCGGGTGGCCGCCGGAGGCTGGGCCTGCGGGCCGGTGGCCATTGGGGAGCAGACCCGGGGCCTTGTCTGTCTGGAGTGGAGCCAGAGATTTGAGCCCGAAGTGATCCGGCAGGCTATTTTGACCCAGTTCCCCGGTACCTGGAAGATCATTCTAAATCTTTTTTCGCTGCTGTAAAGAAAAAGCGCATCCGCTGCCGGATGCGCTTTTGTTTGTATCAGGGAAAAATCAGGCGTTGGTCTGCTGGAGGGTGGAATGCTCCACCACATACTCGGCGGCCCGGCGGATGGACTCGCTGCGGCGCAGAGCCTTCAGGTCGGTCTTTTCCTTGACCTCTTCCAGGGTCTTCTTGGCCCGCTCGGCCCGCTGTGCCAGCTGAGCG
Source organism: uncultured Faecalibacterium sp. (assembly GCA_944387955.1). Lineage (GTDB taxonomy): Bacteria > Bacillota > Clostridia > Oscillospirales > Ruminococcaceae > Faecalibacterium. The sequence goes on along the minus strand of CALXGY010000200.1, from coordinate 3,260 downwards.
TCCAGGTCGGCGTCGGTGGGCACCAGGCCCTTGTCCTGCGCCACCTGCAGCAGCGCCATGCGGATGCGGGTGTTCTTCTCGGCATCCTTGCGGACCATCTCGGTGAAGCCCTCCCGGGTCTGGCGGGTCTGGGTCAGGTACTGATCCAGGCTCATCCGCTGCATCTGCAGCTGCTGCTGGAACTGCTGCATCTCGTTCTGGTAGGCGGTCTCCACCAGCACGCTGGGCAGCTCGCCCTCGGTGGCGTCGGCCAGCTGGACCAGAATCTGGCTGCGGGCCCGGTTCAGCGCGGCATCCCGCTTGCGGTCCTCCAGCTGCTTGCGGATCTGAGCCCGCAGCTGGTCCATGGAGTCCACCTTGCCCACCTTGCGGGCAAAGTCGCTGTTCAGGGCGGGCAGCTGGCGCACGCAGACGTCGATCAGCTTGGCCTTGAAAACAGCGGGCTTTCCGGCCAGGTGCTGGGCGTGGTACTGGGCGGGGAAGGTCACGGGGATCTCAAACTCCTCCCCTGCCTTGTGGCCCAGAATGCCCTCCTCAAAGCCGGGGATCATCTGGCCGCGGCCCAGCTCGATGGTCTGGTTCTTGGCGGTGCCGCCTGCAAAGGCCTGGCCATCCATATAGCCCTCAAAATCCAGATGGACGATGTTGCCCTTCACGGCCGGGCCCTTGTGGGGCACCAGCTCCGCAGCGCCCTGGCGGCGGCGCTCGATGTTCTGCTCCACCTCCTGGTCGGTGGTGGCGGGCAGGGTGTATTCGGTGGTGAAGCCCTCGCTCTGACGGATGGTCAGCTCGGGCTGCAGAGCGGTGACGGCGGTGGCCACAAAGCCCTCGTCCTTCTTGACGCTCACCAGATCGTAGATGGGCTCGTCCACCGGCACAAAGCCGTGCTCGGCCATGGCGGACTCATACAGCGCGGGCACGTCCCGGTCCATCAGGTCGTTGATGGCGTCGTACCAGAAGGTGTGCTCGCCCCGGTCGGCCTCGATCTGGGCCCGGTCGGCCTGCCCTTTTTCAAAGCCCTTGATGGTGAAGTTGGCGCGGGTGCGCTCATAGACCGCATTGGATGCGGCTTCCAGTTCCTCGGCGGTGGCGCTGAAGGTCATTTTGCAGACACTCTTTTCAGGAGTTTCCACGCTTACCAGTTTCATAGGTTCATTACCCTCCGTATCACCCCCGGCGAAGGGGGCTTTTTTCTGCATAACACGAAATCATTATAGCACATATAAGGCAAAAGAGGTATAATAAAAGCGAAAAAACTTTCGTTGCTTCTCGGTCTGGGCCCTTTGCCCGCTTCAGGACGGACGCGACGGCGCCGTTTTTGGCGCAGAAGGACGGTCACAACAGATGCGTTTATTCGATGTATTGGGCCCGGTCATGATCGGGCCTTCTTCCAGCCATACCGCAGGCGCGGCCCGAATCGGCTACACAGCCCGCAAGCTGTTGGGCGAACAGCCGGTCAAGGCAGATATTGGCCTGTACGGCAGTTTTGCCACCACCGGCAAGGGCCATGGCACCGACCGGGCTCTGGTGGCGGGGCTTTTGGGAATGCGGCCGGACGATGAGCGGCTGCCGGACAGCTTCGCGCTGGCCGAAAAGGAGAAGATGGAGTTTACCATCCACCCGGTGGAGCTGCGCTCGGCCCACCCCAACACTGCCCGGCTCTATCTGGAGGGGGCTTCCGGCCGCAAACTCCGGCTCACCGCCTGCTCGGTGGGGGGCGGACGAATCCGGGTCACCGAGATCGACGGGGTCACCGCCGACTTTGGCGGTGAAAACAACACTCTCATCATCCACAACGAGGTCACCCCCGGCTGTATCGCCGAGGTCACCCTTTCGCTGGCGCTGCGGCGGATCAACATTGCCTGCATGCAGGTGTTCCGGGCTGCCCCCGGCGGGTATGCGGTGATGGTGCTGGAGTGCGATTCCCCCATCCCCCCGGCTCTGGAACAGCAGCTGACCTTTGTGCCGGGCATCCGCAAGGTGACCTGCCTGAACCTGGACGACCAGCCGGTCGATACTCTTTGATCTTGGAGGAAAATCTATGTCTTTTGTATCCTGTGCCGAGATGCTGGCCGCCGCCCGCAGCCAGGGCATCTCGCTGGCCGAAGCGGTGCTGCGCAGCGACCTGGCCGAGAGCCGCCTCACCGAGGAGAAGAGCCGCGCCGACATGCGGGCCCTCTGGCATGTGATGCAGGCCACCAGCCGGGACTACTGCCCCGCCCAGCGCAGCCGCAGCGGACTGTCCGGCGGAGACGCCGCCAAGGTGGAGCAGGCCGCGGCAGCGGGGCTGCTGTTTGGTGGGGAGTATCTCTCCGCCGTCACCGCCGAGGCCCTGAAAACCGCCGAGTGCAACGCCTGCATGAAGCGGATCGTGGCCGCCCCCACAGCGGGAAGCTGCGGGGTGCTGCCTGCGGTGCTGCTGCCCCTGGCCCGCGCCGGAGAGGCCACCGACGAGGAGATCTGCGACGCTCTCTATGTGGCCGCCGGATTTGGTCAGGTCATCGCGGCCCGGGCCACCCTGGCCGGGGCCGAGGGCGGCTGCCAGGCCGAGGTGGGGGCTGCCAGTGCCATGGCTGCCGCTGCGCTGTGCAGCCTTAAGGGGGGCAGCGCCGAACAGTGTGCGGCCGCCGCCGCCATGGCTCTGGGAAATCTGTTGGGCCTGGTCTGCGACCCGGTGGCGGGCCTTGTGGAGGTGCCCTGCATCAAGCGGAACGTGGTGGGCGCGGTGAACGCTGTGGCCTGCGCCAATATGGCCCTGGCCGGGGTGGATTACGCCATCCCCTGCGACGAGGTCATCGACGCCATGGGCCGGGTGGGAGCCCAGCTCTCCCCCGATCTGCGGGAAACCGGTATGGGTGGCCTTGCCGCTACCCCCACCGGCCAGGCCATCGCCCAGCGGCTGGCCGACGAGGGCTGAACCGGCCGCAAAAAAATCAAAAGAAATTTCAAAAAAATTGTTGACAACCCGGCCTTTTCGTGATAGAATATGTCCTGTTCCGAGCGGAACATATGCGTTGGTAGCTCAGCTGGATAGAGTGACTGACTACGAATCAGTAGGCCGGGGGTTCGAGTCCCTTCCATCGCACCAAAAAACGCCGTGAGATCGAAAGATTTCATGGCTTTTTTGTTTTTTGCAACACAGCTGCACGGTTTTTGCACGGTCGGTGCACGGTTCGTGTTTTCTGTGTTGAATTATGTAGGGCGCGGGATTGCATTGCAATCCGTGCCCTTTTTTGCATTCAGGTCAACAGTGCAAGGCG
>CALXGY010000199.1 GCA_944387955.1 uncultured Faecalibacterium sp. | reverse complement strand
GGCTGAACGCCGTTCGCCGGTTCCGCAAAATACTATACACCATCCCGAGCGGACTGTCGTTCATGCTTTGGTAAAACCTTGGAAAAAATCAAAATTTCTTATTTCTCACGAATTGCCGTTATTTTTATTCAATTCGGGGTTAAAAGAGGGATACTATGGGGCATTTTTCGCGGATTTTTCCATCCTGTATTTTACATACATTTGAAACGCTCTCTGCTTTTGTTGTGCAATACAGCAAAAAACGCCCCGGCATTTTTTCTCCTCTGCCCCCTCTTTCCCGCTTTTGCAGCGCAAAAAAACAGCACGACCGCCCCGAAAAGCTCCGCTTTCCAGAGGATCGTGCTGTTTTTTGTATTCCATTTGGGATAATATTCTACGGTCTATACAAACAGGTCATTGCTTTACCTTGCTCAAAAGGATGCGGTCGTTGTCCAGCTCCTGGCCTGCGTTCTGGCGGAACTTTTCCAGGAGATCGTCCACCGTCATCCTGCTGCGCTCCTCGCCCTGCACGTCAAAGACGATGCGGCCGCCGTCCATCATTAGGGTGCGGTTGCCCAGTTCCAGGGCCTGGCGCATGTTGTGGGTGACCATCAGGCAGGTGATCTGCTGGTCGGCCACGATCTGCTTTGTGAGCTCCAGCACCTTGTCGGCGGTGGCGGGGTCCAGGGCTGCGGTGTGTTCGTCCAAAAGCAGCAGCTTCGGGGTCACAAGGGTGGCCATCAAAAGGGTCAGGGCCTGCCGCTGGCCGCCGGAGAGCAGCCCCACCGGCTGCTTCATCCGGTCCTCAAGGCCCATGCCCAGCAGCGCCAGACGCTGGCGGAACAGCTCCTTGTCCTGACGGGAGATGCGGGAGAAAAAGGCCCGCTGGGCGGTGCCCGCCCGCAGATAGGCCAGGGCCAGATTCTCCTCGATGGTCATGTTGGGGGCGGTGCCCTTCAGCGGGTCCTGGAACAGGTGGCCGATGACCTTGCTGCGCTGGAATTCGGGGGTGAAGGTGATGTCCTCCCCGCCCAGGGTGATGCTGCCCTCGTCGGCGATGAACCCGCCGGTGATGGCGTTGAAAAGGGTGGATTTGCCCGCGCCGTTGGAACCCACGATGGTGGCGAAGTCCCCCTTCTTGAGGTCCAGGCTCACCCCGTCCAGGGCAATCTTTTCATTGACGGTGCCGGGGTTGAAGGTCTTGCGGAGATTGCGCAGCTTGAGCATCTCAGACCGCCTCCTTTCCGGCGTTCTTATGGGCCTCGGCGTGACGGGCCCGGGCTTCCTTCTTGCGCTTTTCAAAGGCGATCTTCTCCCGGATGGCGGGGGTGGAGATGGCCACCGCCACGATCAGGGCCGAGACCAGTTTCATGGCTGCGGCGGGCACGTTGAACCGCAGAGCCACCGCCACGATGAACCGGTACAGGCAGCTGCCGAAGACCACTCCGGCCACCCGCTGCACCATGGTGCGCTTGCCCAGGATGGTCTCGCCGATGATGAGGGAGGCCAGGGCGATGGTCACCATGCCGGTGCCCACGTTGATGTCGCAGCTCTTCTGGTACTGGGCCAGCAGGCCGCCGGACAGGGCAGTCAGGCTGCCCGAGATGCACAGGCCCACCGTAATGGTCAGAGCCGGGTTGATGCTGGAAGCCCGCACCATGGCGGCGTTGTCGCCGGTGGCCCGGATGGAAAGGCCCAGCCGGGTGCTGAGGAAGCGGGTCATGGCCACCCCCGCCAGCAGGATGACCACGGCGGCCACAACAAATTTATACCAGCTGCCGGTGAAGCCCAGCAGGTCCTTCGCCAGGGTAAAGACGGTGTCCGCCTTCACCAGGCTCATATTGGAGGAAAAGCCCATGGCCGCCAGATTGATGGTGTACAGGCCGGTGTTGACGATGATGCCGGCCATGATGCTCTCCACTCCCAGGCGGGTCTGCAAAAAGGCGGTGATGAAGCCGGAACAGACCCCCGCCGCCATGGCGGCAAAAAGGGCCAAAATCGGGTGGCCGGTGAGGGCCACCTGACAGCAGACCGCACACCCCAGGGTGAAGCAGCCGTCGGTGGACAGGTCTGCAATGTTCAGGGTGGAATAGCTCAGAAACAGCGCCAGGGCCACCAGCGCATAGATGCAGCCCAGCTCCAGAGCGGTCTGCAATACATTGAGGGAAAAGATGCTTGCCAGCATAATATTCTCCTTGCTCTCACAACAAAGCTCAGGACAGCCCCTAAAGCTGCCCTGAGCGCCGGGTGCTCCGGCTTATTCAAAGGATTCGGCGGTGGTGATCTCCTGCACGCTGGTGCAGTAGGGTTCAAAGGCGGCCTTGAGGGTCTCGAAGTCCAGCCCCAGGGCGGCGCAGGTCTCGGTGTTGACGGTGGCGATGCCGTTGTCGAAGGTGCGGTAAGGCATATCGGCGGGGCTCTTGCCGTCGCAGAGCAGCTCAGCCACCATGTCTGCGGTGGCCTCGCCCAGCTGCTCGTAGTCCACGCCGTAACCCAGCAGAGCACCGTTGAGGGCGAAGCTGTCCGCGCCGGTATAGTGCTGGACCCCTGCCTCGATGAAGGTCTCATAGATGGCCAGCTCGGCGGTCATGATGGTGTTGTCGGTGGGGGTGAATACCGCCTTGACCCCGGCGGCAATCAGGGCTTCCGCCGCCATCTGGACCTCGGCGGTGGTGGTGCCGTTCTTCTC
>CALXGY010000198.1 GCA_944387955.1 uncultured Faecalibacterium sp. | reverse complement strand
CCCATGTGCATGGGGCCGGTGGGGTTGGCCGAGACGAATTCCACATTGTACTTTTTGCCCTGGCCGTGGTCGGTGCGGCCGTAGTGGGGGTTGGCGCAGGCGGCCAGCACCACTCCGCCCCAGAAAGCGGGGGACAGGAACAGGTTGATGAAGCCGGGACCGGCCACCTCCACCTTGGTGAAGGAGCTGTCGGTCAGGGCGGGCAGGTGCTTGAGCAGGGCCTCGGCGATCATGCGGGGGGCCTTGTGCCAGCTGCGGGCGCCCGCCATGGCAATGTTGGAGGCGATGTCGCCGTTCTTGGTGTCGGCGGGGATCTCCACGATGAAGGCGGGCAGCTCGGCCTCGGGCAGTTCCCCGGCGGCCATGGCGGCCTGGGCCGCGGCGGTCAGCAGGGCGCGGGCCTCGGCCAGTGCGCTCTGGCGGGGGTTGTAGTTCTCATAGACCTGGCTCAGATCGGCCGGGTTTGCGTGGGTGCAGTCGTTCATATTGATACAGTCCTTTCTGTTGGGTTGCGTCAGTTTACATGGGTCACGCTCAGCTCCAGGCTGTTGCGGCTGACTAAGGCGGTGCTGTCGGCGTCCAGCAGATAGCTGAAGGAGGCCTTGCCGCCCTTTTCGGTCAGCTGACAGCAGATCTCGTCGGCGGTCACCCCCAGGGTCATGGAGCCGTGGCCGGTCTCATAGTGGCAGAGGTTGCGCCGCCCCTTCTCGATGATGAGCTGGGTGCGGGCGGGGCCATAACGCAGCATCGCCACCCGGCTGGAGTCGGCGGCCAGCTTGATGGTGGTCACACAGCCCGCATAGCCGGTGGTCTCGGTCTCCTGGTAGGTGATGTAGTAGCTGCCGCCCCGCATCACAAAGCTGCCCCGGGTCATCAGCTCGATCTTCTGGGGCGGGTCGCTGGGGTCGTTCTGGTCGATCTGACTGATGATCCGAATGATGTAGTTTTCCTTGTTCGCGTCTTTTTTCATTGCATTTCCTGTCTGGTATCCTTTGGCTTGGGTTCCGGACTGCGGCAGCCGGGATTCAATATTTGTCGATGGCGATCTGCTCCACCGGTCCGCCCCGGTATTCGCCCAAAAACAGATCGGCCATCTGGACAAAGCCGTCCGGCGTATCGCTGACAAAAAAGCGGGCGGTGCCGGTGTTGGTGCGGTCGGCCCGCAGCCCCTTCTGGCTCAGCAGCTGCTCCAGCTCGTGGGCCGCTGCCTGACCGGGGTCGATGAGGTTCACCTGGGGGCCCATGAACTGCCCGATCATCCCTTTGATGAGGGGGTAGTGGGTGCACCCCAGGATCAGGGTATCCACCCCGGCCTCCCGGATGCTGGTGAGGTACTCCTCGATGATGAGCCGGGTCACCGGGTTGCCGTCCTCCACATAGCCGTTCTCCACCAGCGGCACGAACATGGGGCAGGCCTTGGCGGTGATCTCCGCCCCCGGCACCAGGCGGCGCAGCAGGGTCTCATAGCTGCGGGAGCGGATGGTGGCCGCGGTGCCGATGACCCCGATGCGGCGGCTGCGGGTGACGAAGGCTGCCTCCCGGGCCGCCGCGTTCACCACCCCGAGATAGGGCACCGGCAGGGCCTCGGCCTCCCGGGCCGGGTAGGTGCTGGAGACGGTGCCGCAGGCAGCCATGATGCACTTGACGTTCTGGGAGAGCAGAAACGCGATGTCCTGCCGGGCATACTGCAAAATGGTCTCGGGGCTGCGGCTGCCGTAGGGCACCCGGCCGGTGTCCCCGAAATAGACGATGTCCTCATTGGGCAGCCTCCGGCGCAGCTCCCGCACTCCGGTCAGGCCCCCCAGGCCGCTGTCGAATACGCCGATGGGGCGGTTATCCATGCAGCGCCACCGCCCTTTCCAGCGCCAGGGCGATAAGACGGTCGATGAGGGCGGGCAGGGCAAGGCCCTCCTTTTCCATGAGCTTCGGGTACATGCTGATGGGGGTGAAGCCGGGCAGGGTGTTGATCTCGTTGATGAGCACTCTGCCGGTGCCGCGCTCCACAAAGAAATCGCAGCGGGCCAGACCCTCGCAGCCAAGAGCGGTATAGGCCTTCCGGGCCAGCTCCTTGACCTCGTCCAGCTTCTCCTCGCTCAGACGGGCGGGGATCACCACCTGGCTGACCCCGTTTTTGTACTTGTCATCGTAGGTGTAGAACTCAGCTCCGGCCAGGATCTCTCCCGGACGGGTGGAGACGGCGGAGGGTTCGGAGCCGATGACCGCGCACTCCCCCTCCTGGCCGTCCACCGCCGATTCAAACACCAGCTTCTGGTCGTGGGCCAGGGCCAGATCAATGGCGCCGTTCAGTTCATCCCGGTTTTCCGCCCGGCTGACCCCCACGCTGGAACCGGCGTTGGCGGGTTTCACAAAGATGGGGTAGCCCAGCTGCTGCTCGAGGCGGGCGCAGATGCCCTCGGAGTCTGCTTTCAGCTGGTGACGGGTGTAGGAAGCCCAGGCGCAGTGGGGGATGCCGTACTGGGCAAACAGGGCGTTTGCCACCGCCTTATCCATGCAGGCCGCGCTGGCCAGCACGCCGCAGCCCACATAGGGGATGCCTGCCAGCTCCAGAAGGCCCTGGACCGTGCCGTCCTCGCCCCACAGCCCGTGCAGCGCCGGGATGACCACATCCACATGCAGCTTTTCCACCTGGCCCGAAGGGGTGAAAAGGATCATGCCGTGGTCGGCCCGGTCGGGGCTGAGCACGCAGGGCATATTGCCGGGCAGTTCTTCCCAGCTGCCGTCCGCCATCTGGGCGGGGGTGGCCTCGGTGTACAGCCATCGGCCCTCCTTGGTGATGCCCACGGTCAGAAGCTCATATTTTTCACGGTCGATGTGGGTCACGAAGGTGCCGGCCGATACCCGGCTGACCTCGTGCTCACTGGACATGCCGCCAAACAGCACCACCGCGCACAGCGGGCGCTGAAGTTCGTTTCCCTCAAGATTCATATATGATGATCCAGCTCCTATTCGCGTGTCCCGGGGAAGATCCCGGCGGGACCTGTATCGTTCCCGCGCCGCTTTGCGCAGCAGGCGCAGGGCTCATGATTCCATAAGTACGACCACTATACCATAAAAATGCGCCGGTTTCCACTGTCTTGAACAAAACCTGCCCTAAAACCGCAAAAAAACGAAAAAATCACGCTTGACGGACAAAGAAAGCTGTGATAGAATGATATCACCTCTTTTGCGGGGGTTATTAAGTGCGCCCTGTTTTCAGGGCCGTCCGCAAGCGAGGGAGGTTCAGAACAACCGTTATAATGGAGGTGTCAACAAATGACAGTGAAAATCACCCTGGCCTGCACCGAGTGCAAGCAGCGCAACTACAACACCACGAAGAACAAGAAGAACAATCCCGACCGTCTCGAGATGAAGAAGTACTGCCGCTTCTGCAAGAAGCACACGGTCCATCGCGAAACGAAGTAAGAAAGGCGGACATCTTATGGCAGGCAAAACCGAGAACAAACCGGGCTTTGTGGCCAGGATGAAGGCCGCCGTGACGAACTTTTTCGGATCGGTGAAAAAATTCTTCAGTGATACGCGCAACGAGCTGAAGAAGGTCGTGTGGCCCAGCAAGGCAGACACCAAGACCAACACCATCGTGGTGCTGGTGGTGATGCTGATCGCTTCGGCCGTGATGATCGTGCTGGACACCGTCTTCGGCGGTGTGCTGAGTCTGGTCATTGGCGCGTAAGAAACATCCCGATAGAACGGAGGCTGCCCCAAATGGAAGAACAATCCAACGAAGCCCTTTGGTATGTCGTGCATACCTATTCCGGCTATGAGAATAAGGTGGCGACCGATCTGCAGACCATGGTGGAGAACCGCCACCTGCAGGATCTGATCTGCGACATCAAGGTCCCTGTCGAGATGGTCCCCGAGATCAAGGACGGCAAGGAGCGCATGGTGGAGCGCAAGCTCTTCCCCGGGTATGTTCTGGTCAAGATGGTCATGAACGACGATACCTGGTATGTGGTGCGCAACACCCGCGGCTGCACCGGCTTTGTCGGCCCCGCGTCCAAGCCGATTCCCCTGACTGCTGAAGAAGTCAAGAAGATGGGCGTGGAAACTACCACCGCTCCGCTGGCCGTGGATTTCAAGGTCGGCGACACGGTGCAGATCACGTCCGGCCCGCTGGAAGGCTTTATGGGCCTTGTGGAGGGCATCAACACCGAGAGCTTCAAGGTCAAGCTCAAGGTGAACATGTTTGGCCGCGAAACCCCCGCCGAGGTGGATATCGCCCAGGTGGAGCTGCCGTGACCGAGCAGACAACCGTTTATTCCAGGTAAGACCGCAGCGCGGTTCTTATAGAGCGGGCCGGAAAGCCTGCTCGTGGGAGGCTCGCACAAGCGGGCCGCAACTCACCACAGATTTTTGGAGGTGCATTTATCATGGCACAGAAAGTAACTGGCTACATTAAGCTGCAGATCGAGGCCGGCAAGGCGACTCCGGCTCCCCCTGTTGGTCCTGCTCTGGGCCAGAAGGGCGTCAACATCATGGCCTTCACCAAGGAGTTCAACGAGCGTACCAAGAATCAGATGGGCTATATCATCCCCGTCGTGATCACCGTCTACGCTGACCGCTCCTTCAGCTTCATCACCAAGACTCCCCCGGCCGCTGTTCTGATCAAGAAGGCCGCCGGCCTGTCCACCGCTTCCGGCAAGCCCAATAAGGAAAAGGTCGGCTCTCTGACCGCCGCTCAGGTGGAGGAGATCGCCAAGACCAAGATGCCCGACCTGAACGCTGCTTCTCTCGAGGCTGCGTGCAGCATGATCCGCGGTACCTGCCGCAGCATGGGTGTCACCGTCGAAGACTGAGACACAAACAGTGGGAGGGCTTGACACACAGCCCGCAAGACCACATAGGAGGATATAACGAATGAAACACGGCAAGCATTACGTCGACGCTGCCAAGCAGGTCGATTCTACCAAGGTTTACGATGTGAACGAAGCTCTGGAGCTGGCCTGCAAGCTGGCCTGCGCCAAGTTCGATGAGACCGTCGAGCTGCACGTCCGTCTGGGCGTTGACGGCCGTCACGCTGACCAGCAGGTCCGCGGCGCCGTCGTCCTGCCCAACGGCACCGGCAAGACCGTTCGGGTCTGCGCCATCGCCAAGGGCCCCGCTGCTTCCGCTGCTGAGGCAGCCGGCGCTGATATCGTGGGTGATGATGAGCTGATCGCACGCATCGCCGGCGGCTTCATGGACTTCGACGTTGTCGTCACCACCCCCGACATGATGGGCAAGGTCGGCCGTCTGGGCAAGATCCTCGGACCTCGCGGTCTGATGCCCAACCCCAAGGCCGGCACCGTGACCCCCGACCTGGGCAAGGCCGTCAAGGAAGCCAAGGCCGGTAAGATCGAGTACCGCCTGGACAAGCAGAACATCATCCATGTTCCCGTGGGCAAGGCATCCTTCGGCGCCGAGAAGCTGTTCACCAACCTCGACACCGTCATGGAGGCCATCGCCAAGGCGAAGCCCGCTGCTGCAAAGGGCACCTACTTCAAGAGCGCTACCATCGCCACCACCATGGGCCCTGGCATCCGTCTCAACACCCTGAAGTACGGCGTCTAATCGCAAAAAATTGCGAAAAAACGCTTGACAACGCCGCGCGTTTGCGGTAATATAATTGTGCTGTTTTTAAGACAGCAGGCGCTGGAGTCCAGTGTAAAGTTTTGTCCGCCTGCCGAGAAACGCGTAACGTTGTTTTATGCCTCTCTCTCGGCCTTGGTGCGGGAGGGAGGCTTTTTTCATGGCTCCGGCTTTTGATAGAGATGTTTTGAAACGAGGTGAAACCGAATGCCCAGTGCAAAGATTCTTTCTGAAAAGCAGGCATACGTCGCGGATCTGAAGGCTAAGTTCGAGGGCGCCATCGGCGGCTGCGTGGTCGCTTACGGCGGCATCAACGTCGAGAACGATACCAAGCTGCGCCGTGAGCTGCGCGAGGCTGGCGTCGAGTATATGGTTGTGAAGAACACCATGCTGCGTCTGGCTGTCAAGGATACCTCTGTTGAGGGTCTGACCGAGAACTTCAGCGGCGTTACCGCCGTGGCTTTCTCTCACGAGAACGATCCCATGGCTGCTGCCCGCATCCTGTGCAAGTACCAGGACGGCGACAAGTCCAAGAAGTTCGTCGTGAAGGCTGGCTTCCTGGAGGGCAAGGTCCTGAGCGCTGCCGAGACCAACGCCATTGCTAAGCTGCCCGGCCGCGAAGGCATGCTGTCCATGTTCGCAGGCGCCCTCACCAGCACCCTGTCTGGTCTGGCCGTTGCGATGCAGGCTTATGTCGACAAGCAGGAGGAGCCCGCTGCCTAACAAAGGCTGTGCCGCTGCTGCTTAAACACAAACCGATTTTGAGACAAACCAAAAAATTCACTGATATTGGAGGGTTATTACCATGGCTTCTGAGAAGATCACCGCTATCATCGAGTCCGTTAAGGGCCTGTCCGTCCTGGAGCTGAAGGAGCTGATTGACGCTTACTGCGAGGAGTTCGGCGTTTCTGCTGTTGCTGCTGCTCCCGTTGCTGGTGCTGCTGCTCCCGCTGCTGAGGAAGAAGAGAAGACCGAGTTCGACGTCATCCTGGCTGATGTCGGCGCTACCAAGATGCAGGTCATCAAGGTTGTTAAGGAAGTCACCGGCCTGGGCCTGAAGGAGGCTAAGGCTATCGTTGACGGCGCTCCCAAGGCTGTCAAGGAGAAGGCTTCCAAGGCTGACGCTGAGGACATCAAGAAGAAGCTGGAAGAGGTCGGCGCTAAGGTCGAGATCAAGTAATCTGGCTTTTACTGCGTTTCAAAACAAGGGCGTTCCCAACGCAAGGCGGGAACGCCCTTTTGCGTATCCGTTTTTCGGCGGATGAAGTTTGTGAGGACGGGAGTGTATACCAATGCATCCGAATAAAAAGAGCACCTTCACCGGCTCGCTGGGCTTTGTGCTGGCTGCGGCAGGCAGCGCGGTGGGAGTGGGCAACATCTGGCGCTTCCCTTATCTGGCTGCCAAGGACGGCGGCGGACTGTTCCTTTTGATTTATCTGGTCCTGGTTCTGACCTTCGGGTTTACCCTGCTGACCACCGATGTGGCCTTTGGCCGCCGCACCAAGAAAAACGCCCTCCAGGCCTTTGGCTCGGTGCGCAAAGAGTGGAGCTTTCTGGGCTGGCTGACCTTCCTGGTCCCGGCCATCATCATGACCTACTACTCGGTCATCGGCGGCTGGATCTTGAAGTATCTGGCGGTTTATCTCACCGGCGGGGGAGACGCCGCCAGCCAGGACGGCTACTTTACCTCCTTCATCACCGCGCCGGTGGCGCCGGTGGTGTTCACCCTGCTGTTCTTGTGCTTTACCGCCCTGGTGGTCTACCGCGGGGTGGAAAAGGGGATTGAAAAGTTCTCCCGCATCGTGATGCCCGGGCTGCTGGTGCTCATCGTCGGCATCGCCATCTTCTCGCTGACCCTGCGCTCGGGCGAGGCGGAGGCCCAGCGTACCGGCCTGGAAGGTCTGTCGGTCTACCTGCTGCCCAACTTCGAGGGGCTGACGGTCAGCCGGTTTTTTGAGGTGCTGCTGGACGCCATGAGCCAGCTGTTCTTCTCTCTGAGCGTCTCCATGGGCATCATGATCACCTACGGCTCCTACGTCAAGGATGAGGTCAACCTCAGCCAGGCCCTGAGCCAGATCGAGATCTTCGATACCCTGGTGGCCTTCCTGGCGGGTATGATGATCATTCCGGCGGTGTACGTCTTCTTCGGCACCGAGGGCATGACCTCCGGCCCCAGCCTGATGTTTGTCTCGCTGCCCAAGGTATTCCAGGCCATGGGCGGCTTCGGTACTCTGGTGGGCCTGGCCTTCTTCCTGATGGTGGCCTTTGCGGCGCTGACCTCCAGCGTCTCCATCATGGAAACCCTGGTGGCCAACTGCATGGAGATCTTCCACACCAGCCGCCGCCGCATGAGCGGCATCATTGCGCTGCTCTCGGCGGTCTGCTCGGTGGTCATCTGCCTGGGCTACAACCTGTTCTATTTCGAGCTGACCCTGCCCAACGGCCAGGCCGCCCAGATGCTGGATCTGGTGGACTACATCAGCAACAGCTTCCTGATGCCCTTCATCTCCCTTTTGACCTGCATCTTTGTGGGCTGGGTCATCAAGCCCGAGTTCATCAGCGAGGAGATGGAGGCCAGCGGCCACCCCTTCCGCCGCAAAAAGATGTACCGGTTCATGATCCGGTATGTGGCCCCGGTGATGATGGCGGTGCTCTTTGTCCAGTCCACCGGCCTGCTGGGCGCAGTGCTCAAGCTGCTGGGATAATTTTTGATTTTGCGGAAACAAAAAGACGGATGCTGCGGCATCCGTCTTTTTTGCTGCCCCTCCTTGACAAACAGGTGACAATATGATATGATTTTGATATCAAATAGAACCGCAGAACCCCGGGCAGCAAGCGGGGCGGGAGGTCCGCCCCGGGCTCTGGGAACCCTGTCGGTGCTCCCCCAAAGGAGGGACATTGTATGGAAGAGAAAATTTTGCAGACCAAAAAGAACGGCATGGCCGCTCTGCTTTTGAACCTGCTGGTCCTGATCGGCGGCGTGGCGCTGATGGTGATCAGCTTTACGGTCTTTGGCCATCGGGCCGGCGGAGATCTGGAGCCCAACGGCTGGATCTTCGGCGCGGGCCTTGTGATTGTGGGCCTTGGGTGGATTCCTCTGTGCGGCCTCAAGGTGCTCAAGCCCCAGGAAGCCCTGGTGCTGACCCTCTTCGGCGATTACATCGGTACCCTGAAAGGGGAGGGCTTTTACTGGGTCAACCCCTTCTGCAGCGCGGTGAACCCGGCGGCCGGCACCCGGCTGAGCCAGAGCGGCGACGTGAGCAGCGAGACCAGCGGCGTGGCGGCCCTGCTGGCCCAGGGCAACAATGTCAAGAATGCCGCCGCCCTGCAGGAAGCCGCAGGCAAGCGGATCTCCCTCAAGCAGATGACCCTGAACAACGCCCGCCAGAAGATCAACGACTGCCTGGGCAACCCGGTGGAGATCGGCATCGCGGTGATCTGGCGGGTCACCGACACCGCCAAGGCGGTTTTCAATGTGGACAACTACAAGGAGTACCTCTCCCTCCAGTGCGACAGCGCCCTGCGGAACGTGGTGCGGATCTACCCCTACGACGTGGCCCCCAATGTGGACACCACCGGCGACGGCCACCCGGACGACGGCAGCCTGCGGGGCTCCAGCGAGGTGGTGGCCCAGCGGATCAAGCAGGAGATCCAGGAGAAGGTGCAGGACGCAGGCCTTGAAATCGTGGACGCCCGGATCACCTATCTGGCCTACGCGCCCGAGATCGCGGCGGTCATGCTGCAGCGCCAGCAGGCTTCCGCCATCATTGATGCGCGCAAGATGATCGTGGACAGCGCCGTGGGCATGGTGGAGCTGGCTCTGGAACGGCTGAGCGAGAACAAGGTGGTGGAGCTGGACGACGAGCGCAAGGCCGCCATGGTCTCCAACCTCCTGGTGGTGCTCTGCGGCAACCATGACGCCCAGCCGGTGGTCAACTCCGGGAGCCTCTACTGATGGCCGATCCCAAAAAGCAGATCCCGCTGCGTCTGTCCGCCAAGCTCTACGACGCCATCGCGGCCTGGGCGGAGGATGATTTTCGCTCGGTGAACGGGCAGATCGAGTATCTGCTCACCGAGTGTGTGCGCCAGCGCAAGCAAAACGGCAAGTACGTCTCGGACCAGATCGACGTGCCGCCGGAGCTGGATCTTCACTGAACAAAAGCCCTTTCCGGGCGGAAAAACGAAACCCTGTTTTGCACGGGGTTTCGTTTTTTGTTCAGTCAAATTTCACGATTTGGAAATAGGCTCCCCTTGCAGGGAAAACCGGATTCGGCTATACTAAAAAACAGGATATGACCTTCCTCCGGCCCGCCTTTTGCGGTAAAAAGGCGGAGCGGAGGGTGTGAAGAGGAGCACTCGAATCCTGAAAAAAGGAGTGTTTCAGAATGCGTGAACAAGAGAACAAGGATCTTTATCTTCAGCCGGTCGAGAGCACCCAGCTCTGCCCCCTGCCTGCGCCCCGGCCCCGGAGACGCGGGCCCTCCCTGGGCAAAAGACTGCTTTCCCTGACCTTGAGCGCCGCTTTGTTCGGCGCGGTGTCGGCCGGTTCCTTCTATGGGGTCGGCCAGCTGCTTCAGAGCCGGGGTTCGGCGGCCCAGCTCAGCACCAGCTCGGAAAATATACTCACTGTATTGGGCAGCAGCTCCAATTCCTCGGTCCGCAACGGCATGGATGTGTCGGACATCGCGGCAAAGGCGCTGCCGGGGGTGGTGTCCATCACCAACATCTCGGTGCAGGAGGTGCTGCGCTACTATGACAGCTACGGCTTCTACGGCGGCGGCCGGATCGAGCTGCAGGAGACCACCAGCGTCGGCTCGGGCGTCATCATCGCCAACGACGGACAGTACCTCTACATGGTCACCAACCAGCATGTGGTGTCCGGCGCGGTGAGCCTGACCGTGAGTTTTGCAGACAATTCGGCCTATCAGGCCCAGCTCTGCGGCTCGGATGCAGAGCTGGATCTGGCGGTGGTGAAGGTGCCTCTGGCGGATCTCACCCAGGAGACCCTGGACCAGATCACGGTCATCGGCATCGGCAACTCGGATGAACTGGTGGTGGGCGAGCAGGTGGTAGCCATCGGCAACGCTTTGGGTTACGGCCAGTCGGTGACCACCGGCATCGTCAGCGCCCTGGGACGGGAGCTGACCAGCGAAAGCGGCGCGGTGTCCCGGTATATCCAGACCGACGCGGCCATCAACCCGGGCAACAGCGGCGGTGCGCTGCTGAACCTGGACGGGGAGCTCATCGGCATCAACACCGCCAAGCTCACCAGCACCGATGTAGAGGGCATGGGCTATGCCATCCCCATTTCGGACGTGCTGGGACGGATCGTGGAACTGATGGGCCAGTCCGGAGAGGACAGCACCCAGAGCAGCTCCATCTGGGATCGCCTGATCCCCAGCACCACCCAGCGCCCCAGCGCATAAAAACAAGAGAAAATGAAACAAGACCCATGGCCGGGCTCCCGGCCATGGGTCTTGTTTTTGGTGAAAAGTTGTTATCTGCGGCGGATCTTATTGGAGCCGCGGCCCCGCATCTGGTTCAGCACCCACCACAGCCCATAGATGGCCACGGCCATGGCGCTGAGCACCAGCACCACCTTGAGATACAGGCTGTTCAGGAATTCCTGGAATTTCGCCACCGCGTAGAGCAGCTCGTTCCGGCTGACATCCTGGCCCGCAATGAGATTCACCACGCCGATGGTCTCGCCCGCCAGCTTGAGCTCCACCGTTCCCACGATGTCCCCCTGCTGGATGGGAGCGCAGACGTATTCAGGCAGGTGGAAAAACTTCTGGGTCACGGTGCTGTCGCTGGAGGAGGGGAGAATGGTCATCATGTTGTCGTCGGGGTAGAGCATCAGGGTATCGGTGTCCGAGGAATACTTCACCGGGATCTCGGCCAGGGCCAGGTCGGTGTCCAGCGCCGCCTGGATGGAAAAGCTCTCATAGACCCAGTCGATGAGCTGGGTGGTCTCAAACAGCGCGGGGCGGCGGTTGGCGTAGCCGTAGGTGTCGCAGCTGTCCGGGCTGCCCATGACGCAGAAGATGTAGGTCTCACCGTCCTTGGAAGCCCAGGAGACATAGCTCTGGGTGCCGGTGTCGTTTTTGTAGGCCAGCACATCGCACATGCCGCCCTGCATGGCGCTGCGGTAGAACTTGCCGCCGCTGGATTTGTTCAGGGCCATGTTCTGGTTGGTCAGGATGAAGGATTTGGAGTGCTTTTCCTTGGCGGGCATCTCGAAGGTGGCGCTGCCCGCGATCTGGACAAAGGCGTCAAAGCTCATGAGATACCGCAGGATGAGGTACATATCCACCGCGGTGGTGACGTTGCCCGCATCCAGTCCGCAGGCGTCGGTCCAGACGCTGCCGGTGGTGCCGATCTTCTGGGAAAGGCTGTTCATCTGGCTGACCCAGCCCGCCAGGTCATTGCCGGAGAGCTGGTAGGCCATGCCCATGGCTGCGTCGTTTGCGTTGCGCAGCAGCATGGCGTACAGCGCCTCCCGCAGGGTGAAGGTCTCTCCCGAGCGCATATCCGCGTTGTCGGTGCCGTACACATAGTCCGAGATGGCAAAGGGCATCTGGAAGGTGGTGGTGTCCAGCACGTCGGCGTAGTTGGTGAGCACCAGCGCCGCACAGATCAGCTTGGTCAGCCCGCCGGCCTGCACCTGGGCGGTGCTGTCTTTTTCATAGACGATGATGTTGGTGTCGGTGTTGACGATATAGGCGCTGGAGGCCTGCACCTGGTAGAAGGTGCCCGGGTCGTACCCGATGGCCCCGGCGGGCAGCACAAGGCAGCTCAGCGCCGCGGCCACACTCAGCAAAAGTGCAATAAACCGTTTCATATAGACATTTCCTTTGATTCGCGATACAATAAAGGACATTAAACGACGCCCGCAGCGGGCGTCTGCGGCCGGAGGAAAAAGGCGGAGAGGGGGCCGGCTCCCTCTCTCCTTCTCCATAATAACAGGTTTGCCGGGGTGTGACAAGGCTTTTGCGAGGTTTCACAGTTCCGGAAACAGCGCGGAGGCAGAAAAATGGTATACATTACAGGGGACACCCACGGAGACATCCAGCGGTTCAAGGAAGGGCCGCTGCGCCGTTTGGGCAGAGGGGACACCCTTTTGATCCTGGGAGATTTCGGGTTTGTGTGGGACGGCAGCCCCGAGGAAGAGAAAAAGCTGAACTGGCTGAAAAAGCGGCCCTACAACATCCTGTTCCTGGACGGGACCCACGAAAACTACGACCTTTTGGACCAGTACCCGGAAGAGCAGGCTTTCGGCGGCCGGGTGCAGCCGCTGGGGGGCAGCCTTTACCACGTCTGCCGGGGCAGCGTGCTGGCGCTGGAGGGGCAGACCTATCTGTGCTTCGGCGGCGGCGAGAGCACCGACAAAGAGGAGCGGGACCCGGGGGTCAACTGGTGGCCCCGGGAGATGCCCTCGGAGGAGGAGTACGCCTTCTGCAAACAGAACCTGGAAGCATTCGGCCATCGGGTAGATTATGTGCTGACCCACGACGCGCCAAGCAGATTTTTGGATTTCACCATCCTGAAAAAAGGGGAAACCAACCAGCTGCACGACTTTTTGGACCAGGTGCTGCTGAATCTGGAGTACAAAAAGTGGTACTTCGGCTGCTATCACAAGGACGTGCAGCTCTCCCCCAAGGCCCAGTGCCTGTTCTGCGAGGCAGCTGTCATTGGAAGCCCGGCCCGGCGTTCCCTGCTGGGCTTTGGATTTGGAAAAAACAAATAAACAAGCGGAGAGAGGAGCAGCTCTATGCAGTATACCGGCTATGAATTGTGCTGTCTGTACCTGGTCTATTCCTTCCTGGGCTGGATCATCGAGACTGCGGCCGCGGTCGTGCGGGGCAGGGCCATGGTTAACCGCGGCTTTGCCACCGGGCCCATGTGCTTTGTCTACGGCACCGCCGCCGCCGCCATGGCGATCCTGTTCCAGGACCTGCGGGCCGAACCCTTCTTCCTGTTCCTGGGCTGCGCGGTTCTCTCAGCCTTCATCGAATGGAACGCCGCCCGGCTGCTGGAGCGGCTGCACCGCCGCCGCTGGTGGGATTATTCGGACAAGAAATGGAACCTGGACGGCTACATCTGCCTGCAATATACCCTGCTCTGGGGCGCACTGGGCACAGTGACCGTCCTGTGGGGCAACGATCTTTTTGTGCGGCTGTACCGGCTGATCCCGGCGCTCCCCGGCCATATCCTGATCTGGGTGCTGGGAGTGGTGGCGGTGCTGGACCAGCTGGCCTCGCTGCTGGTGCTGACCGAAAACCAGCGCCTGCCCCGGCTGCTGGAAAAGCTCAATGCCCGCCTGGCCCAGCAGACCGCCCGCTTGGAACAGCGGATCATCGCCCGGGTGGAACAGCGTATCCTGCACGCCTATCCTGCTGCGGCCCGTCCGGCCGTCAAGACCCCGCATCTCAGTTTTGCCGAGCTGCTCTGGCTCTTTGTCATCGGTTCGCTGCTGGGAGACATCGTGGAGACCATTTTCTGCCGCGTGGTGGGCGGGGTCTGGATGAGCCGTTCCAGCCTGGTATGGGGCCCCTTCAGCGTCGTGTGGGGCATGGCCCTGGTTCTGGCGGCGGTGCTGCTGCACAAGGATGAGGGCAAGTCCGACCGCTCCATCTTTGTGATGGGCGTCGTCGCGGGCGGCGCGTATGAGTACATCTGCAGCGTGGTGGGCGAGCTTTTGTTCGGCGTGGTGTTCTGGGATTACAGCGCCATGCCCTTCAACCTGGGCGGACGCATCAACCTTTTGTACTGCTTTTTCTGGGGCATTGCGGCGGTGGTCTGGATTCGGCATCTCTATCCGCCCCTGTCCCGGCTCATCGGCTGGGTCCGCCGCAAGGGGGGCAGGACCCTCACCGTTTTGGTGGCCGTCTTTATGGCGGCAAACCTGCTGGTTTCGGCCCTGGCTCTGGCCCGCTGTGATGCCCGCGCCGCAGGCCAGCCGCCCGCCAACGCCATAGAGCAGCTGCTGGATGAGCGGTTTGGCGATGAGCGGATGCAGCGCATCTATCCCAATGCGGTCCGGCGCTAAAAGCTCTCCCTTTTTGCAGAAAAACCCTTGCCTTTTTCTTCCGGACGCTGTATAATTTTCTTCGTTCGATAAAAGGGAGTAGGAGGCGCGCGGCCCGCTGCGCGCTGTGTGGTATCGCCATCCCGGCAGCAATGTCCGGTGCTACGCTTCGTCCAAGACTTTTGTCGCAGCCACCCGCTGCGGCAAAGGTCTTGTTTTTTTGTGCGGGGCGATTCAGGCAGGGGTTCCCGCCGTCCTTTTCGGCTTTTTCCGGCAGAGAAGGCGGGCGGCGCTGTGGTATGCTGTTTGTGGCGAAAACCGCATCTCTTTGGACGGCAAGAGGCCGGAGCCCTCCGGCCCTTTGCCGCCTGCATGCCCTGTCCCGGCGGCCCCGCAGGGCCGCCCATCAAAGCGAAGGAGAATCAAACTCATGATCTACGCACTCATCCTGTTTGCGGTGACCTATGTGCTGATGCTGCTCTTCAGCAAGTACCGGCCGGCCATCGCCCTCTGCTCGGCAATCGTCTTTATGGTCAGCGGCATGCTGCCTGCGGATCAGATCTTTTCCTCCATTGACTTCAACGTGCTGATGATGATCGCGGGCACCATGGGTCTGGTGCAGCTGTTCATCGACAGCCGGATGCCTGAGCGCCTGGCCGATATGGTCATGCAGCGGGTGGGCACCGTCCAGATGGCGGCGGTGGCCCTGGCCCTCTTCGCCGGGGTCATCTCGGCCTTTGTGGACAACGTGGCCACCGTGCTGATGGTGGCCCCGGTGGCGCTGGAAATCTGCCGCAAGCTCAAGACAAACCCGGTGCCCTTCATCATCAGCATCGCGGTCTCCTCCAACCTCCAGGGCGCGGCCACTCTGGTGGGCGATACCACCGCCATCATGCTGGGCTCCTACGCCGACATGAGCTTCATGGACTTCTTCTTCTACCAGGGCAGACCCAGCATCTTCTTTGCGGTGGAGCTGGGCGCGCTGCTCTCGGCGGCCATCCTGGCCTGGATCTTCCGCAAAGAAAAGGGACAGATCGACCGGGTGACCACCCTGACCCCGGTGGAGGACTATGTGCCCACCTGGCTTTTGCTGGGCACTATCCTGCTGCTTATCACCGCTTCCTTTATCCCGGAAAAACCCGCCATCACCAACGGCCTGATCTGCCTGACCCTGCTGGCCATCGGCCTTGTCTACAACTTCGCCAAGAAAAAGACCCTGGAGGCCGTCACCGGCCCCCTCAAGGCCATCGACTTTGAGACCATTGGCATCCTGGTGGGCCTGTTCCTCATCATCGGCGGCATCACCAATATGGGGGTCATCGACGCGGCGGCGGATCTGCTGGCCCGGGCCGGCGGCGGCAACGTCTTTTTGCTCTACACCATCGTGGTTTGGGCCTCGGTGCTGATCTCGGCCTTCATCGACAACATCCCCTACACCGCCACCATGCTGCCGGTGGTCACCGGTCTGGCGGCCACCCTGGGCATTGAGCCCACTCTGCTGTACTTCGGCCTGCTCTCCGGCGCTACCCTGGGCGGCAACATCACCCCCATCGGCGCTTCGGCCAACATCACCGGCATCGGCATCCTGCGCAAGGAGGGGTACGAGGTCAAGACCAGCGACTTCACCCGCATCGGCATCCCTTTCACCCTGGCGGCCATCATCCCGGCCTACATCTACCTGTGGGTGGTTTTCCACTGAGCTGACCTTTGACGGTTAAAAACTGCTGAAAAAATCCCTTCCCGGATTCCGGGAAGGGATTTTTTGTGTAATATAGGCGATTTATAACGAGTGGGAATCAGGCTCTCTCGCTGAAGAGCTTGATCTCTTCCTTGTCCGCGAAGGCTGCGCCCGCAAATCCGGCGCTCTCCAGCTGGCCCAGCTGCTTGCCCAGCTTTTTGCCCTGGGGCAGGATGGTCACGTTGTACTCCGCCCGCAGCGCCTCGGCCTTGGCCAGGACGGCGGCGAAATCGGCGGAGGGCTGATAGAGCAGCGCCAGCTTGGCCTTGGCCCCGGGGATCTGGTAGCCCTGCTCCAGCAGGATGCCGCAGACCCGCTCGAACCCGATGGAGAAGCCCACCGCCGGCACCTGCTGGCCGATGAACTTGCCCACCATGTTGTCGTACCGGCCGCCGCCGGCCACCGCGCCGCTGAACTGGGGGCAGGTGACCTCAAAGACCATGCCGGTGTAGTAGCCCTGGCCCCGCACCAGGCTGGGGCAGTAGGCCACCTGGTACCGGCCCGCCGCAATGGCGCCGGCGGTGGACAGCACGTATTTCAGATCGTTGGCAATGGCGGGGTCGGCGCAGCGGGCAGCCACCGCATCCAGGGTCACATCCCCGGCGGCCACGAAGTCGGCCAGGGCGGCAATGGCATTTTCGGGCAGCTGCTTTTCGGTCAGCTCGGCCCGGACTCCCTCGGCGCCGATCTTGTCCATCTTGTCGAAGGTCACGCAGACCGTGTCCAGGGTCTCGGGGGCAAAGCCCATGCTCTCCAGCATGCCCCGCAGGATGCGCCGGTCGTTGATGTTCACCGTAAAGCCGGTGAAGCCGATCTTCAGCAGGGCCCGGGTGGTCACGTCGATGAGCTCCACCTCGGCGTTGGGGGAGCTGTCGCCCAGAATGTCGATGTCGCACTGGACGAACTCCCGCAGCCGGCCCTTCTGGGGACGCTCGGCCCGGAACACCCGGTCGGTCTGGATCACCTTGAAGGGGGTGGGCAGGGAGTTGCGGTTGGCCGCATAGTATCGGGACAGAGGCAGGGTCAGATCGTACCGCAGGCCCATGTCCGACAGCTCTTTGGGATCGCCGGAAGCAAGCGCGGCGTCGAGCTTTTCGCCCCGCTTGAGCACCTTGAAAATCAGGTTCAGGTTGTCGCCGCCGTCGGATTTGTCCAGGTTCTCCATATCCTCCAGCATAGGGGTGGAGATCCGCTCGAAACCGGCGGCACGGTAGGTCTCCAGGATCTGGCCCTGGATGTAGTCGCGCAGGCTCTGCTCGGCGGGCAGCAGATCCCGCATGCCTTTTAAGGCTTGGGTCTTCATATCTTTCCCTCGCTTTTTTGATGGTGTTCAAACGATTTCTCTATCATTATAAAGGTTCAGCCGGGATTGTCAACCAAAACGGGGGATACTAAGGGGGTTCACAGGGAGGAAAAACAGATATGAGAGAAAATTTTGCGGCCCGGCATCCCTGGGCCATCCTGGCGGCGGGGGCGGCCATCCAGGTGCTCACCGGCATCCCGGCGGCCTGGGGGGTCTTTCAGCCGCCGGTCATGGAGGAATTCCGCCTGAGCGAAGAGGCGGCGGGCTACGATTTCGGGCTGCTCATCGCGGCCTACGCGGTGGGCTGCGTGCTGGGGGGCTTTTTGCAGGACAAAAAGGGGGCCCGGTGCGCGGCCTTCTGGGGCACCGGGCTTTTGTGCGGGGGCTTTTTCGCGGCGGCGGCCCTGCCCTCGGAGCGGGGCGGCTGGTTCTGGCTGGCCTTCAGCCTGCCCGCCGGGCTGGGCAGCGCCTTCCTTTACCCGGCCATCCAGACCTGTGCCCAAAAATGGTACCAGGGCCGCAAGGGGCTGGCCACCGGGGTCATCGGCGGGGCGGTGGGGCTGTCCGGGGCTTTTCTGACCCTCTTTGTCCGGGCTGCCTTGCAGGGCTTTGGGCCGGTGCAGGGCATCCGGGGAGCCTTCTGGGCGCTGGGGGCGCTGACCCTGCCGGTCTGCCTTTTGGGCAGCGCCCTGCTGGAAGACCCGCCCCCCGAGCCTGCACGCCCCTGTGACCAGGGCAAAAAAAGCGCCCCGGCGCTGGATTACACCCCCGCGCAGATGCTGCGCACCAGGCAGTACTGGCTGTGCACGGCGGCGGTCTGCCTGTCCACCCCGGCGGTGCTGCTGTTCAGCCCCATCCTGCTGCGGCTGGCGGCTGAGCGGGGCATGAGCGAGGCGGCGGCCCCCTGGTGCGTGGTGCTGGGCAGCGTGGGCAGCGCGGCAGGGCGGCTTTTGATGCCGATGCTCAGCGACCGCATCGGCCGCCGGAACACCGACCTTCTGCTCTTTGCAGGCTCGGCGGCGCTGTCGGGGGCCTTTGTTTTTGCCCGGGGCTGGGCGGTGGCGGCGGTCTATGCGGGGCTGACCTTCTGCTACTCGGCTCTGGCGGCGGTGCTGCCTGCCTTTTCCACCGACCTGTTCGGGATGCCCCATGCAGGGGTGAACTTCGGATTTCTGGCCCTGGGGCAGGGGGCGGGGAGCCTGCTGTTCCCCTTTCTGGCAAACCTGCTGGGGCTTTCCGCCGGGAGGCACGTCCTGGCCATCCTCGCAGCGGCCGGGGGCTTTTTGGCCGTTTGGCTGGTGCGCCCCACCCAGGCGGCAAAAGGCCCGAAGCCCAACTGAAAGGGACAGTTTTTAAGGCTGCGCAAACCTTTGCACAGGGCCCTGCGCATATTTGACAAAAAGATGACAAAAGGTGCAGAAAAAGGTGTGCGCCCCGTCCGCTGGCAGTTCTTCCCGCCTGCGGCGGGGCAACTTTTTGCGCGAAATATATTGCAAAATGGGGGGCGTTTCTCTATAATAAAATTACGCTTGGTTTATACCGGGTTCCGTGCAGGGATGTTAGCCATCTGCCCGGTGAATTTTACAAAAGGAGTGTAATGATTATGACCTATTCTCAGCAAGTACAGAACATGTGCCCGATCACCAAAGGTCCTAAGCATGGCCCCGCACCCATCCCCGAGGAGGGCGCATGGGTCAAGGCATATGAGATCAAGGACATCAGCGGCTACACCCACGGCGTGGGCTGGTGCGCACCTCAGCAGGGCACCTGCAAGCTGTCTCTGAACGTCAAGAACGGCGTCATCGAGGAGTCTCTGGTGGAGACCATCGGCTGCTCCGGCATGACCCACTCCGCTGCCATGGCAGGCGAGATCCTGCCCGGCAAGACCATCCTGGAGGCTCTGAACACCGACCTGGTCTGCGACGCCATCAACGTGGCCATGCGCGAGCTGTTCCTGCAGATCGTCTACGGCCGCAGCCAGACCGCTTTCAGCGAGGACGGCCTGCCCATCGGCGCCGGCCTGGAGGACCTGGGCAAGGGCCTGCGCAGCATGACCGGCACCATCTTCTCCACCAAGGCCAAGGGCGTTCGCTACCTGGAGCTCACCGAGGGCTATATCCTGAAGCTGGC
>CALXGY010000197.1 GCA_944387955.1 uncultured Faecalibacterium sp. | reverse complement strand
TGGATCTTCTGATCCGGGCCTTTGAAAATCAGCTGGATAAGCTCTTTCAGGCGGATGCGCTGGATGTCTCTGCGGATATTGCCGCGCTGCAGGGCATGATGAATCTGGACGGGCTGACCGGCAGTTCCGATTTCGGGCCGGTGAATCCAGACTGATGGTATTAATGATTGTATAAAAAGAGATGGGCTCTTCCGTTGAGAAAGGGCCCATCTCTTTTTGGTGCACAAATTCAAGCCACAGGGCTTCCCTGCCCTGCCAGTGAAGACAGCGTTTCATACAGAGCCGGATAGTCTCGCCGCAGCCGGATCACCTGCCCGCTTGGGGTCAGAAAACAATGTTCGCTGTGTCCGGTACAGACCTCCGCCCCATCCGAAACGCGGGTCATCCGGTATCCGATGAGCAGCTTCACATTTTTCAGCTCTTCCACCCAGACCAAGATTTCCACCTCGTCGTCAAAGGTGGTACTGGTTTTATACCGGCAATCCACCGCTGTGACCGGCGAGAGAATCCCCAGCTGTTCCATTTTGGCATAGCTCCAGCCGATCTGGGCGAGAAAGTCGATCCGTGCTTCCTCCATCCAGCGGATATAATTGGAGTGATGGGTGATCCCCATCCGGTCGGTTTCGTAGTATTGAACCTTGTGATGGTAAGGCTGCAAAATAATTCCTCCTTTTTTATTCCAGGCGGCGTTCCCCTTGTCGAAAAAGTTTCACGGTTCAGCAGGGGGCCTGCCGACAGATCATCCCTTGCCCTGGAGCTCTCTCCACTGGGCCGGGGTCATATGGTAGAGCGCTTCAAACTTTTTATAAAAAAAGCCGAGGTTGTCGTAGCCGATCTTCTGCGCAATTTCATAGATGGGCAAAGAGGTGTTGGTCAGATAAAAGCAGGCTTGTCCCATCCGCTGCAGGATCACGAGCTCCTTGAAGGAGCGGCCGGTTTCCCGTTTGATGTAGGCGCTCAGGTAGTTCGGATGAAAGCCAAAGGCCTGGGCGGCGCTCTCCAGCGTAGCGGTGAGGTAGTGATTCTCAATGTAGTCCAAAATATCCACCACCTTCCAGCGGCTGCTGGGGTCCGCTGAAAAGCTTTGGCTGCGGTACTGGCGCAGAATCTCGCAGAACAAAAGGACCATATAGGCATCCAGGGCCGGGGCGCTACAAATCTGTGGGTCGTAATACTCGCAGAGAATGTGCTGGATGATGGTGTGGATGGGGTTTTCGGTCCGTTTTTTAAAGAGCAGGTACTGGTCGTGTGCCGCATGCTGGGACAGGGCGTTCATCAAAAAACGGTTAATAAGCCGGTTGTCCCCCAGGCGCTGCAGAAATCCTTGCGTGAGATACTCCTTCTGCATCTCGATGGTGATGATGATGTCCTGTTCGCCCAGATAACCAACGCTGTGGGGAACATTGGTGTCCAAAAGGCAGATGTCCCCTTGAGTCATCCGCAGCTGCCGGCCGTCGATGACCTGGGTGCAGCTGCCGGAGTAGACATACAAAAACTCGATGACCGTATGGATATGCTCGGGAATAAAGGTAAACCTAGACTCCTTGTTGACACAGACACGTCGATTCTCCATCAGGCTGGTGAACCGGAACAAATACATCTGCCGCCCCGCAAATTCCACCTGAGGGATAAACTGATACCGGGGTGAAAGGCTGGGCGTTTTATTCTGAAGATGCCGTTTTTCCGAGTCGGTGTGCTTCATCAAAAAAACATCCAGCTCCTCAAGTTTCATATCCGCCTCCGCGCAGCGTCCTTTTTTAGGATTATATCACATTAAGTTTGGTAAGTGAAGTCCTTCTCCACGGAAATTGAAGTCGTCCTTTAAATCGGGTATTCTAAGGCTACAGAGAGACGGGATGAGCAAAAGGCGACGGCCGGCGCCCTTTGCAAAGGCCCGTACCGTTGGCTCAGGCAGGCGAGGCGGACCACTTTCCCCGCAGTCTCGCCCGAATTGCGCAAAAACAGGAGGAATATGGATATGCAGAACGCGTCCAAATACGAATACGAGGCCCTCTGCCGTGACATTCTTGATGCGGTTGGCGGAGCGCAGAACATCAAGAACGTTTTTCATTGCATCACCCGGCTGCGCATCGTCCCAGGAAACCGGGACCTTGTGGATATGGAAAAATTAAAAAAAGTCAGTGGCATTCTCAAGATCGTTGAATCCAGCGGACAGATTCAGTGTGTCATCGGCACCACGGTGCCGGAGGTCTACAATGATTTCATCGCTATCTCGGGGGTTGCAGCAGGCGGCGAGGTGGAAGCCACAGAGCCTGACGCAGCTTCCGATCAGCCCGAGGAGAAAAAGCCCAACCTCATCATCCGCGGTCTGAACACCCTGGCGTCCTGTGTAACTCCTTATCTGTACGCCATTGTTGCCGGTGGCATGATCAAGGGCATCGTTTCTCTCATCACCGCCCTGGGGCTGGTCAGCTCCAGCTCGGATATCATTACGGTACTGAATGCAGTGGGCGACGCCCCCTTCTACTTTATTCCCTTCCTGGCGGGCTTTGCGGCAGCCAAGCGCTTTAAGGTCAAGGAAGTGTTCGGCATCATGACCGCCGGCATCCTGATGTATTCCACCTTTGCATCACCGGCCGAGGGCGTTTCCAGCTATGCCTTTGGATTTCTCAGCATTCCCGCCTACAACTACAAGAGCTCGCTGTTTCCGGTGATCCTGTCAGTCTGGATCTTCTCGCTGATCTTCCATTTCATTGACAAACGGATGCCCAAAAACCTGCGGATCGTTTTTTCCGGTGCACTCTCCTTCCTGATCGCCGCGCCGATCTTCCTGGCCTTTGCCGCGCCTCTGGGCAACTGGTTCGCCTCCATTATGACCGGCGCTTTTGCCTGGTTGTTCACCAACGCCGGACCTCTTGCAGGCGCGCTGTTCTGCGGCATTATCCCTCTCACGGTCATCTTTGGCATCAAGGGCTGGTCCGCTGTGGAACTGCAGAACCTAGCCACTTTGGGCTATGACTACATGCTGCCCAATTTCTTCTACTCCAACCTTGCAGTATCCGGTGCAGTACTGGCCTACGCCTGCAAGCTCAAGCGGGGTGAGGCCAAGTCTGCCGCCATTTCCACCGGGCTTGTCTGCATCCTGGGTATTACCGAGCCTGCACTGTACGGCATCGCCCTGCCGGAGAAAAAGCCTCTGATCGCCGCCATGGCCGGCGGCGCGGTGGCCGGCGCAGCGGCCATGCTGCTGGGGGTCGTGACCTACTCCTTCTCGATGCCGGGGATCACCAGCATTGCCACCTATATGGACGGCGGCAGCAACTTTCTAATGCTGCTGGTGGTCATGGCTGTGGCCTGGTGCGCATCCTTCGCCATCGCATTTGCCCTGATCAAAAAGCAGCAGTGAGCGGCTGAAACAGACGAGCTTTCCTTTCAACACTCTACCCGGCATCTTTCAAGGAGGTTTTGACCATGAAACAAGGATTTGACAATAATTTTCTGTGGGGCGGCGCTATGGCTTCTTCACAGGCGGATGGGGCATGGAACGAGGGCGGAAAGGGCATAGATACGCAGGACCTGCGTTATTTTGACCCAGCCTGGACCAAAGAGGAGCGGAGCCAAAAAGCCAATCGCCGGATGAACAGTGAAAAATTCCGTGCCGCCCTTGAGACCGACGAGACCGAGCACTATCCCTTTCGCCACGGCATCGACTTTTACAACCGCTGGCGAGAAGACCTGGAGCTGTTCAGCGAGCTGGGCATCAATATCCTGCGCACCTCTATCTGCTGGGCCCGGAGCTACCCCAACGGCGACGACCCCACCCCCAATGAAGAGGGGCTGCGCTTTTACATCGATCTGTTCGACGAATGCCATCGCCGCGGCATCAAGGTATTTGCCACCATACTGCACTACAACATCCCGGTACATCTGGTGACCGAATACGGCGGATGGAAGAGCCGCAAAACGGTGGAGTGCTACCTGCGCTATGTGCGCACCCTCTTTGAACGGCTGGGCGACCGGGTGGATTACTGGCTGCCCTTCAACGAGTTCAACGCAGGCAAATTCAATCCTTTCAATGGAGTCTGCCTCATTGAGGATCAGGAAAAGGACTACAACAACGCAATTTTTCAGTGTCTGCACAATCAGTTTATTGCCAACGCTCTGACCGTCAAGCTGGGGCATGAGATTCTGCCCGGCAGCAAGATCGGCGGCATGATCGCCCGGTTCACCACCTACCCCGCCACCTGCAAGCCTCAGGACGTGATGCAGATGATTCTGGACGACCAGTACTCCAACTGGTTTTATCTGGATGTGATGGCCCGCGGCCACTATCCCGCCTATATGGAGCGCTATTTTGAGGCCGAAGGCATCCGGATTCAAATGGAGCCGGGCGACGAGGAAATCCTGCGGGAAAACACCATCGACTTTGTCTCCTTTTCTTACTACTTCTCCCAGGTTTCCACCACCGAACAGGGGTGGGAGAAGACCAGCGGCAACCTGATCATGGCCAACAAGAACCCCTACCTGGAGACCAGTGAGTGGGGTTGGCAGAAGGACCCCATCGGGCTGCGCATCACCCTGAATCAGGTCTACGACCGCTATCAGCTGCCGGTCTTCATCGCCGAAAACGGTCTGGGTGCAAAGGATGTAGTTGAGGCGGACGGTTCCATCCATGACCCCTACCGGATTGACTATCTCAAAGCTCATATAGAGCAGATGAAGGAAGCCGTACGGGACGGCGTGGATCTGATTGGATATACCATGTGGGGATTCATCGACCTTGTGTCCTGCGGTTCCATGGAGATGAGCAAGCGCTATGGTGTGATCTATGTGGATCAGGACGACGCGGGCCACGGTACCCTGTCCCGTAGCCGCAAGGACTCCTTCTATTGGTATCAAAAGTGCATCCGTTCCAATGGAGAGGATCTGAACTAAGCAAAATCAGTCATGTACAGAGAGCCGGGCTCCATTTGCGGAGCCCGGCTCTCTGCATTTTATAGATCAAAGCAGCTTGCGCAGCAAAAAACGGTCAAAGCCGCCGTACATCGGGCGGCGGCAAACGATTTCAAACCCCTCGGCAAGAGCATTATCGAGACTATACCGATTGTCCGGACTGACCGTTGCTCCAATTCCCACGATCCCGGGCCGCAGCTGCCGGAGCCCCGTTTGCAGCAGGATGCGCTGCAGACCGTCTCCCCGCCAGTCCGGACGGATCACCGCCCCGTCTGCGCT
>CALXGY010000196.1 GCA_944387955.1 uncultured Faecalibacterium sp. | reverse complement strand
CTCTGCTTTCTCAGCAGCGGGAGCCTGCTCTGCGGCGGGGGCCTCCACAGCAGCTTCCTCTGCGGGGGCGTTCTCGGCAGGGACCTGCTCTGCGGGGGCCTGCTCCGGGGCGGCGGCCTTCTGGCCTGCCACCTCGGTGATCACCCATTTCTGATCCGGCTCCCCGGTCTCCTGCCAGACCTGCAGCCCGGCCCCGTCGGGGGTGCCGATGCCGATGGTGTCCACGCAGCGGCCGCTGGCCCAGTGGGAGCGCAGCAGCACAGTGCCCTCGTTGGTGGGCTCCACCGCCCACATCTGGGAGCTGCCGCCCACGTCTTCCCACAGGTGCAGCCAGGTGCCGTTGGCGGTGCCGGCCATCATCAGGTCGATGACCTTGCTGTTTTCACGGTTGCGGATGCGGTAGATGCCCTCTCCGGCCCGCTCGAAGCTCCACTCCTGGCTGGGCTTGTGCTGGTAGCGGCTCAGCCGCAGGCCCGGGGTGCTCTCGGTGGGCTCCACTGCCTCGATGACGCTGCCGGAAAGGCTGGCGATGGTATAATAAAGA
Source organism: uncultured Faecalibacterium sp. (assembly GCA_944387955.1). Classification (GTDB taxonomy): domain Bacteria; phylum Bacillota; class Clostridia; order Oscillospirales; family Ruminococcaceae; genus Faecalibacterium. The sequence continues at coordinate 5,191 of CALXGY010000196.1, read as the reverse complement.
CCCGCCTGGATGACGGTCTGTTTCATATCTTTCATTTTATTTCCTCCACACATTTGGATTTTCGTGTATTCATGCAGTAAATACTCGCTGGAATTATTTGAATTATACCACCCATCGTAATTTTTCACAAGCATCTGTTGTTTCCTTTGTTGTTTTGCACATAATACACAAGTTCATCTTCCACATTTTGTCTCTGAGGCCGGATTTTATCACCCACTGTCGGCTAAATCCGGTCTTTTCCGCCCATCGACAATCCGCGGAAAAAGCTGTATAATGTTCGTAAGCAAACGATTTCCGGCTGGTGGACAAACCTTTTTTCTCTCCGGCCCGGTCCTTGAAAAATGAATGGAAAAGAGGTTTTTGTGGTGAAAGAACAAGCCGATGCCCGCACCCAGTTCGCCCGGATGGTGGAGACTCCTATCCCCAAGCTGATCCTGTCTCTGGCAGGCCCTACCGTGCTGAGCATGCTCATCACCAGCATCTACAACCTCGCCGACACCTTTTTTGTAGGGCAGCTGTCCACCAGTGCTTCAGGTGCGGTGGGGGTGGTCTCCAGCCTGATGGCCATTATCCAGGCGCTGGGGTTCATGCTGGGGCACGGCTCCGGCAGCACCATCAGCCGCAGCCTGGGCCAGCAGGATACCGATTCTGCCTCCCGGTTCGCCTCCACCAGCTTTTTCACCTCCCTGCTCTTCGGCGGGGTGCTCACGGTGGGCGGCCTGGCCGCCCTGACCCCGCTGATGCGGCTTTTGGGCAGCACCGAGACCATCCTGCCCCACGCCCGGGACTACGCCTTTTATATTCTGCTGGCCGCCGCCCCCATGATGGCCAGCCTGGTGCTCAACAACATCCTGCGGTATGAGGGCAAGGCCAACTTTGCCATGATCGGCCTTGTGACCGGCGGTGTGCTGAATATGGTGCTGGACCCCATCATGATCTTCGGGTTCCGCATGGGCACCGGCGGAGCGGGCCTTGCCACCGCATTGAGCCAGGTGGTGAGCTTTTTCATCCTGCTGAGCATGTTCCTGCGGGGCAAGACGGTCAGCCATCTGAGCTTCCGGGCCTTCAGCCGCCAGCCGAAGGACTTTGTCCAGATCTTTACGGTAGGGTTCCCCAGCTTCGGCCGTCAGGGCCTGGCCAGCATCGCCAGCATGCTGCTGAACATCGCGGCCCGCAGCTACGGCGACGCGGCTGTGGCGGCCATGAGCACCGTTTCCCGCATCTTTATGTTCATTCTCTCGGTATCGCTGGGCATTGGCCAGGGCTTCCAGCCGGTGGCCGGGTTCAACTACGGCGCCCGGCGGTATGGCCGGGTGCGGGAGGCCTGCCTGTTCACCATCGGGGCCGGGGCGATCTTCATCTTCCTCATCAGCTCGCTGTGCTGGTGGAACGGCGCGGCGCTGATCCGGCTGTTCCGGAACGACCCAGCGGTGCTGGAGATTGCCCTGCCTGCGCTGCGCTACCAGTGCCTGGCCATGCTTTTGCAGCCGGTGATCGTCAGCACCAATATGCTGTTTCAGAGCATCGGCAAGGCGGGGCGGGCCACCTTTTTGTCCTGCTGCCGCCAGGGGCTCTGTTTTATTCCGCTGATCCTGACCCTGCCTCAAATCTGGGGCGTTTTGGGCATCGAGGCGGCCCAGCCCATCGCCGACCTTCTCACCTTCTGCATCTCCTTGCCCTTCCTGCTGCAATATCTCGGGCAGCTCAAGAGGATGGACCGGCAGACCGCCGCTCTGTAAGCTGAAAAACAGGCAGCCGCACCCTTTTTTTGCCGGGGCGGCTGCCTGTTTTGATTTTACAATTTGATTTTATAAAAGCTGCTTACTTTTTGCCCTTGGCAGAGCGGCGTTTCACCAGAACAAAACCGCCACCCACAACACAGAGAATCAGGATCACCGGCCAGACCCCTGCGATCCAGAGCAGCAGATCCTGGCAGCCCTCCCAGAAGCCGGTCCAGCCCTGGGTCAGGGCGTTTGTCACCCGCTCACCGAAGCTCTGCTGTGCCGCCGGGGTGTAGACCTTAACCTCCTGCAGGCCAATGACCACGGTGCACATCTCCACCTGGTCGTTGTACCAGTTCATCTGGCTCTGCCAGCTTTCCAGCTGGTACTGCACATCCGACAAAGCCGACTCGATCTCCAAAAGGTCGCTGAGGGTCTCCGCCTCTGCCTGCAGCTCCAGCAGCCGGGCGCGCTGGGATTCCAGATTTTCCAGCCGGGCTGCCAGATCCATGTACTGGGCGGTGATGTCCTCAGCCTCTTCGCTGCGGCTGGTGAGGTTGCCGGTCTGACCTGCTTCGGTCAGGAAGGCGTCGTACTGGTCCTCAGGCACCCGCAGGGTCATTTCCAGGCTGCGGGCGCTGCCGTCGTAGCTGTACTCCTGGCAGGATTCCATATAGCCGCCTGCCTGCTCCAGCGCCTGGGTCAGGGCGGCGCGGGTCTCGTCGTAGTTCTTGCTCTCCAGCTCCAGACGGGCGGTGTAGATGATCTTGGCTCCTGCCGCCTCCCTCTGCTCCATCGAGCGGGTCAGGTCCGAGCCGGACAGCATCGCCGCGCCGTCATTGGTGGCGCCGAGGGCATCCGCAGCCGCCGCCGGGGCCGCTTCGGGCGCGGCAACGGCATAGATGGACGCCATCTTCTCACTGCTCCGTGCGGATATGGACGCACCGCCGAGGCCGGTCAGCGAACTGCCCACCGTCCCCCATGCAAACGCTCCCAGCAAAAAGCAAGCCGCTAAGCCTGCCGCCCGCCGCACCGGGAAGTGCAGCGCCGGGAGACGCCGCTGCGGTTTGGGCGGCGCTTCTTCCTCCTGCTGCGGCTGCATCTCCCGCAGCCGCTCCTTGAGCTGGTCGGAAGCCTGGAGGCTGTCCACCTCCATCTTGTATTCATACCACCTCATCCTCGATCTCCTCCTTCAGCATCGTATGTAACTGGGCCCGGGCCCGCCGCAGCCAGCTGAGCACTGTATTGGTGGGTGCTCCCAGGATGCGGCCCACCTCCGCAGCGGTGTAGCCCTCATAGTAGTGCAGGTAGACGGCGTTGCGGTAATTTTCGGGCAGAGCGCGCACTGCATCCAGCACGCTGCCATCCATGGACTGTTCCGGGGCGGGCAGGTTCTCATCCAGCTCGGTATTTTTCTGGCAGGCTGCCCGGGTCAGATCGTGGCAGCGGTTGATCGCCACCCGCAGCAGCCAGGCCTTGAGATGTTCCGCGCTCTCAAAGCTGCCGCCGTGCCGCAAAAGCCGCTCGTACACGTCCTGAACCACATCCTCAGCGTCGGCCGCGTTGCTGGTATTGTGCATCGCCGCACGATACACCGCATCGCTGTACCGCTCTACCGCTAAAGCAAAGATCTCGTCTCGTTTCAACTGCCCCATATTCCTGTCGCTCCTTTACCGGCTCCTTTCCGAAGCTCGATGGGCCTTCATATTGGATACGTCCGGCGGCCCCTAAAAATTGCATTGCCTCCCAGATCCTGCCGCGGAGTCTGAAAAGAGGTTGGGCCTATTGTACCATGCCTTGGACTAAAACAAAAGGCCTTTTTGCGCGTATCCGCGGCAAAAACCAGAGGGAAATCCTGGTGAAAAATCGTCTGTCCGCGCATAACCCGACGCCGCAGCGTCCATTCTAAAGGCAGTGCCGGGGCTTCCTGCCTCGGTTTTTGCAAGACGGACAGGAGGTTTCTCTATGAAAAAGGAACTTTGCATCAAAGAGATCCGCGGGCGGGAGATCCTGGACTCCCGGGGCCGCCCCACCCTGGAGGCCGAGGTGACCCTGACCGGGGGGATCACCGCCCGGGGCTGTGTGCCCAGCGGGGCTTCCACCGGCACCCACGAGGCGCTGGAACTGCGGGACGGCGACCCCGCCCGCCACCAGGGCAAGGGGGTGCTGCGGGCCGCCGGGCAGATCCAAAAGACCCTCTCCCCTCTTTTGCAGGGGATGGAGGTCACCGACCCGGCCCGCATCGACCGGGTCATGATCGAGGCGGACGGCACCCCCGACCGCTCAAGGCTTGGGGCAAACGCGCTGCTGGCGGTCTCCATTGCGGTGCACCGGGCGGCGGCGGCCGGGCTGGGAATTCCCCTCTTCCGGTTTTTGGGCGGGGCGAATGGGGTCTGCCTGCCGGTGCCCATGATGAACATTCTCAACGGCGGAGCCCACGCCGCCAACACCCTGGACACCCAGGAATTCATGATCCTGCCGGTGGGGGCTGCGCGGTTCTCTGAGGCGCTGCGGATGGGGGCCGAGGTCTACCACTCCCTGGCCGGGTGCCTCAAGGAGCGGGGGCTTTCCACCGCTGTGGGGGACGAGGGCGGATTTGCGCCGGATCTCAGCGGGGACACCGAGGCGCTGGAGCTGCTGCTGGAGGCCATCCAGCGGGCGGGCTACCGGCCGGGAGCGGATATCCTGCTGGGTCTGGACGCCGCGGCTTCGGAGTGGAAGCAGCCGGACAAGGGCCCCGGGCATTACCGCCTGCCCAAATCCGGCGCCGAATACACCTCCGCCCAACTCATCGACCACCGGAAGGCTCTGACCGAGCAGTACCCCATCTGCTCCATCGAGGATGGGCTGGACGAAGAGGACTGGGCCGGCTGGAAGGAGCTGACCCGGACCCTGGGGCAGCGGGTGCAGCTGGTGGGGGACGACCTCTTTGTGACCAACGCCCAGCGGCTGGCCTGCGGCATCCAGCAGAAGGCCGGAAACGCCATTCTCATCAAGCCCAACCAGGTAGGTACCCTCACCGAGACCATGGAGGCGGTGCGGCTGGCCCAGCAGTCCGGCTATGGAGCCATCGCCTCCCACCGCTCGGGGGAGACCGAGGACACCACCATCGCAGACCTGGCGGTGGGGCTGAATACCTGCCAGATCAAGACCGGCGCTCCCTGCCGCTCGGAGCGGGTGGCCAAGTACAACCGCCTGCTGCGAATCGAGGATGCGCTGGGAGACGTGGCGGTGTATCCCGGCGCGGCGGCACTGAAAGGGCACTGCTGAACATTTCGCAAAAATGCCCCCTGAAGGAAACCGGAAAATCACTCCGGCCCTTCGGGGGGCATTTGCTATATGATTTTACCCCGACACCTTGCGGCCGATGGCGGTGTTGTCCTTGGTGCGGTCCCGCAGGGCGGGCACCGGGTGTTCGTCGTCCTGCACCCGCAGGTCCTGGCCGTTTTCCCGGATATACTGACGGATGA
>CALXGY010000195.1 GCA_944387955.1 uncultured Faecalibacterium sp. | reverse complement strand
GCTGGTATTGGCGGCGGCCGCAATGACCATGATGCAAAAGGTGCAAAAGTAATTGGTAGCATTGAAATCAGCGGTGGCAAGGTAGACGCAACTGGTGGAAAATATGGTGCCGGCATTGGAACAGGATATAGGAACGTAGTCGAACGAATCGAGATCAGCGGTGGCAGTGTAACAGCAGAGGGTGGATCGCAAGCAGCAGGTATTGGCAGCGGCTATTCTAATTCGGTATCGGAAAACATTCTTATTCGCGGCGGTCACATAATTGCAAAAGGTGGATCGACCGGAGCAGGTATTGGAGCAGGTCAGAAAGGCACGGCATCCAATATCGAGATCAGCGGCGATGAAACCAGTGTTGAAGCTACCGGCGGTACATGGGGAGCTGGCATTGGAGCTGGATATGCAGGAAATTTTGGCACCATCGAGATCACCGGCGGCAACATCACCGCGAAATCGGGCAAGGAAGCTTCCGGTATTGGATATGGTAAAGTCCTTCCGACGGGAGACCTGGGCAGCATCATTATTAAAGACGGCGTAAAGCTTTATGCCATGGGCGATTCCAAGCTGGCAACAGGTGATGAACCAGCAGAAACCTTCTTTGCCATCGACACCCGCGCCGACGTGGCAGGGGTCACCGCCTCCATCCTCAATGGCAAGTTCCTGGAGGAACTGAACGTCGAGGACAGCAACGGCCTGTACAAGGAACAGGATGCAACTTTCGAGATTCGGGACGAAAATGGCAAGGTTGTCTACACCTTTACCCTCACATACGATGAGGAGGGAAAGTTCCTCTACGACTCCTTCGCGGTCAATCTCGCCCCCGGCACCTACACCATCGTCAATGCAGCGGCAAATGAGAATGAAGAACCCGCCTACGATGGCAAGCAGGTACAGAGCGATCCCAACTATAACGCTGCTGAAGCAGAAAACTTGACCCTGAAGTTTGTGGTCACCGGAAAGGCAGAGGGCAGCAACCTGAGCACCTACAACTGGCTGCAGTTCTACACTCCCACCGGCGGCAGCGGCGGCGAAGAGATCGTCACGCCCAATCCCGATCCGGATGACGGGCTGGAGCTGATCCTCACCGAGGTTCCCACCGAGGAAGAACTCCCTGAAGAGGAGACCCCGCTGGCCGTAGCTCCCGAGGAGATCGAAGAGGAGGAGACTCCCCTCTCTGATGCACCGGTGGTGGACGAGTCCCTTGCTGAGATCGGCGACGATGATGTGGCCCTCTCCGGCGCTCCCAAGACCGGCGACGAGTCCGGCGTCTTTGGCCTGATGGCGGCCCTCTCCGGCATGGCGCTGGCGGTTATGAGCTTCTTCGACCGCAAGGGCCGTCACGCACGGTTCGGCTCTCAGCACTGAACAAAAACCAAACCCGGCTGCACCCGCAGCCCCTGAAAACAGCCCCGGGAAAGGCCTTGCATTTTTCCGCCGCTGAAACATGAACCGAAGCCCCCGCCTTTTTGGCGGGGGCTTTGCTCTTGCTCCGCAAGGGCCCTGCCGGGGAGGCATTGACAACCCCGGCTGCAAAGTGTAGGATTACAGTTGGATGAGCAGGAAAGTAAAAACAAGGAGATGTAAAACGATGAAGAATGCAAGACCCATCACCCCCGAGATGATCGCCGCCTTCAAGGCGAGCTACGACGCCGACCGGCAGGCCCGGGTCCTCACCGCCGCTGCCGCCCACAACCCCCTGAGCAAGCTGGCGCTGGACCCCGTGGCGGAGGCCAGGCTGAACAGCACCTTCTCGGTGGAGGTCAAGACCCGGGGCATCACCGCCCAGCAGAAGAGCGGCCGCTGCTGGCTCTTCGCCTCCATGAACGTGATGCGGGAGATCGTGGCTGAAAAGTGCAATCTGGACAAGTTCGAGCTGTCCGGCAACTGGCTGGGCTTCTGGGATAAGTTCGAGAAGATCAACTTCTTTTTGGAGAGCGTGCTGGACTGCGCCGGGCTGCCGGTGGCCGACCGCACCCTGGACTGGGTGCTGGGGGGCATCAACGACGGCGGCCAGTGGGATATGATGGTGGACATCGTCAAGAAGTACGGCATCGTGCCCGCCTCGGTGATGCCTGAAACCGAGCAGTCCTGCGGCACCGCCGAGCTGATGCGGCTGGTGAACACCAAGCTGCGCAAGGACGCCGCCGAGCTGCGGGCTCTGGCCGCCGAAGGCGGAGACACCGCCGCCCGCAAGGACGAGATGCTGGCCGAGCTGTTCAAGGCCCTGTGCATCTGCTTCGGCCGCCCGGTGGACAAATTCGACTTCGAGTACACCGACAAGGACGGGGTCTACCATGTGGACCGCGGCCTGACCCCCCATACCTTCTATGAAAAGTACATCGGTCTTGCGCTGGAGGACTACGTCAGCGTCATTCACGCCCCCACCCAGGACAAACCCTTCGGCAAGACCTACACGGTCAAGTACCTGGGCAACGTGGTGGAGGGCTCGGTCTGCCACCTGAACCTGCCCATGGAGGAGCTGAAAGGGCTGGTCATCGCCCAGCTCAAGGCGGGGGAGCCGGTCTGGTTCGGCAGCGACTGCGGCAAGTTCGGCAGCCGGGACGGCGGCATCTGGGACCCCGACTGCTTTATCTACGGCGAGGTGCTGGGCGGCATGGATCTGGAGATGACCAAGGAAGAGCGGCTGGACTACCGGGACAGCGCCATGAACCACGCCATGGTCCTGTGCGGGGTCAACCTGGACGAGAACGGCAAGCCCAACCGCTGGAAGATCGAGAACAGCTGGGGTGAGAACGCCGGCCGCAAGGGCTACTTTGTGGCCAGTGACGCCTGGTTTGACCAGTTCGTCTACCAGGCGGTGGTGAACAAGCGCTTCCTCAGCGAAGAGCGCCGGCAGGCCCTGACCGCCGAGCCGGTGGAGCTGGCCCCCTGGGACCCCATGGGCTCCCTGGCCTGAGGGCAGAGGAGACGGCCGAATGGAGTTTGTGAAGATCGACCGCGCAGACTGGACGCGAAAGGAATATTTTGAACACTACTTTTCCAGCGTGCCCTGTACATACAGCATGACGGTCAGCCTGGATGTGACCGCCGTCCGGCAGAGCGGGCAAAAGCTGTATCCTGTCCTGCTGCACAGTCTGACGGCGGTGGTGAACCAGCACCCCGAGTTCCGGACTGCCCTCAACAGCCGGGGCGAGCTGGGAGTTTACAGCGAGATGATCCCCTCCTACACCGTGTTCCACCCGGAGACCGAGACCTTCTCCATCCTCTGGACCGAATACAGTGAGGACCGTGCGGCCTTCTGCGCTGGGTATGAGCGGGACCTGCTCCTTTACGGGAAGAATCCGGGCATGATGGCAAAGCCCAATCCCCCGGAAAACCTGTTCAATGTGTCCATGATTCCCTGGACCAGCTTTGAGGGGTTCAACCTGAACCTGCAAAAGGGGTATGAGTATCTGCTGCCGATCTTCACCATCGGGAGATACCGCGAGCAGGAGGGGCGCTTTGTGCTCCCGCTGGCCGTTCAGGTCCACCATGCGGTCTGCGACGGCTTCCACCTGAGCCGCTTTGTTCAGGAACTGCAGCAGCAGATTCAGGGCTGAGAATAAACATTGAAAAAGACAGACGGGAGCTTCCGCAGAAAAGCCGGAGCTCCCGTCTGTTCTATTATGATATGTCCGAAACCCTGCAGGTCTGCTATAATAGAAGCCAGAACAAAGCGAAAGGAAGGCGCAGTTATGGCGGATCACATCGAAATACGGGGCGGGCGGGTGCACAACCTGAAAAACATCGACCTGGATATCCCGCTGGGCAGGCTGGTGGGGGTGGCGGGGGTGTCCGGCTCGGGCAAATCCTCGCTGGCGCTGGGCATCCTCTACGCCGAGGGCTCCCGGCGGTATCTGGAGGCGCTGTCCGCCTATACCCGCCGCCGGATGACCCAGGCGGCACAGGCAAAGGTGGATCGGGTGGAGTACATCCCGGCGGCGGTGGCTCTGCACCAGCGGCCCGCGGTGCCCGGCATCCGAAGCACCTTCGGCACCTCCACCGAGCTGCTGAACCCGCTGCGGCTGATGTTCTCCCGGCTGGCCAGCCACCGCTGCCCAAGCGGCCACCTGGTGCCGCCCTCCATGAATACGGCGGCGGGCAGGCCGCTTTGCTGCCCTGTGTGCGGGGCGGTGTTCGACGGGCCCAGCGCCGAGAGCTTTTCCTTCAACAGCGAGGGAGCCTGCACCCTCTGCGGCGGCACCGGCATCGTGCGGGCGGTGGACGAAAGTACCCTGGTGCCGGACGAGTCCCTTTCCATCGACCAGGGAGCGGTGGCCCCCTGGAATTCGCTGATGTGGTCCCTGATGACCGACGTCTGCCGGGCCATGGGGGTGCG
>CALXGY010000194.1 GCA_944387955.1 uncultured Faecalibacterium sp. | reverse complement strand
TGATCATCAAGCTGTGCGACCGGCTCCACAATATGCGCACCGGCGACGCCTGGCCCGAGCAGAAGCGCCGGGACAAGGCCCGGGAGACCATGGAGGTATACGCCCCCATCGCCAACCGTCTGGGCATCCTCAACGTCAAGGAGGAGCTGGAGGACCGCAGCCTGCATTATCTCGACCCGGTGGGCTACAACGAGATCAGCCGTCTGCTGAGCGAGCGGGCCGGGGAGGAATTCCTGGCCAAGGTTTCGGGCCGCATTGAACAGCGGATGGAGGAAAACGGCATCCACGGCGCCACCATGAAGCGCCGGGTCAAGAGCATCTACGGCATCTATCGCAAGATGTATGTGCAGAACAAAGCTTTTGATGAGATCTACGACGTGTACGCGGTGCGGATCATCCTGGATACCCTGGCGGAGTGTTACAGCGCCCTGGGCCTGATCCACGATATGTACCACCCGCTGCCCAACCGGTTCAAGGATTATATCTCCACCCCCAAGCCCAACGGCTACCAGAGCCTGCACACCACGGTCATCGGCCACGAGGGCATCCCCTTTGAGGTGCAGATCCGCACCCGCCAGATGGACGAGCAGGCCGAATACGGCGTCGCCGCTCACTGGAAGTACAAGGAGGGCCTGGGCGGCCACGACAAGCTGGACGACCGTCTGGCCTGGGTGCGCCAGCTTTTGGAGAACCAGCGGGTCTCGGAGGAGTCGGCCAACCTTCTGCGGGACCTCAAGAGCGACCTTCTGCCCGAGGAGGTATTCGCTTTTACCCCCAAGGGAGACGTTATCAACCTTCCGGCAGGCGCCACCTGCATTGATTTTGCCTATGCCATCCACTCGGCGGTGGGCAACCGGATGGTGGGCTGCAAGGTCAACAACCGCATGGTCTCCATCGATCATGTGGTGGCAACCGGCGAGATCATCGAGATTTTGCTGGGTCCGGCGGACAAGGGCCCCAGCCGCGACTGGCTCAAGATCGTGCGCACCAGCGAGGCCAAGAGCAAGATCCGCAACTGGTTCAAGAAGATGCGCCGGGAGGAGAACATCACCGAGGGCCGGGACGCTCTGGCCAAGGAGCTGCGGCGGGAGAACATCTTCCTGCCGGATGACAAGCTGGATGAATTTGTGGGCAGCTGCTGCCGCCGGATGCGCCAGAATACCGCCGAGGACCTTTATGCGGCCATCGGCTACGGCGGTATGACCGTGGCCAACTGCATGCCCAAGTTCAAGGAAGAGTACCAGAAACTGAAGGCAGCTCAGGAGGCGGAAGCCAAGGTCATGGAGCTGCCCAAGGTGGATCTGAGACGGGTCCACGCCACCGACGGCGTGGTGGTGGAAGGGTTCGACAACACCCCCATCAAGTTCGCCAAGTGCTGCAATCCGCTGCCCGGCGACCCCATCATCGGATTCATCACCCGGGGCTTCGGCGTTTCGATCCACAAGCAGGAGTGCGTCAACGTCTCTTCCAGCATGCGGGACCCCGCCAACGCCCCCCGCTGGGTCAAGGCCTACTGGGCCGACAGCGTCAAGGACAGCTACAAGGCGGGCGTTGAGATCCTTGCGCTGGACCGCAACGATCTGCTGAAGGACGTTCTGCAGATCTTGTCCGAGATGCGGGTGCCCATCTACGGCATGAACGCCCGCCAGGCCGAAAACGGCTGCGCAGTGGTCAACCTGACCATCGGCATCAACAACACCGAACATCTGAACCGGGTGGTGGCCCGCATCGCCAAGGTGAAGGATGTTCTGAAGGTAACAAGGAGCTAATTTATGCGAGCTGTGATACAGGCTGTCTCCTGTGCCAGCGTGCGGGTCAATGGAGGCGAGCCCCGCTGCATCGGCCCGGGGCTGGTCATTCTGCTGGGGGTCCGGGACACCGACACCCTGGCCATTGTGCCCCGTCTGGCCGAAAAATGCGCGGGACTGCGGATTTTTCCGGATCAGGAGGGCAAACTCAATCTCAGCGCCCGGGATCTTGGGTATTCGGCGCTGGTGGTCTCCCAGTTTACCCTCTACGGCGACACCCACAAGGGGATGCGCCCCAGCTTCATCCGGGCGGCCAAGCCCCCGCTGTCGGTGGACGCCTACGAGCTTTTTCTGACCGAGATGGAAAAGCAGGGCCTCAAGCAGATCCAGCATGGGGAGTTCGGCGCAGACATGCAGCTGTCTCTGGTCAACGAGGGCCCCTGTACCATCGTGATGGACACCGACGAGTGGAAGCAGGCCTGAGGGCGCTTCCGAGCAAAGGAGAAATTCTATGCAGGCTTTTCATATCCCGGGCGCCGCGCCGCTGTATACCAACACCTTCCTGCTGATCTCGGATGCGGGCCATGGGGTTGTCATCGACCCTGCCGCCCCGGCCCAGGAGTACGAGAAGGCCCTGGCCCAGCAGGGCGCGACCCTCTCGCTGATCCTGTGCACCCACGGCCACTACGACCATGTGGGCTCGGCCGAAGCACTGCGCAAGAAGTGGGGCGCAAAGCTCTATTGTGAGCAGGCCGACCTGCTGGAAAACCAGCTGTTCCCCCTCTCCCAGGCGGACAGCGGCTACGAAGAAGGGGGCGAAATTGGGCTGGATGAGCTGAAGTTCACGGTCTGGCACACCCCCGGCCATACCCAGGGCAGCGTCTGCCTGCTCTGTGAAGGGCTGCTGTTTACCGGGGACACCGTCTTTCAGGGCAGCATCGGTCGCACCGATCTTCCCGGCGGGGATACCCGGCAGATGGACGAGTCCCTGCGCAAGCTGGCCGGGCTGCCCATCTCCCGGGAGGCGCAGCTGCTGCCTGGACATGGGGAATTCTCTCATTTCGGCTGGGAGCTGGACAACAACTGGTATATCAAACACGCGTGCAAGGACGCAAACCGATAAAGGATCACAAGCATGAAAATTTATATCAACGGCCTGCCCTCCGGCTATGAGGTGGAGCATCTGGTGCGGCTGTTTTATCCCATGGCCCCCCTCACCCTCACCCCGCCCGACGGGGAGGAGGATTGCGTCTGGGCCGAAAAGCAGGAAAATGGCCTCTGGGCCATGGTGCGCCAGGCAGGCAAAAGCCGGACGGCCCAGGCCCCCTTGCCGGAAGCTGAGACTCCGGAGTTCGCGCTGGCCAGCCTGACCTACGAGCTGCTGCGGGGCTGGACCGGGCTGAGGCCGCCCTGGGGCAAGATGACCGGGGTGCGCCCGGTGCGCCTCATCCACGACAAGCGCGCCGCCGGCTGGACCGAGGAGCAGATCGACCAGTATTTCCTGGGCCGGTTCGACTGCTCGGAGGAAAAGTACGCCATGGCAAAGCAGATTGCCAACCTCCAGGAACCCATCCTGAAAAAGGGCAGCGCCCCCGGAGCATACAGCCTCTACATCGGCATTCCCTTCTGCCCCTCCCGGTGCAGCTATTGCAGTTTTGTCAGCTGCAATCTGGACCGGGACCGCAAGCTGGTGCAGCCCTATGTGGACTGCCTGTGCCGGGAGGTGCAGGCCATCCGGGAGCAGGCCGAAAAGGCGGGGCTCCATCTCCAGAGCATCTACATCGGCGGCGGCACCCCCACCAGCCTCTCGGCAGACCAGCTGCGGCAGCTGATGGGCACGGTGCGGGAGTGCTTTGACCTGACGAAGGTGCAGGAATACACGGTGGAGGCCGGGCGGCCGGACTGCACCGACGCCGAGAAGCTGGCGGTGATCCGGGAGTACGGGGCCACCCGCATCTCCATCAACCCTCAGACCTTCTCGGATGAGGTGCTGGCCCGGATCGGCCGCCGCCACTCGGCCCAGGACATCCTGGACTGCTACGCCCAGGCCCGAGCCGCAGGGCACACCGACATCAACATGGACCTGATCGCCGGCCTGCCCGGGGATACGGTGGAGGGGTTCGAGCACAGTCTGCGGCAGGCCATCGCCCTTGACCCTGAGAACATTACGGTGCACACCCTGACCCTCAAGCGCGCCTCCCGCATCGTCATGGAGGACCAGCAGGACAACGACTATGCAGACGTCGCGGCCATGCTGGAGCGCTGCGTCCTGCTGGCCGAGGCGGGCTACCAGCCGTACTATCTCTATCGGCAGAAGAATACACTCCAAAATCTGGAGAATGTGGGCTGGTGCAAGCCGGGCCACGAGGGGTATTACAACATTTACATCATGGAGGAGGTCCAGACCATCCTCTCCGCCGGAGCGGGCGGCAGCACCAAGCTGGTGGCCGACGGCGGCAAGCGGATGCAGCGCATCTTCAATTTCAAATATCCCAACGAGTACATCCAGCGGTTTGACCAGGTGCTGGAACGTAAAAAAGGAGTGGCCGAATTCTATGATTATGATATGGGTGCCGAAACGTCTGGTGGAAGTGGGGCTGTACAATGTGGCAGCTCTGAGCCCGAAGGAGCTGGTGGAGTACTCTGAGCAGAGCTACCACGACCGGCTGCACTATGCGGCCGAGAAGATCCGCGCCTCCGGCGCAAAGATCGTGATGCTCACCGGCCCTTCTGCCAGCGGCAAGACCACCACCTCCCACGGGGTGGCCCGGGAGCTCAAGGAGCTGGGAATCCCGGCCCAGGTCATCAGTCTGGATAATTTCTTCCTCGGGGCGGAATATTATCCTCTGATGCCGGACGGGACCCTGGATTATGAAAACCCCGATACGCTGGATATGCCGCTGATCAACCAGTGTCTGGGGGAACTGTCCAGCACCGGGCGCACGGTGCTGCCCATCTACGACTTTATCCATGAGCGCCGCTCGGAGGAGACCGAGACCATCGACCTGGCCGGGGGCGTCTGCATCGTGGAGGGCATCCACGC
>CALXGY010000193.1 GCA_944387955.1 uncultured Faecalibacterium sp. | reverse complement strand
TCCCTCCTGTGCATAAAACCTTTGATTTTCACTATATCATCTGCATATTCCAATTTCCATAAAGCAGAACCACGGTTTTTTTGCATCCATTTTGTGGAAAGGGCCAAAAACACCAAACGATATTTCCTCCCGCCCTCTTTCTATGATATACTGTTAACAATCAACATTTTGTAAATATCGGTCGGATTTTTGCAGAAAAGGAGGACGTGGGAATGGATCGTACACTGTTTGCCCTGGCCTTTGAGGGAGTGCGGCGGAAAAAGCGCAGCAGCATTTTGATCTTTCTGGTGCTTTTTATCTCCTTCGGCTTTGCGGTGATGAGCGTTTCCCTGGTGGCCAGCATGAGCCGCACCAGCCAGGAGCTGACAAGGGATATGTACGGCGAATGGGTGCTGGCCATTCCTTCGGGCCTTGAGCAGGACGCAGAGTGGCTGGCCGAACAACGCTGGGTGGAGCAGGTGGGGATCGCCCGCAGCTACGGCACCCTGGAGGCCGGAGGAAAGCAGTTCGGCTTCGGCACCATGGATGAAGGGTATTTGGAGCTGGGCCGCCTGCGGATGGAGGATGGCCGCTGGCCGCAAGCTGAGGGCGAGATCGCGCTGGAGGCCAAGGTGCTGGATGCTTTGGGGCTGGATTACACCCTGGGGCAGACCTTCCAGGTGCAGATCGCCGTGGACTGCGGCAGCCGCTTCAGCGCGCAAAAGGAATATCTCACGGTCACCCGCAGCTATACCCTCTGCGGCGTGATCAGGGCATACAGCGACCTTTGGACCCTGAGCACGAACCAGGACCAAAAACTGCTGCTCAGCGGAGTGGTGACCCCCGAGGAGGCCGAGCAGGTGCTGGAAGCCGCGCGCCAGTCCGCCCCCCAGCGGGCAGAGGAGGTCTATTCCTATCCTCAGTATTTCATCGGCTGCCCGACGGCGGCCGCGGACGCCTGCGCCAAGGAAGTGGGCGCCTACCTCTTCGAGACCATCTTTGACCGTCCCGGCCGGGATACCTACCCTTCCTCAAATCCCGCCGCTTTTATGGTCATCGAGCAGCAGGAGACCGACCGCTTTTATCTGAAAATGATCGCCCTGGTTACGGTGGTGGCGGCCCTCTGCGTCTATCTGATGCAGCTGCCGGAGGACCTGCGCAGCCTTGCCACCCTGCGCAGCCTTGGCGGCAGCCGGGGCCAGCTGACCGCCCTGCTGCTGACCGAGACCGGCCTTGTCTGGCTGCCTGCCGTTCTGCTGGGTATCCCTCTGGGGGCGGCAGGCACCTGGGCGGTGCTGGAACTGGTGGTCTATGCGGGCAGCCTGCCGGTCCACTTTGCCCTGCCCTTTGCCGAGCTGGGAGGCATCCTGCTGCTCTGGGCCGGAGCGGTGGCGCTGGCCCGGCTGCTGACCCTGGCGCTGCTGCTGCGTCTGCCCCTGGTGGGCCGCATCCAGCTGCAGGGCCGCTGGGCCCGCTGGGTGCGCCGGGGACAGCAGGTGCTGCTGGTGGCGCTGCTGGGGGTCTTTTCCGGGCTGACCCTCTGGACCGCTCTGGAAGCCCAGGTGCCCCTTGACCAGATCCAGGTGCGGACCGAAAGCAGCTTTTATTCGGTCTACTGTCAGAGTTCCCTCATCACCCCCGCCCAGGCTGAAACCTATGTCAGCCTGCCCGGGATGTCCCGGCTGGAAGTGGTGCCCTATGTGGGCGGCGTGCAGCAAGCGGGGCTCTCCTTTCCCGGATTTGAAGAGCAGATGGTCAATCTCTATGTGCTGGATCTGCAGGACTGGACCGAATTCCTGGACCCCGGAGAAGATGCGGAAGCCTTTGAAGCAGGGGAACTGGTCTACTACTGCCTGCCGGAGGACCCCCTGCCCCTGGACCTGGAGCTGAACCCGATTTTGAAGGACCCGCCCTTGCCCGAGCAGGTCACCCTGACCTATTACGACGAGATGGGGGCCCAGATCGCCCAGACTGCCACGGCGGCCAGGGTCCAGCGGGTGCCGGTGTTCACACGGAACCTGCTTCTTTCCTCCCCCTATACCATCGTTTGTTCCCAGGCGTATCTGGAAAACCTGCTGGCCCAGATGCAGCCGGGCAGCCGCTGGGGCCGGTACTTTGAAGCGGGCGGCGCCTTCGGGTATACCGCTGTTCTGTTTGCCGGGGACCCCACGACCGTGACCTTTGCCCACGACCAGGCTCTGGCCCAGCTCAGCAGCCGATACGGCCATCTTTTCTCCAGCCGCCGCCAGGATGAGGCCGCGTATATCCAGTCCAGCCGCCAGGATCTGGTGATGATGACCGTGACCTGCCTGTGCATCGGGGTCATCGTGCTGGCCCTCTCGGCCAGCATCCTCCAGCTGGAGGCCCAGGGAGAGCGCCGCTCTCAGGGCATTCTCTGGGCGCTGGGCCTCTCCCGCCGCCGGGCTCTGGCCCGGAGGACAGGCAAAGCGGCGCTGCGGGCGGGGGTCGCCTTCACCGCCGGATGGGCTGTGGTGGGCGCTTCGTTCCTTCTGCGGGCGCGGCAGGCGCTGGAACGCTTTGCCGCCGACGGGGTGGAGCTGGACTACACCCCTTTGAGTTATGCGGGGGAATACTTCCGCACCATCGGCTGGGAGCCGGGGACCTTTTTGGCCTGGGGCGGCGGTATTCTGGCCGTGATGGTCCTGCTGCTCTGGGCCGCCAAGCACCGCCCCGGCAAGCCGGGACTGCGGGACCTGGCCGGAGAGTAAACCCCATTCAAAAAGGAGGCGCCCTATGAAATCCAACCGATTTGCGGCCCTGCTGCTGGCCGCCGCCCTGCTTTTGGGGGCGGGGACAGCCTGCACACCGGCCGAACAAGCCCCCGCCGGGCCCACGGTGGCCGAGATCCTCGAGACCCTGACCTCTCCCGAGATGGAGGGGCGGGTCAGCGGCAGCACCGGCAACCAGAAAGCCGCCGAGTACATCGCCGGGGTCTTTGAGGCCCAGGGGCTGGAGCCGCTGTTTGAGGACTGGTATCAGGAATACGAGGGCCGGGTTTTTCAGCCCGCTCAGGCCGCGCCGGAACTCTCCCTCACCACCGCCGAAGGCGAGGTGCTGGTGCTGGAGGCAGGCCGGGACTTTCTCTGCTCTCTGACCAGGGAGGCGGTGGAGCTGGAGCTGCCCGTCTCCGATGACCCGGAAGCCTGCCGGGAGGGGGGCGGCGTCTACTACGCCCCCGACTATCTCAGCGGCGTGGCCTGGCTGAGGGAAAACCCCGGCGGCGCTGCCCTCAGCCTCGACCTGGTCCAGTCTGGGGAGGTCATCACCCTCATGGTCAACTATCCGGGCTGCATGCTGGTGCTGGACCGGTCTTTTGCCTCCTGTCTTGAGGAGGGCGCGGTGCTGCGCCTGGAAATGGGCCCCGGCTTTTCGGAGGGGACGCTGCGCAATGTGGCCGCCGTCCGCCGGGGCAGCGAGGGCAAAAATGCCCTGATCTTTGGGGCCCACTTTGACGGCAGCGGCATGACCGGGAGCCTAGTCTTCCCCTCGGCGCTGGACAACGCTTCGGGCACGGCGGCCCTGCTGCGGATCGCCGCGATGGTGCAGCAGCAGGACCCAGGCCTTGAGAACGACCTGATCTTCGTGGCCTTCAACAGTGAGGAAAACGGGATGAACGGCTCTGCCGCCTTCGCTGCCTGGGCGGCGGAACAGTATGAATCGGTGAGTTTTATCAACATCGACAGCGTGGGCCTCGCGGACACCCCCATCCTGCTGATGCCCCAGGAGCGGGGGGACGCTCTGGCCGCGGCGCTGGAGCCGCTGCCCTGGGCCGCCGAGGTGGTGCCGGTGGGTCTTTCCTACAACAGCGACCACCAGAGCTTTGTCCCCTACCAAAACTGCGGGTCGGTCTGCTTTGGCTGCGACGAGATGGTGGCCCAGACCCAGGGCCGCGCCCACACCCCCCAAGATGCCGCCGACCAGCTGGACCCGGAGCTCATCGAGGATCTGGCCCTCCGTCTGGCGGAATTTGCCGCCGAGCAGGGGGATGAGGAGTTTGTCCTCCCGGGGTGAGGGGGACTTATGACGAGGGCAGACGGCATTCCGATGCGCTGCCAGAAGATAGGAAGATAATCAAAACCCCACGTTGAACGTGGGGTTTGCAGAACGGCCCCATAGGGGCCACAATACCAGCAGCGCCTAAAGGCGCGTAATGAGTGACGCCAACCGCACTTGGCGTCACTTTTTACTTTGCGGCACTATCCGCAGGTACTTCTGGCGAATCAT
>CALXGY010000192.1 GCA_944387955.1 uncultured Faecalibacterium sp. | reverse complement strand
GGACGACTACGGCGACCCGGAGATGAATAGCCACTGGGCCAAACTGGGGGACACGGTGACCATCCGGTATGTGGAGGAGTTCGAGTACTACGATCCCACCACCGGCGAGGTCTATGGCCCATGGGAGAATGTGCCCGAGGGAGCAGCCTTTGCAGAGCGGGCGGTGAAGTACCGGGATGTGGACTACACGGTAGCCGCCCTGGTGACGGTGCCCTCTGCCCTCAGCTATCGGTACTACGGGGCGGACGAATTTGTGATGGGGGCAGAGACCTTCATCCGGGACACCGGCACCGCCGATGTGATGTACTACGCCTTCGACACCACCGAGGAAGCCGGCGCCGCCATGGAGGCATTTCTCCAGGATTACACCGAAAATGTGAACCCCCAGTTTGACTACGAAAGCAAGGCCACCTATGCCGGGGAATTTGAGGGGACCCGAAATATGTTCCTGCTGCTGGGCGGGGCGCTGAGCTTTATTGTGGGGCTGGTGGGTCTGCTGAACTTTGCAAACGCCATCCTCACCGGCATCACCGCCCGCCGCCGGGAGCTGGCGGTGCTCCAGTCCATCGGAATGACCACCCGGCAGCTGCGGACCATGCTGGCCATGGAAGGGCTGCTCTACACCGCCGGGGCGCTGGCCCTGGCCCTCTGCCTCATCCTCGGCAGCGCGCCTTTTTTGGGCTCCGCCCTCAACCGGCTGATCTGGTTTTTCAGCTACCGGTTTATCCTCTGGCCGGTGGGGCTGGTGCTGCCCCTCTTTGGGGCGCTGGGCGTGCTGATCCCGGTATTGAGCTGCCGGGCCGCCCAGCGTGCCTCGGTGGTGGAACGGCTGCGGCAGGAATGATAAAAGACTTTTGGGTTGGAAGAGAGACAAGAACAAAGCCCGGCGGCTTTCCACCTCTGCAGCAGAATGATCTTGGCTGGAGAATTTGTACCAGCAACCCCTTTTGTATGAAGATGCCATACACCCAAAGCGCCCGGAGAGCTTTTTCGCCCTTCGGGCGCTTTGCGCTGCATCGGAAAACGGGATGTGATTTGGGTGAAAGTGACGGGAAACCGATGAATTTCTTGGAGTTTGAAAAATCTGAAATACAAGAGCAAATCCTATTGACAAAATAGGGAAACTGTATTATTATGTTAATACAATAACACGAGAGAGGGGGAGGGGCAGCGGATGAAATGGAAGTTTTCCAGCGATGCACCCATCTACACCCAGCTGGTCCAGCAGATCCAGACCTCCATCGTCTCCGGGGCTCTGCCGCCGGGGGAGCGGCTGCCCTCGGTGCGGGATCTGGCCACCGAGGCGGGGGTCAACCCCAACACCATGCAGCGGGCCATGACCGAGCTGGAGCGGGATGGTCTGGTGCACAGCCAGCGCACCGCCGGGCGGTTTGTCACCGAGGACAAAACCCGGATCGACGAGGCAAAGCGCCGGTGCGCCAGCCAGCAGATCCAATCTTTTCTGGAAAAGATGGAGCAGCTGGGGTACAGCCGCTGCGAGATCCTGCTTTTGGTGGAGCAGCACATGAAAGGAGAATGCTGAATGCCTGTTTTGGAATGTACCGGCCTTGGCAAAAAATACGGCCGGGTAAACGCTCTGGAAGGGCTGGATCTTTCCATTGAGCCGGGGCGGATCGTGGGGCTGCTGGGGCCCAACGGCAGCGGCAAGACCACCCTCATCAAGCTGGCCTGCGGGCTGCTGACCCCTTCGGCGGGCCAGATTCGGGTCTGCGGCCAGGCGCCGGGGCCCAAGGCCTGCGCCCAGCTGAGCTATCTGCCCGAGCGGATGGCGGTGCAGAGCTGGATGACCGCCGGGCAGCTTTTGGATTTCTACCAGGATTTTTACGCCGACTTCCGCCGGGACGCCGCCCAGCAGATGCTGGCCGACCTGGGCCTCGACCCCAAGAAAAAAATCCAGCAGATGAGCAAGGGCAGCCGGGAAAAGGTGCAGCTGATCCTGGTCATGAGCCGGGCCGCAAAGCTCTATCTTCTGGATGAACCCATCGGCGGGGTGGACCCGGCCACACGGGACTACATCCTTTCCACCATCATCGGCAATTACAACCCCGAAGCCGCCGTTTTGATCTCCACCCACCTCATCGCAGATGTAGAAAAGATTCTGGACGAGGCGGTCTTTCTCAAGGAGGGCAGGGTGCTGCTCCATTCGGAGGTGGACGCCCTGCGGGAGGAAAAGGGCATGAGTGTGGATGAACTGTTCCGGGAGGTGTTCCGATGCTGACAAAACTCATCAAGCATGAATTCCGCGCCACAGGCCGGATCATGCTGCCCCTTTACCTGGTGCTGCTGGCCACCGCGGCCGGGGCGAACTTCGCCACCCGCAGGATGGGGGATCTGGGAGTGCTGCTTGTCCTGATTTTTGCGCTGATGATCCTGGCGGTCTGTGTGGTGAGCGTGGTGCTGATGGTCCAGCGCTTCCGCCAGAACCTTCTGGGGGACGAGGGATATCTGATGCTGACCCTGCCGGTCTCCATCCACCAGCACCTGTGGGCCAAGATGATGGTCTCGGCGGTCTGGTTTGCCGCCAGACTGCTGGCCATGCTGGCGGCGCTGCTGCTCCTGGTCTGGAGGCCGGGGAATCTGGAACAGATCTCCTTTGCCGCTCAGAATGTCCCGCTCCGCTTGAGGGATTTGAGAGAGCTTCAGACCCTGATGCTGGAGCTGCTGGTGCTGGGCTTTGTGGCCTGCTGCACCTTCTGCCTGCAATTCTACGCCGCCATGGCCGCAGGATACAGCTTTTCCAGCCACAAGGCGGGCTGGTCGGTGCTCTTTTTCTTCCTGTTCGGGACGGCCACTTCCATACTGACCAGTTTGCTGGAATTTGACATCGAGTTTGAACGCTCCGGCCTGGCCCAGGTCCACCAGGCGATGTGGATCATCATTGCAGGCACGGCGGCGGTCGGCGCCATCCACTACCTCATCACCGCCTGGTTTCTCAAACGCCGTTTGAATCTTGCCTGAAAATACGATATCCATTTGATTTTATCTAAGGAGGAACTTCCATGAAAAAAGCCAATCTGTCCCTGCTGATCGCATCGGCCGCCCTGACCCTGCTGTGCGGCTGCGTCCCTCTCCAGATGGCGGAGGCTGCCCTGAAGGACTCCGACCTTTTGGATGCAGTCCGAAATTCCGCCTTCAGCGCCCCCTCCGAAAATGAGGTGAAGGTCCAGAACATCGCGGTCTCTTCCAGCACTTCCGAGCTGGTCCAGCGGAGCTACACCGCCCAGGGCGAAGTCCGCAGGCTGGATGTGGAGGCCGACAACGTCTCCATCACGGTGAAATCTGCCGAGATCAACCGGGCGGTGGTGGAGTACAACGAGCCTGCCGACCGCACCCTCTACACCATCTCGGAGCGAAACGGAGAACTTAAGATAGAGACCCGCAAGGATTCCCGCCTCAATCGCTTGAGTGACGAATATACCCTGGTGGTCACCCTGCCGGCGGGGGAGTATGAGAGCATCGAGGCAAGCGCCGACAACGGTTCGGTGACGTTGCAGGGCCTGTCGGGCTGGGAGATCGAGGGAGACGCCGACAACGGCTCGGTGATCCTGCAAAACCTGTCCGCCCGGGAAGTAGGCGCGGACGTGAACAACGGCAGCATCAGCGCGCAGGAAATTACCGCCGACAAGCTCTCGATGGATGCGGACAACGGTCAAATCAAGCTGACCGGCTCCTCCATCCTCCTGCTGGAGGCAGAGGCGGACAACGGCGAGATCCTGTTTGACAAGGCCAGCGCCACCGTCCTGGAGTGCGAGGTGAACAACGGCAAGATCTCCGGTACCCTGGCGGGCAGCGCGTCGGACTACTCGGTCCGCAGCTCGGTGAAGCTGGGCAGCAGCAATCTGACCAGTACCCAGCGCACTGGGGCGGCCCGGTCCCTTGCCTTTGAGGTGGAGATCGGCGACATCGACATCCAGTTCGCAGGCTGATGACCTGAAAATATCCTCCCTCCAGCACAGTACAAAGCAAAGCAGGGCTGTTGCAAAATAGAATCGCGATCTGTCGATAAAATTTTGAATTTTGGTCCATTGAAATTTTAGATTTCCCAGAGCTATGCAAAAACGCTGTTCGCAATGGGCGAAAACCGAGGGAGCAGCGTTTTTTGCGTAGGTTTATTTGCGGCTTTTCCAAGAGGAAGCCGTGTATCTTCAGGCTTCCCTCTCTGAGGCAGCAATCTCGACCACCGCCTGCGGCGGATTGAGGGAGAGATTGCTGGGGCCGCCGTCTGAATTTTCAAGGGCCGC
>CALXGY010000191.1 GCA_944387955.1 uncultured Faecalibacterium sp. | reverse complement strand
TCCATGACTCCTCCAAGGGCCAGGGCAACGGCTTCACCTTCGCAGGATACAGCGCCCACGAGCTGTACGACGCCTGCCGCCGCGCCAAGGATGCCTACTACGACAAGGAGAACTGGTACAACCTGGTTCGTTACGCCATGCGCTGCGATTTCAGCTGGGGCGTCTCGGCCAAGAGCTACGAGGGTCTGTACAACGAGACCGCAAACCTCTGGTAAGCCTGTTTTCTGCTGAAATCTGTTTCTCTCTGCCCCCGGCCCATCCAAAGCCGGGGGCTTTTTCATATTCCCGCCCGGATGGGCAAAGCGCCATATTTTTTTCTCCTTTTTTAGCGATTTTGCGCACAAAAACCCGCCTATCCCGTCAAAAAACAGGAAAGGTGTGATAAAAATTCCCCAAAAACCAAAGGCTCTTTGATTGAATTAAGGGAGCATTTGGTTTATACTAGCTGTGTACCACAGCGCCGCGAAAGGAGGGACTCCGGCATGGAAGGACTGTACAAAGTCCTGGAGGATCTGGTCTGGCTGACCCAGCTGGGTCTGAGCATCATCATGCCGCCGCTGCTGTGTCTGGGGGGCTGCTGGTGGGCCGTCACCCGCTGGAACTGGCCGGTCTGGCTCTACATCCCGGCCCTTTTGCTGGGGCTGGCGGCCGGAGCCCAGACCTTTCTGTCCTTTGCCCGCAGGATGAACCGCCGGGCCCAGAAGCCCCCTTCCCGGCGCGGCTTCAATCAACATCTTTAAAACCCGAAAAGTTCCTTTCGGAGGTAAGGCATGAAACTTCGACCCGAATCCAAAAAAGAATTTGTCCGCATCGCAGGCGGCACCTCCCTGTGCTGTGCCGCCATGTGGGTGATCTTCGCAGCGCTGCACCTGGTGAACCTGGCCCCCTTCGGCGCGCCGGTGCTGCTGGGCGGCGCAGTGGGCAGCGCCGTGGCCCTGGCCAACTTCTACGGCATCTGCATCATGGTGCAGGAGCTGCTGGACGAGCCGGACGAGGCCCGCCGCAAGATGATCCTGCGCATCTCCTACAACAGCCGCCTGCTTTTGCAGGCCGTGTGGGTCATCGTGGCCATCGCCGCGCCCTGGTTCCACTTCCTGGCGGGGACTCTGCCCCTTTTGTTCCCGCGCATCACCATCTACTACCTGCAAATAACCGGCCGGTACACCCCGGCCTCTTACCACCGAGAACCGGAGGAAAACGCCGACGACCCGGAGGAGGAGACCTCCGCCCTGCCCGGCCCGGACGAAGGGGGGGAACATTGAATCTATGGAATTGAACGGCGCAAAGATCCTGTATACCATCCATACCGACATCCCGCTTCTGGGGGATTTCAAGATCACCCAGACCCTGGTGGTCAGCTGGCTGGTCATGGCTCTGCTGTCCGGCCTTGCCTTCTGGCTGACCCGTGATCTGAAGGTGGACAACGTCTCCAAGCGCCAGGTGGTGGCAGAGTTTCTGGTGGAGACCCTGGACAACTTCGTCCACGGCATGATGGGGTCCTATTTTGACCAGTACATTCCGCTGGTGGGCACCATCTTTGCTCTGAGCGTCACCAGCAACCTCATCAGCGTGCTGGGCTTCTGGAGCCCCACCGCCGACCTGAATACCGAGCTGGCCTGGGCGGTGGTGGTCTTTATCCTCATCACCTACCACAAGCTGAAGGCCAACGGTCTGGGCGGATACCTGAAGGGCTACCTCGACCCCATCTTCCTCATGGCGCCCATCAACGTCATCTCGGAGCTGGCCACGCCGGTGAGCATGGCCTGCCGTCACTTCGGCAACATCCTGTCCGGCACCGTCATCTCTACCCTGCTGTACTGGGCGCTGGCAAGCCTGAGCCATGTGGTCTTCGGCTGGCTGCCCGGCGCGCTGAGCCAGATCCAGCTGTTCCAGATCGGCCTGCCTGCGATGACCGGCCTGTATTTTGACTGGTTCGGCGGCTGCATCCAGGCCTTCATCTTCTGCACTTTGACCACCATCTTCATCAAGCAGGCGGCGGGCGAAGACTGAGCTTTGCCGCCCCACACACCATGAACAAATTTTAGGAGGACACTATTATGACTGAAATGCAATATCTCGCCCGCGGCATCGCTCTGGCCGGCTGCGGCATCGGTGCAGGCTGCGCTCTGATCGCCGGCATCGGTCCTGGCATCGGCGAAGGCAACGCCGCCGCCGCCGCTGTGGAAGCGGTCAGCCGTCAGCCCGAGAGCAAGGGCGATGTCACCAGCACCCTGATCATGGGCGTCGCTCTGGCCGAGACCACCGGTATTTACGGCTTCGTCACCGGCCTGCTGCTGATCTTCCTGGCTCCGGGCATGTTCATGAACTACCTGCAGTAAGCGTCCCGACGCACACAAGGCCCTCGGGCCGGACAAAAGGAGGGAAACGCTTCTATGCAGATCTATCAGGCGCTGATCACTCTGGATGGCTGGACCTTTCTGGCCCAGATCTGCAACCTGCTCATTCAGATGCTGATCTTCAAAAAACTGCTGCTCGGGCCGGTGCGCAAGGTGCTGGCCGAGCGCAAGGCCAGGGCCGACAGCCAGATCGCGGAGGCAGAAAAACTGCGCGCCGAGGCTGCCGCCCTGAAGGCGGAGTATGAAAAGGACATGGCCGAGGCCCGCGCCGAGGCCAGCCAGATCCTGACCACCGCCCAGCAGACCGCCGCCGCCCGCAGCGAGGAGCTGCTGGGCGCCGCCCGCGCCGAGGTCGCCGCCCTCAAGCAGAAGGCGGAGGCCGACATCGCCCAGGAAAAGAAGAAGGCGGTCAACGAAATCAAGGACGAGATTGGCGGCATCGCCATGGAGATCGCCTCCAAGGTGGTGGAGCGGGAGATCCAGGCCGCCGACCACCAGCAGCTGATCGACGAATTTATCCAGAATGTGGGTGAGGCATCATGACCGAGACCGCAAAGCTCTACGGCGGCAGCCTGTACACCTTAGCCGCCGAGGAAAAGCTGGAGGACCGGCTCCTGGCCGAGCTGGAAGGAGCCGCCGCGCTGTTTAAGCAGTACCCCGACTACCTGCGTCTGCTCAGCACCCCCAGCCTGCCCAAGGCCGAGCGCCGGGGATTGCTGGAGGAAGCATTCGGCAAGCAGGTGCACCCGTACCTGCTGAACTTTCTCAAGATCCTGTGCGACAACGGCACCCTGCGGGAGCTGACCGGATGCGCCCGGGCCTACCGGGTGCAGTACAACCGCGCCCACGGCATCCTGGAGGCCACCGCGGTGTCCGCCGTCCAGCTCACCAGCGCCCAGCTGGAAAAGCTGCGGGACAAGCTGGCAAAGACCACCGGCAAGCAGATCGACCTGCGCAGC
Source organism: uncultured Faecalibacterium sp. (assembly GCA_944387955.1). Classification (GTDB taxonomy): domain Bacteria; phylum Bacillota; class Clostridia; order Oscillospirales; family Ruminococcaceae; genus Faecalibacterium. The sequence goes on along the minus strand of CALXGY010000191.1, from coordinate 12,450 downwards.
CGCATCGACCCCGCCGTTCTGGGCGGCATCCGCCTGGAGATGGAGGGGGTGCAGCTGGACGGCACGGTGCGCGGACGGCTGGACGCGCTGCACACCAGCATCGAATCCGCCGTCCTCTGAGGGCGCGGAGCCCGAACTTTCACCCATGAAAAACAAAGAATTGAGTGGTGACACACAAAGATGCAACTGAAACCTGAGGAAATCTCCAAGATCATCCGCGCCCAGATCAAGCACTACGAGAACACCATCGCCCAGAGCGAGACCGGCACGGTCATCATGGTGGGCGACGGCATCGCCCGGGCTTCCGGCCTGGACAAGTGCATGGCCGGCGAGCTGCTGCTGTTTGAAAACGGCGAATACGGCATGGCCCAGAACCTGGAGGAAAACTCCGTCTCCATCGTGCTTTTGGGCTCGGACGCCGGCATCAAGGAAGGGGGCGTGGTCAAGCGCACCGGCAAGGTGGTCTCGGTGCCGGTGGGCGAAGGGCTCATCGGCCGGGTGGTCAACGCCCTGGGTCAGCCCATCGACGGCGCAGGCCCCATCGAGGCGGCGGACTACCGCCCCATCGAATCCCCTGCCCCCGGCATCATCGACCGTCAGCCGGTCAAGCAGCCCCTGCAGACCGGCATCAAGGCCATCGACTCCATGATTCCCATCGGCCGCGGCCAGCGCGAGCTGATCATCGGCGACCGTCAGACCGGCAAAACGGTCATCGCCACCGACACCATCATCAACCAGCGGGGCAAGGATGTCATCTGCATTTATGTGGCCATCGGCCAGAAGCGCTCTACCGTGGCAAACCTGGTGGAGAACCTGACCCAGGCCGGCGCCATGGCCTACACCATCGTAGTATCGGCCACCGCCTCGGAGCTTGCTCCGCTGCAGTACATCGCGCCCTATTCCGGCTGCGCGATGGGCGAATACTTCATGAACCAGGGCAAGCATGTTCTGGTGATCTACGACGACCTGTCCAAGCACGCGGTGGCCTACCGCGCCCTGTCCCTGCTGATCCGCCGCCCGCCGGGACGCGAAGCCTACCCCGGCGACGTGTTCTATCTGCACTCCCGTCTTCTGGAGCGCGCGGCGAAGCTCTCGGACGAAAAGGGCGGCGGCAGCTTGACCGCTCTGCCCATCATCGAGACCCAGGCGGGCGACGTGTCCGCCTACATCCCCACCAACGTCATCTCCATCACCGACGGCCAGATCTTCCTGGAGACCGAGCTGTTCCACTCCGGCGTCATGCCGGCGGTGAACCCCGGTATCTCGGTCTCCCGCGTGGGCGGCAACGCCCAGATCAAGGCCATGAAGAAGGTGGCCGGTACCCTGAAGCTGATCTACTCCCAGTACCGGGAGCTGCAGGCCTTCGCCCAGTTCGGCTCGGATCTGGACGCGGACACCAAGGCCCGGCTTGCCCAGGGCGAGCGGATTGTGGCGGTGCTCAAGCAGGGCCGCAACGCCCCCGTCCCGGTGGAGGACCAGGTGGCCATCCTTTACGCCACCGTCCACGACTATCTCACCGAGGTCAAGGTGGAGGACGTGCCCGAGTATGAGCGGGGCCTGTACGAGTATCTGGACGCCGACCCGGAGGGCGCAGCGGTGCTTGCCGCCATCCGCACCACCGGCAATCTGGACGCGGATTCGGAGGACAAGCTCAAGAAGGCGCTCACCGCCTACACCCAGAACTTTGTCCGGATGCACTAAAGGGAGGGAGGCTTTCGCATGGCAGGTTCCATGAAGAACATCAAGCTGCGCATCAAGAGCGTCCAAAGCACCATGCAGATCACCAAGGCCATGGAGCTGGTAGCCTCCTCCAAGATGCGCCGCGCCAAGGAGCGGGTCGAGCAAAGCCGGCCCTACTTCCATGTTCTGCACGACTCCCTTGTCCAGATCTGCGCCGCCCATCAGGATATGCGCAGCCCCTACCTGAAAAAGCGGGAGGGCGGCCGCACCCTGCTGGTGGTCATCGCGGGCGACCGCGGCCTTGCGGGCGGCTACAACTCCAATCTGCTCAAGCTGGCCGACGCCCAGCCGGAGGTGGTCTGTGTGCTGCCCATCGGCAAGCGGGCGGTGGAGCACTACCAGCGCCGGGGCGCAAACCTTTTGAGCCAGGAGTACGCCCAGGCGGCGGACATGTCGGTGGGCGACTGCTTCGAGCTGTCCCGCCTGGTGGCCGCGAGCTTCCTCAAGGGGGATTACGACGCGGTGAAGCTCTGCTACACCCAGTTCACCTCCATGATGACCCAGACCGCCCAGGCCATTTCCATCCTGCCGGTGGACATCCAGCCCACCGACGAGCAGAAAAACGCCGCCCGCCGCAGCATTATGCTGTACGAGCCCAGCGGCGAGGAGGTCTTCGACTCCATCATCCCTGAATACATCGCCGGTATGGTCTACGGCGCCCTGTGCGAGAGCATCGCCAGCGAGCTGGCCGCCCGCCGCACCGCGATGGATGCCGCCACCAAGAACGCCGGCGAGATGATCGAGCACCTGAACCTTTACTACAACCGTGCCCGCCAGGCCGCCATCACCCAGGAGATCACCGAGATCGTGGCCGGCGCCGAGCACTGATCCCCGGCTTTTGCCGGGGCAAAGAATACGATATTGATTATGTAAGGAGTGTAGCCTATGTCCGACAAAAACATCGGCAGGGTGATCCAGGTCATTGGCCCGCTGCTCGACATCCAGTTTGAGGATGGGCACCTGCCTGCGCTGCTCAACGCCATCGAGATCGACAACCACGGCAAAAAGCTGGTGGTGGAGGTGGCGCAGCACACCGGCGACAACGTGGCCCGCTGCATCGCCATGAGCAGCACCGACGGCCTGGTGCGCGGCACCCCGGCCACCGACACCGGCGGCCCCATCCAGGTGCCGGTGGGCGACCAGTGCCTGGGCCGTGTCTTCAACCTTCTGGGCGAGCCGGTGGACAACAAGCCCGCCCCCACCCCCGAAGCCTATTGGCCCATCCATCGCCCTGCCCCCAGCTTTGAGGAGCAGCAGTCCACCACCGAGATCCTGGAGACCGGCATCAAGGTCGTCGACCTGATCTGCCCCTACGCCAAGGGCGGCAAGATCGGCCTGTTCGGCGGCGCAGGCGTGGGCAAGACGGTTCTGATCCAGGAGCTGATCTACAACATCGCCACCGAGCACAACGGCTATTCGGTCTTTACCGGCGTGGGCGAGCGCACCCGTGAGGGCAACGACCTCTACGGCGAGATGACCGAGAGCGGAGTCATCAACAAGACCGCTCTGGTCTACGGCCAGATGAACGAGCCTCCCGGAGCCCGTATGCGGGTGGCCCTGTCCGGCCTGACCATGGCCGAGTACTTCCGGGACGTGAAGAACCAGGACGTGCTGCTGTTCATCGACAACATCTTCCGGTTCACCCAGGCAGGTTCCGAGGTGTCGGCGCTGCTGGGCCGCATGCCCTCCGCCGTCGGCTACCAGCCCACCCTGGCCACCGAGATGGGCGCTCTGCAGGAGCGCATTACCTCCACCAACAAGGGCTCCATCACCTCGGTGCAGGCGGTCTACGTCCCCGCGGACGACCTGACCGACCCGGCCCCCGCCACCACCTTCACCCATCTGGACGCCACCACCGTTCTGAGCCGTGAGATCTCCTCCCAGGGCATCTACCCGGCGGTGGACCCGCTGGACTCCACCAGCCGCATCCTGAGCCCCGAAGTGGTGGGCCAGGAGCACTACCAGGTGGCCCGGTCGGTGCAGCAGGTGCTGCAGCGGTACAAGGAGCTGCAGGACATCATCGCCATCATGGGCATGGACGAGCTGAGCGAAGAGGACAAGCTGACGGTCAGCCGCGCCCGCAAGGTGCAGCGTTTCCTGTCCCAGAGCTTCCACGTTGCAGAGCAGTTCACCGGCATGCCCGGCCAGTACGTCCCCCTCAAGGAAACCATCCGCGGCTTCAAGATGATCCTTTCCGGCGAGTGCGACGATCTGCCCGAGAGCGCCTTCCTGTTCGCGGGCACCATCGACGATGTCTTTGCCAAGGCGAAAAAGGGGTAATGCAGCATGACGACCTTTCATTTGCAGGTGGTCACGCCGGACGGCTGCGCCTTTGACGGCCAGGCCGAGCGAGTGGTCTGCCGCAGCATTGCGGGAGACATCTGCATCCTGGCGCGGCACACCGATTTCTGCACCGCACTGGGCATGGGCGAGGCCCACATCGTGGACGCGGAGGGCAACCGACGCCGCGCCGCCTGCATGGGCGGGCTGCTCAGCGTGGTGAACGGCGAGGCCCACCTCATCGCCACCACCTGGGAATGGGCCGAGCAGATCGACCAGGCCCGGGCCGAGGCCTCCAAAAAGCGGGCGGAAGAGATCCTGCGCCAGAAGAACCTGGACAACCGGGAGTACGAGCTGGCCCAGGCCCGGCTCAAGCGGGCGCTGGTGCGCACCTCGGTGCGCTGAGGGGATCTGTCCAGAGCAACCAAACGTAAAATCGCTGCTCCGAATCAAAACGGAGCAGCGGTTTTTTATTCTCAAGCACCGAGGAAAGCTGCCGTCCACCTCTAAGCCTTGGCTCCCCCTCTGGGGGAGCTGTCACCGACGAAGGAGGTGACTGAGAGGGTCTAACCGTCAGAAGCTGCTTTCGGGGAGCACCCTTTCATAGCAGCATTTGACGGGAAGCCCCTCTCCGTCACGGCCTTTTGATAAAAGTTTCGGCCGTGCCACCCTGGGTTGCGGTGCCCTGCAAATCCTTCGGGCCTTGGGCGACCCTCGGATTTGCAGACCGCTGCCCCTGCTCCGGCTCCCTCAATCCGCCGCAGGCGGCGGTCGCTTCCGCAGTCCCGAAGGGGGAGGCAAGAGGGCGACATCACAGAGGCAAGAAAAACTTTTTTCTCCGGGCCCGGCTGCCGCTCTGGGCAAACCGGCCGGTTTGTGTTATGATGAAAAGGATAGAACGAACGGTCACAGGCAGGCCCACAGAGAGGATTTTTTGCTATGAAAACATTGATCATCGGCATCGCCGGCGGCTCCGGCTCCGGCAAGACGACCCTGGCCCAGCGGCTGGCCCGGCAGTTTGCCGAGGGGCAGGTGCGGCTGATCTCCCACGACAGCTACTATAAGCGCCACGACGAGCTGCCCTACGAGGAACGCTGCAAGCTCAACTACGACCATCCCGACGCCTTCGACGACCCGCTGCTCATCGCCCAGCTGAAAATGCTCCAGGCCGGACAGGCGGTGGACTGCCCGGTGTACGATTACACCATCCACAACCGCAGCGACCGCACCCAGCGCATCGAGCCCGCGCCGGTGCTGATCGTGGAGGGCATCCTGCCCTTTGTGGACCCGGACCTGTGCGGGATGTTCGACTACAAGATCTTTGTGGACACCGACGCCGACGAGCGCATCCTCCGCCGCATCCTGCGGGATGTAAAGGAGCGGGGCCGCTCCCTGGACAGCGTCATCACCCAGTACCTCACCACCGTCAAGCCCATGCACGAAGCCTTTGTGGAGCCCAGCAAGCGCCGGGCGGACATCATCGTGCCCAACGGCGGCGAGAACGGCCCGGCCCTCGAGATGCTGGCCCACCACATCCACATCCTGCTGCGCCGGATGCGGGAGCAGGAGTGAACTTTGCCAAGGGCCCCGGTACCCCTGTGTTATTTGGCAAAGTTTAAAAAATCGGCTCCATCACTGGATTTTTAAACTTTGCCAGAGAACGGCTTATTTGGCAAAGTTCAATTTTCAAGGGTCGCCTTGGCTCCCCGATTAGGTCCCCCGATTTGGCTTCCCTTACGAAGGGGAGCTGGCGCGCAGCGTCTGAGGGGTGAGAGCTGGCGAGCGAAGCGAGACTGAGGGAGTTCGGCAAGCAGCATCTATCCGAACTCCTTTCGCCGCTGCGCGGCACCGCCCGGGTTGCCGTTGCACGCCAAGGGCTGCTGCAAAACACTATCTTAGGCTGCATATTGCCGCAAGGTGAAAGATTATCTTTCTTGCATCTTCTGTCCTTTACGCTGCGTACTATCTGCTTCGCAGACCCAGAGGAGGAGGGCGGGGAATCTCGATTTTCCCCTCCCTACCTCCTCTGGGGACTCCATACCCAAACAATAAGGTCAGGGCTTGTCCGGGTTGCCGTTGCCTGAATTTTCGGCAGGCCTTGATGCGGCCCTTGAAAATTCAGACGGCGGCCCCAGCTCCGCCTTCCTCAATCCGCCGCAGGCGGCGGTCGGCTCCGCTGCCCTGGACCAATAAGATGTTGAACCCCGGGACAAAACACTAAAAAAATCAATATGAGATTTTTTCTTAACGTGTTTTGCCCCGGGGTTCGTTTTAGTCTGCCCGCTGGGGCGGGCGGTCAGTGGGCAGACGCACCACCTGCCCCGCCTCCGCCGCCCCAAAGGGGGAACCAAGGGGGCAGCATCCTAGAGGCAGGCGGCATTTTTAACTTCGCCAGATGCTGGCAAAGTTTAAAAAGTGGCTTCACACCTGCATTTTCTTTAACTTTGCCAAATAAACAGGTGTAATAGAGAAGCTTGGCAAAGTTCAGCATCTGTCCGCAAAAAAACGCTGCTCCCCACCGGCGCAAAACCGGAGGGAGCAGCGTTTTTGTCCTGCTCAGAAAATCAGAAGTTGCTGCCGTTCCAGCCCCAGTCGCTCACCGGGTGGTAGGTCACATAGACCCCCTGCCCCGGCAGGCCCAGGGTCTTTTCCAGGATGGCGCAGATCTGGCCGGTCATCCGGTCGTAGTCCGAGGGGGCGGCGCTGCCGTAGAGGCTCACCGAAACATAGGCCCCCTTCTCCAGCTTTTTACCTCCCATCCAGAGGGAGAAATTGTCCTCGAGGCCCACCATCAGGTAGGTCTCGGTCTTGTGCAGGGTGGCGACGGCCCGGCCCAGGGCGCTTTTCAGCTCCTCGGCCTGGGCGGCGGTCACGGGGACGGTGGTCTTGATCTCGATATAAGGCATAATGTTCTCCTTTCTCTCAGTCCTTTAAAAGGGCCAGCATGTCGGCGGCGTTCTGGTCCGGCTTTACCTTTTCCAGCGCCCTGCGGATGATTCCTTCCTCGTCGATAAGGTAGCTGGAGCGCACCACCCCCATACTCACCTTGCCGTAGAGCTTTTTCTCCTGCCAGACCCCGTAGGCCTCCAGCACCTTGTGCTCCGGGTCGGACAAAAGCTTAAAGGGCAGGCTGTACTTTGCGGCGAACTTCTGGTGGGAGGCCGCCGAGTCCTTGCTGATGCCCAGCACCACCGCACCGGCGGCGGAAAAATCCGGCTGGGCGGCGGCATATCCGCAGGCCTGGCGGGTGCAGCCGGGGGTGTTGTCCCGGGGGTAGAAATAGAGCACCACCTTCTGGCCGCGGTAGTCGCTGAGGCTCACCAAATTGCCCTCCTGGTCCGGCAGGGTGAAATCCGGGGCGGGGGTATTTTCCTTGAGCAGCATCTGAATCTCTCCTTTTTTGAAAAAATCGGGCCGGAAGTTCCCGGCGGGTAAAATGGTCGTAAAAGCGTCTTGAAAAAAGCAGAAAAGAGGCTATAATAAGTGCCGATGCCCTCCCGCATCCGGGAGGAAAACGAGTGAAGAAAAAGGAGTTTTGCGCTTTATGTCCTCTGCCGCCAAAGACTTGACCCGCGGCCCTCTGGCCCCCCAGATCCTGGCCTTCAGCGTGCCGCTGGTGCTCTCCAATCTCTTGCAGGTCCTCTTTAATATGTCGGATATCGCGGTGGTGGGCCGGTTTGCCGGTCCGGTGGCCCTGGGTTCGGTGGGCTCCACCACCGTGCTGGTCACTCTGGTCACCGGTTTCCTCATCGGCCTGAGCGGCGGCATCAACGTACTGGTGGCCCGGTTCTTCGGCGCCCAGCACCCCAAAGACGTATCCGAGACGGTGCACACCGGCGCGCTGGTGAGCCTGGCCGCCGGGCTTGTCCTCACCGTGCTGGGCCTGCTCCTGGTGCCGACGGTGCTGGGTATGCTGGGCACAAAGCCGGAGCTGCTGCCCGGGGCGGTGCTCTATCTGCGGATCTACCTGCTGGGCATGCCCGCTCTGGCCCTGTACAACTTCGGCAACGCGGTATTCAGCGCAGTGGGGGATACCCGCCGCCCGCTGTACTACCTCTCCTTTGCCGGAGTGCTGAACATCCTTCTGAACCTCACCTTTGTGATCGGGTTCCACCTGGATGTGGCGGGCGTGGCGCTGGCCAGCATCCTGTCCCAGTATGTCTCCGCCGGGCTGATCCTGCGGGCGCTAGTGAAAAGCAGCGGCGATTTTGCGCTGCGGCCCGCCCAGCTGCGGCTCTATCCCGGCAAGACCCAGACCCTGCTGGCCCTGGGCATCCCCGCCGGGTGCCAGAACGCCATCTTTGCACTGGCCAACCTCTTCATTCAGAGCGGCATCAATTCCTTTGATACCCTGACCGTCCAGGGCCATTCCGCCGCCGCCAACTCGGACGCCCTGGTGTACGACGTGATGGCCGCCTTTTATATGGCCTGCGCCAGCTTTATGAGCCAGAACTACGGCGCAGGCAAGCCCGAGCGGGTGCGCCGCAGCTACTTCATCTCCCTGGGCTTCTCCTTTGGCATCGGGGCGGTGATGGGCCTGAGCCTGGTGGCCTTCGGGCGGCCGTTCCTCTCCCTCTTCACCACCGATCCCGCCGTGGTGGAAGCCGGGATGCAGCGGCTTATCATCATGGGGCTTTCCTACCCCATCTCCGCCTTCATGGACTGCACCATCGCGGCTTCCCGCGGGCTCGGCCACACGGTGGTCCCCACGGTGCTGGTGATCCTGGGCTCCTGTGTGTTCCGGGTGATCTGGGTCTACACCGTCTTTGCTTACTTCCACACGGTGGAGTCCCTCTATCTGGTGTTCGTTTGCTCCTGGCTGGTCACCGCCCTGGCCGAAACGATCTATTTTGTCCGCTGCTACCGCAAACAGATGGCGGTGTTCTCGGCGGCGTGAGGGCTCAGACCTTCACCTCTCCGGCCAGTACCCGCATGTAGTCCTCATAGTTGCGCTGGAGCAGCGCGGGGGTGTCCAGCCCGTAGGGGCATTTGGACTTGCACTGATTGCAGTGCAGGCAGTTCTCGATCTTCTTCATCCGGGCCTGGCCCTCGGGGCTCAGATGGGCCGCCGAGGGGCTGCGCCGCAGCAGCAAAGACATCCGGGCGCAGTCGTTGATCTCGATGCCCACCGGGCAGGGCATGCAGTAGCCGCACCCGCGGCAGAACTCGCCGCAGAGCTCTTCCCGGTCCTTGCGGATGACCTCGGCCAGCTCTTCGTTCATGCGGGGCGGGTTCTGGATGTAGCTCAAAAACTCCTCCACCTCTTTCGGGCGCTGGACGCCCCAGATGGGCAGCACCCCCTCGAACTGGGCCTCAAATGCATAGGCGGCGGCGCTGTTGGTGATGAGGCCTCCCGAGAGGGCCTTCATGGCGATGAAGCCCACCCCCTTTTCCCGGCACTCTTCCACCAGTTCCAGCTCCTGCTGGCCCGAAATGTAGCTGAAGGGGAATTGCAGGGTCTCATAGAGGCCCGACTCCACCGCCTCCTGCGCCACATGCAGCCGGTGGTTGGTGGTGCCGATGTGCCGGATCATCCCCTTGGCCTTGGCCTCGGCCATGGCCTCGTAGAGGCCGGTGCCGTCCCCGGGTTTGGGGCAGAAGGCCGGGTTGTGGAACTGGTAGATGTCCACATAATCGGTGCGCAGGTTTTTAAGGGAGGTGTGCAGATCCTTCCAGAAATCCTCCGGGTTCTGGGCCGCCGTCTTGGTGGCGATGTAGAGGGTCTCCCGGATGCCCTCCACGGCCTCCCCCAGCTTTTTCTCGCTGTCGGTGTAGGCCCGGGCGGTGTCGAAGAAGCGCACGCCCCCCTCGTAGGCCCGGCGCACCAGCGCCACCGCCTCTTCCTGTGTGACCCGCTGCATCGGCAGCGCGCCGAAACCGTTCTTGTTGACCGTGATGCCGGTACGTCCCAAGGTGACCTGATCCATCGTTTTATCCTCCTGCTCCATTTTTGCGCCCGGGCTTTGCCCGCGGCTTTGGATGCTTGATTGTATTATAATTCCCTGCCGCCCCGTGTGCAAGCGCCCGGCCAAAACCGGCGTTGACGCGCCCGGGGCCTTCTCGTATAATGAAAGAAACCAAAAGGAGGCGTTTGCAGATGGAGATTCTGCGGGTGGTACGGATCGACGAGCAGGACTATGGCTGCGAGGAGCTGCCGGAAGGCCAGCCGCTGCTTTGCGATGTTTCTTTGTCGGACTCTTCCGGCGCGGTCCGGGTGCTCCCGGCGGCGGACGCCCTGCTCACCCGGCAGGACATCCGGGAGGGGGATCTGGTCCGCCTCTCCCCCGACGGCGAACTTTTGAAATGCGATGAAAAGGAGCTGAACCTTTGATGAACGAGATCCATTCCTCCGCCCTCATCGGACTGGGCGCCCTGGGCATCCTGTTCGGGCGCAGAATGCCCGGCGTGCAGGTCATCGCCGACGAGGCCCGGGCGGCCCGCTATGCCGCCGAGCCGGTGATCTGCAACGGCGAGACCTGTTCCTTCACCTACTGTTCCCCCGCAGAGGGCCAGCCGGTGGATCTGGTGCTGGTGGCGGTGAAGGCCACCGGGCTGGACGCGGCCATCCGGGACATCGCCCGGTTCATCGGGCCGGATACCGTGATCCTGAGCCTGCTCAACGGCATCACCAGCGAGGAAAAGCTGGAGTCGGTCTACCCCGGCCACACTCTGTGGAGCGTGGCCATCGGGATGGACGCCACCCGCACCGGCCGCACCCTGCGCTACAAGTCCGCCGGCAAGATCCAGTTCGGCGAGCGCAATGGCGAAGTGACCCAGCGGGCCCTGGCTCTGGCCCGCTACTTTGAGGCCTGCGGCATCGAAAACGAGCTGTGCAGCGACATCCTCTACAAACAGTGGCACAAGCTGATGGTCAACGACGGGCTGAACCAGGCCGCCGCCGCCTTCGACCTGCCCTACGGCGGCCTCGCCCAGCCCGGCCCCGCCCGGGACAAGATGCTGGAGGCGATGCAGGAGGTCATCCATCTGGCAAACCTCGAGGGCATTCCCCTGCCGCCGGACAACGACGTCACCTGGCTGGAGGCCGCCATGCCCACCTTTGCCCCCGACGGCATGCCCAGCATGCGCCAGGACGTTCTGGCCCACCGCCCCACCGAGGTGGAGGAGTTCGCCGGAACGGTGCGGCGTCTGGCCCAAAAGCACGGCATGCCCACCCCGGCCAACGATTTCTTTTATGAGCGCATCCGCGCCATCGAGGCGGGCTACACGGAGTAAGCACCTGCCCCGGCGGTTCTCTTAAAAACCAATCTCAGCGAAAGGAGCCTTGTCTTATGAAACGCAGAAGCTTTCTTATGGGAATGGCGGCTTTGACCGCCGGTCTTGTGGCCGCAAGCCACCCGGTGCTGCGGGCCCAGGCCGCAGGGTGGCCCTACACCACCCTGTACACCAACACCTACCCGGTGAATGGCAGCTTTACCCGCATCCAGCTGACCGAAACCTCTTCGGACGTCACCTTCCGCCCCAGCGAGGACGGCTCCGCCCGGGCGGTCTGCCGGGAAGCGGAGGACCTGCCCCACACCGTCAAGGTGGAAAACGGCCTGCTGACCATCACCGCCTCCACCTCCCTGACCCCTCATCTATACCACGGAGATGGGCCGAAGGTCATCGTTTATCTGCCGGACGCCGACTATGAAGCCCTTACGGTCAGCGTCACCAGCGGGGATGTCCTGGTGGCCAGCGGGCTGCGGTTCGGTACCGTGCAGATCACAGCCACCAGCGGCGATGCAGAATGCTATGCTGCGGTCAGCGGCACCTTGAGCATCGACACCTCCAGCGGCGATATCGAATTGTCCAGCCAAAGCACAGGCAGCGTACAGCTCCATTCCACCTCCGGCGACATCGAGGTCAAGAGCCTCCAGGCCGCCAGCTTTGGGGCGGTGGCCACCAGCGGAGACATCGACCTTTCCCAGGTGCAGGTCCAGGGGGAGCTGCGGGCCGAGACCACCAGCGGCGACATCGAGATCGAAGCCTCGGACGCCGCCTCCCTGACCCTCAAGAGCTCTTCCGGCGACATCGAGGCGGAGCTTCTCTCGCCCAAGAACTTCCAGGTCTCGGGCGGCCGGGGCCGGGTCCAGGCGCCTGCGTCCAACCCCGCCGCCGGTCTGTGCACCGTCGAGACCTCCAGCGGCGAGATTCAGCTGCGGGTCCGAGGATGACCCGGAGCCAAAGTCCATTTTGGAATTTAAATTCAAATTACAACCTTTTGTAAATTGTTTTTCCTGCTTTTTCTCTGAAAAAGCGCAGAAAAGCCGCCCCTCTCCGAGCGAAAGGCCGGGAGGGGCGGCTTTTTGTGCGGTTATCCGCCTTTTTCCGCCGGGCTGGATCGTATCTTTAAACGGTGGCTTGTGCCCTTCACATCCGCTGGATGACTTCCCCCAGCCAGCGGCACATCCGCTCGCCGGATTCCGCCGC
>CALXGY010000190.1 GCA_944387955.1 uncultured Faecalibacterium sp. | reverse complement strand
GGGGTGCGCAGGATGATGTCCTGCCCTTTGAACCCGTCCATATAGTGTTCCCCCAGGCTCAGGCCGATGCCCAGCCGGCGGATGGTCTCGGCATAGTCGCCGAACTGCTCCACGCTCTCCTTGCGGTCGCAGAGGGTGACCTTTGCCCCCAGCTCCACGAACTCCTCGATCAGGGTCTTGTGGCTGACCCCTGCGCCGATGAAGGCAACCTTCTTGCCCCGTACCAGCTCGGCGAGCTGCTGCTGCTCTTTCTGCATCTGTATCTTCCTCCTCATCCCAAAAGGCAGAGCCCTTTGGCCCCGCGCTGCTCTGTATGATCATTCTGATGCGGTTTCTTTTTTGGCCGCGGGCAGGAAAAGCCCGCACTGCTCCATTATAGTGCATTTGGGCCCGCTTGGCAACGAAAAAAGCCGCCCGGCCCGCCAAATCCCGCAAAAGGCGATTGAGTTTTGGGGGTATTTCTGCTACACTGGGAAGAGCAGACCTTTTTCGACGCAGCACCATTCACCTGCGGCGGTATGCGCCCCTTCTGCGTTCCCGGCGGCCCGGAGCTGCCGGGCGCGTCTGCACAGCGTTCCACCTTGTGAGAGAAAGGACTTTCTTTTGAAACATTTTTTCCATAGATTGGCCTCGGCAGTTCTGGCCGGGGCTCTCCTGCTGACCCTGGCGGGCTGCGGCGGCTCGGGGACCATCAGCTTCACCTGGTTTGTGGAGGAGATCCCCGCAAACCTCGACCCGCAGATCGCCTCGAACCCCGAGGACATCATCGCCTGCAAAAACCTCTGCGGAGGCCTGGTGCGGCTGGGGCCGGACGGCAATTTGAACAACGATTTGTGCGAAAGCTGGGAGGTCTCCTCCGACGGCCTGACCTATACCTTTCACCTGAAGGACGGGCTGACCTACACCGCCGCCAAGGGAGAGGCCACCGAGTACGCCATCACCGCCGAGGACTTTGTTTTTGCCTTCCGGCGGATTTTCCAGGCCCAGACCGCCTCCCCCTATGCGGCGGATTTTTCGGCCATTGCCAACAGCGCCGCGGTCCTGGCGGGCCAGATGCCGGAAACGGCCCTGGGAGTCTATGCTTCCGACCCGCTGACCCTGGTGTTTACCCTCAGCGAGCGGGACGACAACTTTGTTTCCAAGCTCACATTGCCCGGCGCCATGCCCTGCGACGAGGAATTTTTTGAGAGCACCCGGGGCACCTACGGCCTGACCACCAAGTCCACCCTGTCCAGCGGCAGCTTTTACATCTACAACTGGACCTCCAGCGGACTGTTTTTGCGCCGCGCTCCCGGCGAAAACCTTGTGGACAGCCTGCGCCTGGTGCAGAACACCACCGCCACCGCCCAGACCCCCGAGCAGCTGATCTTGAACGAGCGGTGCTCCGCCGTGCTGGACGAGAGCGCCGACCCCACCGCGCTGCAATCCATCTCCTACTCGGACACCACCTGGGCACTGCTGTTCAACTGTGAGGGGGTGCTGAACTGCATCCCGCTGCGCCAGGCCTTGGCGGCGGTGGCGCTGAACGCCGATCTGATCCCCGACTCCCCCCTCTATTCGCCGGTCACCGGTCTTGTGCCCGAGGGGCTGACGGTGGACGGCCTGGACTACCGCAGCCAGGCCGGGGAGATGATCCCGACCCTGGGGGACGGCTACGGGCTGTATATGCAGGCGCTCCAGCAGCTGGAAGCCTCGGACATCAAGGACATCACCCTGCTTTTGCCCGCCGACCCGGAGCTTGCCGAGATCGCCGGGCAGCTCAACAGTCTCTGGCAGAAAGAGCTCTCCCTCTACTTCTCCATCGAGCAGGTGGAGCAGGAAGAGCTGGAGACCCGCCTGGCCGAGGGGGATTATACCATTGCCCTTGCCCCCATCCAGGCCGAGAGCAACAGCGTTTACGGGCTGCTGAGCCGGTTCGGGGCCGAGGGGCTGACCGGGTACGACGACCCGCTCTATGCCCTGCACCTGGACGAGAGCCTCAGCGCCACCGGAGCGGCGCGCTGCGCGCTTTTGGCGGGCTGTGAGGAGCAGCTGCTTTCCGATTGCGCAGCGGTGCCCCTCTTCGCCCAGCAAAAGCGGCTGCTGCTGGCCGACGGGGTGGAGGGGCTGGTCTTTGACCCCTACGGCCCGGTGCTGGACCTCACCTATACCACCAAAAAATAAACCGGTTTTTGTATCGGGAAGGAAAACGAGGGAAAGATTTATGGACGTTGTGATTCAACAGGCCATCCTCCATGTGCTGGACACCACCCAGGATGCGCCGGTGCTCTCGGGGGATGTGATGGAGCTCACCGCCGAAAAGACCGCCTATCTGCAAACCCACCTGGAAAAGCTGCTGGCCAGCGATGAGATCCGGGTCTGCCGCCTGATGCCGGAATCCGCCTTCAAAAATGAGCTGGAACACAACAAGGATTTTGTGGACCTGTCCTGCCGGATCGCGGGGGTGATGTTCGACTACATGCACGCCCACGTCACCATCCCCGGCGCGGATCTGGCGGTGGTGGATTTCACCCGGGACGGCGCGCCCTGGCTGGGCATCCTGAAACTGAACTACAAAAACGGCTATACCCACTGCACCCAGCAGGCGGACGGCGGCGCGCCGGTGAACTCCCTGATTCAGCAGCGCACCTGCCTGCCCGCCCAGAGCAGCAAGGTGGAGGAGGCCGCCCTGGTGGACCTGACCGACGGCAGCATGCGGCTGCTGGAAAAGAAATACGACATCGACGGCCGCAAGGAGTTCTACCTCTCCAACGTGGTCTTTCAGTGCACCCAGGCCCTGCCGGAGAAGAAAAAGCTGGAGGCCATCCGGGAGGCGGCGGTCCAGGCGGTGCAGGAGGCCTACGAGGACGAGATGCACGCCGAGGCCCAGGTCTCGATGCTGATTGCAAACCAGGCCCTGGACAATCAGGTCACGGTGGAACGGGTGCGCCAGCAGCTGGAAGAGGAATACCCCCTGGCCGCAGTGCCCTTTGACGATTACATCGAGAAATCCGAGGCCCTGCCCGACCCGGCCGAGCCGGTGACCGTGACCCCGGCCCGCATCCGCCGGATGGAGAGCCGCAGCATCCGCACCGCCAGCGGCATCGAGGTCAAGATTCCCACCGAGATCCTCTCCTCCGAATCGGATGTGGAGTTTCTGCGGGATGCGGACGGCACCGTCTCCCTTTTGATCCGCAATGTGCTGCTTTGATGTTTAAAATGCGCAGAGCGCCCTCCCGAAACCGGGAAGGCGCTCTGTTTTTGTTTTGAGGTTTACCCCCGCTTCTGCTGCCCCAGCCAGGTCCAGAGGCTTTCGCCGGTGGCGCCGTCGGTGCACTCGTTGCGGAAGAAGTAGATCCAGCTCCAGTGGCCCATGTACTGATAGGGCGCGCCGGATGCGTCGGTGTACCGGCCGGAAGTGTCGTGCACATCCGCAAAGACGCTGGTGTGGGGCGGCATGCCCATAGCGTTCAGCCGGGCGATGGTGGGGGCGGCATACTCCGCCGGGGGAACGGTGGTATCGTTCTGGGCGTAGACGAACCACATCGGCAGGCCGCGCAGAGATTCCAGCTGCCCGTCGGTGATGCCGCTGTCCTTGTAGGCCTCGCAGATGGGATAGGCCGCCGCGAAGAACTCCGGGTACTGCATCACCATGTTCATGGTCATGTAACCGCCGTTGGAGCAGCCGCCGATGTAGATGCGGCTGCGGTCGATGGTGGGATGCTTGGAGAGGAATTTGTCGATCAGCCCTTTGAGGGTCTGGGTGTAGACCGAGAGGGTGCCGGGGTTGTCCGACCAGCTGCCGGCGTCATTGTACTCCATCCAGAAGCCCGGGGCCTGGGGCACCAGCACATAGGCTTTGCCCCCCATGGCCTGCTGGAACCCCTCCTGGGCCAGGGCGGTGACCTGGTTGCCCAGCAGCGGGATGCTGGTGTCGGCGCCCCCCTCCCCTGCTCCGTGGAGCCAGATGACCAGAGGCACCTTCTGGCCCAGCAGGACCGAGGGCTTGTAGTAGGCATACTTCAAAACACGCCCATCCGAGCCGGTGTACCGCTCATCCAGCTTAAAAGGCTCCAGCTCGGGCATCATCGCCCGGCTGAAATCAATGGCCGGGTCCGCCTCCAGCTGGGTGACCCTCTGGCCCCACCAGTTGGCAAGGGCCGGTTCCTCCGCCAGACGCACCTTGAGCTGATAGGGATTGCACCAGGTATTTTTGCCGGTGATGCCGTCGTAGCAGAAGGGGCTGCCGGTGTTCGGGTCATACCCCATCTCCAGCCGCACATATTTGGAAGAAGAGAAGGTGCGCTCTCCCTCCTTGTTGCAGGTATAGGCCTCCACCACCATGCGGCTGGAGGAGGTGACGATGTGTTTGGGGCTGAAGCTGGCCCAGTCAAAGTTCTCCTTGCTCTCGGTGACCAGGAAGTCCTTGGCGCGCACCGACTCGGCGCGCACCTTCTGGCCCAGCTCCAGGATGGTGGCGGTGACCACCGGGCCCCAGGCCATCCCTTTGATCAGAACGGTCTGTTTGTATCCGGCGGCGGTCTTGCTGCTGTCAAAGCAGGCGCTGGCGGGAACGGTCTCCTGGGGCAGCACGGCAGCCATAGCGCCCAGTGCGGCAGCTGTGCGGGCCGTGTGCAGGAACTGACGGCGGGTAATGGGTTTCATCGCGTAACTCTCCCCCTTTTTTGTTTGAAAGCCGCGCCCGGCCTTGCTCCGGCGCGGCGGTGTGTTCCTGTCCAGTATAACAGCCGCGGCAGTCCTCTGCAAGCCCCGAACAAAAAAGGCCGGGGCGATGCCCCGGCCTTCTGCCGTTTGATTTAAATGGTCAGCCTCAGACCAGCGTGATGCGGCCTGCGCCGTAGGGGTTCTCGTAGTTCAGCAGGTAGCCCGGATAGGCTGCCAGGGGGCTGTTGGCGCTGGACAGGTGGCCATAGCCCTCTGCGTCCACGCCGCCG
>CALXGY010000189.1 GCA_944387955.1 uncultured Faecalibacterium sp. | reverse complement strand
CCCGCCCTCCTCCGAGGAGGAGGTGACGCTGCCGTGAGAGCTCTGCCAGCTGGTGCCGGTCTCGGTCTGGGTGTAGCTGCCGTAAAAGTTCAGGCTCTCCTCCGCCTTCGTCATGGAGACCACGATGCTGTCCTCCTCCCGGATGATGAGCACCTTGTCTCCCTCGAGGTCTGCGGCCAGCCCCTCCAGGATGGTTTGGGAGATGCCGGACAGATGGACGGTGTCCCACTGGACAAAGTCCGCCCCGATGCCCGCCGCCTCGATCCGGCAGTAGCTCAGGTCGATGGTGCTCCAGGCCTTCATGGCAGTGGAATACTTTTGCAGCACGCTGGAGGCGGCGTATTTGTTGTCGGTGGAGTTGGTCAGCAGGTAGAGATATCCGTCCTTGGGGCTGGAGGGCAGCGAGGTGCCCACGCCGTCCGGCGTGTAGGTCACCCCGTCCAGATCGCAGGGGGTGAACCGGACCTCCTGCCCCTGCCAGGCCGCCCCCAGGGGGCTCAGGGTGCCCGCCGAGGTGTCAAAGATCTTTTTGTCCGGCCAGATCAGCACCTTGGTGCCCATGCTGACCATCTGTTTTTGGCTGTCGGCCAGCTCCCCGGCCAGCAGTACGGTGGTCTTGTCCGGGTCGTCCGGCCGGTATTCCAGCGTATCCCCCCGCACGGTCAGCAGGCCATCCAGATGGTGCAGGCCGTTGAGATCCTCAGCCTCCCAGAGCTTCCGGCGGGGCAGCCGGGTGGACAGGGCGGGCCAGTCCCGGCTGGAAAAGTTCTGCCCGGCGCTGTATTCCGCCTCGGAGCAGCCGTAGGTCTCATTCAGCCCGCCGAAGGCCCGCAGCTGGGCCCGGGTTGCGCTGAGAGACTGCATCTGTGCAAGATACATGCTTTCGCCCCCTTACCAGCGGAAGGCCGCCCCGGCCCTGGGCGGGCAGCTGCGCCGCACAAAGGCCGCAAAGCCGCCGCTCAGGGAGTTGTACTGGGCCAGCTCGTTGTTCGCCCGGTCCGCCTCCCCCAGGGCCGCGTCCATCTGCCCGCACAGGTAGTGGACGTACATGCCGTCAAAGGGGGCCGGAGCCAAAAGCTCCACCGTATCCAGCGGGGCGTCCTCTTCCGCCAGGTCTGCGCCCCGGTACTGGTATTCCTGGGTTTCGGACCGGCTGATCACCATGGCCCGCAGCACCCCGTCGGCCTGGCGCAGCCAGCGGTATTTGCGCTGGGAGGTGAACTGATTGCCCGGCCGCAGGCCGTTGGCCGCCTCGATTGCTTGTTCTGCGGTCATCTTCTTTCCCTCCTTTCTCAAAAGAAAAGGGGCCAGAGCCCGGCGCACCAGCGCCCGGCCCCGGCCCCGGCCTTCTCAGCCCAGCGCGGCGGCAGGCTGGGCGGCGGCCTGCTCCGCCTGGGCGATGCGCTGGGCGGTGAGGCTGTCCTGCACCTGGCTGTGCTCCAGCACCTCGGCCACCTCGGCGGGCACCTCCAGCTCCACGCCCCGCTTGAGCAGGTAGCTGCGGCCGTTCACCCCCACAAAGACATCCCCCGAATACCGGCCGCTGTCCTTGAAAAGCTTGATGCGCACCCGCTCACCTGCGGGCATCTGTTCGGTCTTTTTGGTCATCTTTCTGTCCTCCTGTTCAGTTTGCCTCTGCGGTGGTGCTGTACTTGGAAGTGGACTCGATCCGCACCATGTACTGCTCCACCAGACGCTCGGCGGTCTTCAGGCCCTTCCAGCCCACCGAAGCGCGCTGGTTCAGCGGGTCGTCGCCGTAGCCCAGCTGCTTGACGATGTGCTCGAGGCCGCCGCCTTCCACCTCGGTAACGCCGTAGGCGTGAGCGCCCAGGACCACGGTGCCAAAGACCGCCAGGCCCTCCGGGCAGCCGTCCCCCTTCCAGATCTTGGCCTCGCTGCTCACCACGAACCGCACGTTGCCGATCTTGCCGATCTCGCCGTTGTAGATGGCCTCGGGCTGGGCGTACTTGTGCACGTCGATCCACTCCTCGCTGCGCATCAGGTCGTAGGCCGCATAGGGATGGATGATGGCCACATAGCTGCCGTCCTCCAGGCCGTCGGCGTTCATGGCTCCCAGCTGGGCCGCCGCCCGGAAGAAGAGATCCGGGGTCAAAGTGCAGGTGGCGTCCAGGTTGGCGCGGCTGTTCACCTCGGTGGTAGCGCCGTCTGCGCCGATCTTGGGGGCGTAGATGACGTTGGTGCCGCCTGCCAGCACGTCCCGGGTGATGGTGTCCATGGTGCGGCCCGCCTGGCTGGCCAGGATGCGGGTAGCCTGCACGATGTTGTTGTCGATGGCGGTCAGGTTCAGCAGGTCGGTCACCGGCACCCAGCCGCCGTACTGGTGCACCTCGCTGGTGACCTTGGTGACGTTCAGGGCCTGGCCCTCGGGGGTCACACCCTCGGTGAGGGGGGTGGTAGCCTTGGGCAGGCTGTCGTACTTGCGCAGCTCGATGATCTTGCCGCCGTTCTGGGGGATGGGGTACCGGTCGGCGAACTGGTCGTGGACCAGCTTGGGCTCCGCCTGGTCGATGAGCCGCTTCTCATAGAAGGTCTTCATCTCGGCGGACATGCCGTCGGTGCCGGTGGTGTTCTGCAGCTGGGCGGCTGCGTCCGCGAACCGCTGCAGGTTCCAGTTCAGGTTCTTCTTCTCCATCTGTCTTTCTCCTCTCTGCCCCGGTTGGGGCCATGTGTCCCGCCGCTTGGGCGGGGCGGTCTATCCGTTCGGGGACCTTCCCCGAGGGAGCGTAGTTAGAGGGCGATCTTCTCGCCGTGGGCGGCCCGGCGTTCCATGGCCTCCCGCTGGGTGCGGCTCATGCCCGCCACGTTGGGCCGCAGCAGCGCCGCCGAACCGGCGTTCAGGCCGTTTTCCGACGGGCGGGAAGCCCGGGCCGCCAGCCGGGCCGCCATCTCCTTTTCGGCGGTGCGGGCGGCCTCTTTCGCGCCGGAGTCCATCAGCCGGTCAAAGTGGGTGGCCCGGTAGGCCGCCTCCACCGGCACCCCCCGGCGCAGCAGGTCCGCAAAGGCGGGTTCCCGCCGGGCGGCGTTGAAGTCGAAATCGGGATATTTTTCCTTAAGGGCCTGGGACTGCTTTTCCCAGTCCGCCCGGATGGCCCGGGCCTGGCGGTCCAGCTGGGCCCGCAGCAGCCGGGACTGCTGTTCGGTCTTCATCCGGCGGTTTTCGGTCTCCAGCCGGTCCATCCGGCGGGCCGCCTCGGGGGTCATGCCCTGCCGCCGGGCCATGGCCTGGAAGTAGGCCTCGTCCTTCACCGGGCCCTGCAATGCCCGGGTCAGCCCCGCAAGGTCGCCGGGGTTCACCCCGTACCGCTGCCCCACCGCCTGGGCGAGGGCCCGGTATCCGGCCTGGCGGGGGTCGGCCATCATGGCGGCCTTTACCGCCGCCCGGAACTCGGAGGCGTACTCCCCTTTTGCCATCTTCAAAAAGTCCGAGGCCTTTTTCACGGCGGCCGCCCGGGCGGGGTCTTCGTCGGCCTTCTTCCCGCCGGCGGGCTTTTCGCTCCCGGCGGGTTTGCCGGGCTCCTCCTTCTTTGCCTCCTGCTTGTCCTTTTCGGCCTCCTTTGCTTCCGCCTTCGGGCGGGCGGGGGCCTTTTCCTTTGCCGGGGCGTCGGTCCCGGTCCGGGCGGTTTCCGCCGTACCGTTGGCAGAGGCGGCGGCGGTGCCGCCGGAACCGCCCGCGCCGCTGCCCGCGCCTCCCGCTGCTCCGCCCTCACCGAAGCGGTGCAGCCAATCCTTTTCTGCTCTCATGATGTTTGCTCCTTTCCCGGCCCGGCCGGGCCGTCTCCTCTCTGCTCTGTAAACCGGATGTTCTCGGGGTAGAGCTGCGCCAGGGTCGCCAGCGCGCCGCCCACCAGCGAAAACCAGCCCCCCACCAGCTCCTCCTTGCCGCTTTGGGCGGCGGCCCGGATGTCCGCCCCCGGCGGGGGCTGGATGCTCAACCGGGCCACCGGCCCGCCGATCCCCTCTTGCAGCTGCTGTTCCAGGGCGGCAATCAGGGTGCTCACCGCCCCGCAGACAAGGTCCGGGCCCTCCTTTGCATAGCCTGCATGGCCCTGCAAACTCAGATGCCAACGGCCCGGAGCCTGCCAAAACTTCGCCTCAATCAAGTCACGCCCTCCTTTGCCTTACTGGGGGCTGGTGACGTTCATGGCCCGCACCGCGGCGGCGGTGGCCAGGGGGGCGCTCTCGGCCCCCACCGCCCGGCCCAGAGTGTTGGTCACCGTGCGGGCGTCCGCCCGGCCGGGGGTGCCGCCGGTGGCCTTTTCCCCGGCTGCTGCGGAGGCTGCCGCCGCCGCACCGGTGAGCCCGGTGGACCCGCCGTAGAGCTGGTCCACCAGCTGGGACAGGGACTGAATGGTTTTCTGGGCATCCTCCAGCTGGGTCAGCAGAGTACCGTTCTGGGCCACCCGGTCCCGCACCTTCTCGATGCCCTCGAAGTCCATCATCTCAAGGGCCGCCAACGCTGCGTCGGCATTGGCCGGGGCGAAGAATCCCAGCTGGTAGCACTCCTTGGCGGTCTCGTTCTGGGAGAGCTTGGAGAAGGTGGACTTTTTGGCCGCGCTGACCCGGATGTCAAAGACCGGCTCGGCCCCGGCCAAAACGCCGCCCTCCGCCTGAGCGCCCCGCAGAGCCAGCGCGCTGAAAGGCAGATACTGGCTGCGGCCGTCCTGGCCGGTGATGCGGAAGATCCGCTCCTCGTCGTAGAACTGGCGCATCAGCTCGATGACCAGATAGCACTCCTGGGCAAAGGCCCGGTAGGCGCTTTTCAGCATGTCCCGGCCCAGCTTGGAGCCCGCCTCCTGCAAGGCGGCAATGGCGGAAGCCGCGGTAACACCGGAGGCGGTGCCGCCCTGGTTGAAGTCCCGGTTGCCGCTGATCTCCTTCAGCTCGTCGATACGGCAGGTGAGATAGCTCAGGGAGTTGCCCTGCAATCCGGCGGTCTGAAGCTGGTGGAAGCTTGTCTCGTCCAGCCGCCCGCTCATGTGGACGATGTCCCGGCTGAAATCCGCCAGTTCCTCCTCGTTGACTCCCGCCGAGTCGCAGACCAGATACCGCTGCTTGGAAGCCAGCAGGACGTTCTCGTCCATGGCCTGGTTGAGCTTGTCGATGGAGGTCTGGCAGTCCTTCATCACGTCGATGTAGCCAAAGCCCGCGGGGCTGTCCTCCTCCTGGAACAGCGGGTCGAACACAAAGGGGTATCTGCCGTGGTCGTAAAAGCCCCGCTGGGCCAGGTTCGGGTCGTTTTCGCTGGCGTAGAGCACCACCCCGTTGCAGAACTTGCAGTAGTGCAGCAGCCTCCTGCCGCCGGGGGTGCTCTTTTTGTAGTACCAGTCCACCACCACGCTCTTGTCCGAGGTGTCCCGCTGGTCGTCCTGGACATAGCGGGCGGGCTCAAAGCTCTTGCCGGTGTGCCCGGCCATCTGGGGCCAGCGGGCCTCAAGGGTCTCGTTGTTTTCCAGCCGCAGGGAGAAGAAATGGGGGCTGTCCTGGATGTCCCGCACCCCCGGCTCCCAGAAGAGCATCAGAAGATCCATGCAGCGGATGCCGATCTCCCCGAGGCCCCCGCGGGCCTCCGGGTCCCAGAAGATGCCCTTGACCCCGGTGCCCTGCTTGAGCTTGCGCCACCAGGTGTCCGAGTACACCTGCTCGGAGCCCGCCTGCTCCAAAAGAGCAGGCAACACGCTGGAGAGGGTGCGGGCGGTCTGCTCGTCCCCCTGTTCCCGGGGCAGCACGATGGGCTCGGGGTAGTTGTCCATGGCGTCGGCGTGCTTGTTGGCGATGGAGTTGAACAGCCACCCGGAAGAGGGCTGGCGCTTGCCCGCCATCATCCGGTTCTCGTTGCTCTTCCAATGCCCCATGCGGAACCACTGGTCGTTGTCCACGATCCGGCGTTCCAGGGCGGTCTTTCCGGCCCGGTACTTCTGCAAGATCTCGGCGGCCTTTTCCACCTCGGCCTGGCCGATGGGCAAAATCAGCTTCTGCACCTGCCGGGCGGCGGTCTGGGGCTGGCCGTCCGGGTCCGGGCTGCTTTCCGGCGGCAGAGCGCCCTCAGGCGGCGGGGTCTGCTCCTGGCCGAAGGGCTGCGCCGTCCGGACTTCTGCCGCCAGTACGCCGGGGGCTGTGCTCTGTCTTGCTTTGCCCCGGGCGGGATTTTCTTTGTACATTTCGGCATTTCTCCTTTCTTATGTACTA
>CALXGY010000188.1 GCA_944387955.1 uncultured Faecalibacterium sp. | reverse complement strand
GGAACATGCAGAATCTCAGCCAGAACGGGCTAATCCAGGCCACTCAAGGGGCGCT
The DNA here is from genome assembly GCA_944387955.1 of uncultured Faecalibacterium sp. Classification (GTDB taxonomy): domain Bacteria; phylum Bacillota; class Clostridia; order Oscillospirales; family Ruminococcaceae; genus Faecalibacterium. Next base: position 3,098 of record CALXGY010000188.1, on the reverse strand, counting down.
GGCCCTGCGGGATGCCTTCGGCTACGATGTGGCCGAGACCACCCGGGCGGCGGAGGCGATCCGCAAGAATTTCAATGTGTCGGCCGAGGAAGCCTTTGACCTCATCGCCGCAGGCGCCCAGAACGGCCTGGACTACTCGGGGGAGCTGATCGACACCCTCAGCGAGTATTCGGTCCAGTTCGCAAAGCTGGGACTTTCGGCGGACGGTATGTTTCAGATCCTCCAGTCCGGCGCAAACTCCACCGCCTGGAACCTGGACAAGGTGGGCGACGCGGTGAAGGAATTCTCCATCCGGGCCATCGACGGCAGCGACAGCACCATTGCCGCCTTTGAGGCTCTGGGCTACAGCGCCGGCGAGCTGATGACCATCTTTGCCGCAGGGGGCGAAAAGGCGAGCGAAGCCTTCTTCGGCGTGCTGGAACGGCTGCTGGCCATGGAGGACCAGGTCCAGCGGGATGCCGTGGGCGTCCAGCTCTTCGGCACCATGTGGGAGGACCTGGGCGCGGAGGCGCTGCGGGCCATGGCCGACGCCTCCTCGGCGGCCTACACCACCGGCGAGGCCCTGGACAAGATCGACGCGGCCCGGTTTGGGGACCTGGACAGCGCCCTGGAACAGGTGCGCCGCAAGCTGGAAGTGTCTTTGCTGCCCGCCGCCGACGCGGTGTATCAGTCCCTGATGGACCAGATGCCGGAGGTCACCGCCGCCTTGGATGAGATGTCCCCCGTGGTCGGAGAGATGGCGGGGGATTTTGCACAAATGGCAGGCGGGGCGCTGACCGAGGGCCTGCCCAAACTGGCCGCCGGTCTGCGGGATTTTGCCGCATGGGCCGGGAAGGCCTACGACACCGCCGCGCCGCTGCTTTCCTTCCTGTGGCAGCACAAGGGGACGGTGGCTGCCCTTGCTCTGGCGCTGCGGACTGTCGGCCCGGCGGTGAATACGGTCACCAAGGCGATGGCCGCCTTCCAGAGCGCCAAGACCTTCTTTGCGCTGCTGCAGGCCTCCGGCAAGCTGGCCCAGCTGGCGGGAGGGTTCAAACTGGTGGGCGCGGCGCTGGCCGGTCCGCTGGGCGTGGTGCTGGCGGTGGCGGCGGCGCTGGTGCTGCTGTACCAGAACTGGGACCGGGTGGACGCTCTGGTCCAGTCCTTCATCGCCATGGTCGGCGAGCGGTTCCCGGCGGCCGGGGCCTTTTTGCAGGCCTTCTGGCAGGCGGTCCAGGCTGCTATGGGCAATGCCCAGGCCGTTGTCCAGAATCTCTGCGATTTTGTGGGCAATGTCTTTGCGGGCAACTGGGGAGCCGCCTGGCAGAACGTGGTGAACATCTTTGCAAACCTCTTCGGGCTGATCGGAAACATCGCCAAAGCCCCCCTCAACGGGGTGATCGCCCTGGTGAACAAGGCCATCGAGGGCATCAACAGCCTCTCGGTGACCGTCCCCGACTGGGTGCCGGGCCTTGGCGGCAAAACTCTGGGCTTTTCCATCCCCACCATCCCCCAGCTGGCGGAGGGCGGCATTGCTGCCCGGCCCACCCTGGCCGAGATCGGCGAGGGCGGCGAGCCGGAGGCCGTGATGCCCCTGTCCAAGCTGGCCCAGCTGCTGGACCGGTGGCCGAAACCCGGTCCCAGCGGCCGGGGCGGCACTGCCGGGGGCGAGACCATCACCTTTGCGCCGGTCTTTCAGTTCTACGGCTCCGCCCCCACCCGGGAGCAGGCCCAGGAGGCGGGGCGCATCAGCTTTGCCGAATTCAAGCGGCTTTACAACCAGATGAAGGCCGAGGAGCGCCGGAAAAAGTTCCGGGCCCAGCCGGAGCTGTAAGGAGGGAATTTTGTGGATGCTACCTATACCACCCGCCCCGGGGAGACCTGGGACCAGATCGCCTGCCGGGTCTACGGCAGCGAAGGGTACACCGGCTGGCTGATGCAGGCCAATTTCCCGCTGCTGGACATCTTTGTGTTTGACGCGGGAACGGTGCTGAACACCCCGCCGCTGCCCGCTCAGAGCAGCGCCTCCGGCCTGCCCGCCTGGAGGAGCGCATGAGGCCCCGGCGGGCCGAAGCCGCCCTCACCTGGAACGGGGAAGCGGTGACCACCGACATGATCGGCTCCAAGGGTTCGGTGAGCTACACCGACCCCGCCGAGGGGGAGGCGGACAGCATCGACATCGAGCTGAACGACCGGGACGCCCGGTGGGCCGGGGACTGGCTGCCCAGGCCCGGCGACCGGCTGACCGCCCAGATCCAGGTGTTTGACTGGGACGCCGAGGGGGACGACCGCAGCTTTGACTGCGGCTCTTTTGTGCTGGACGATTTCAGCTTTTCGGGCTGGCCCCGGACCGGGACCATCTCGGCGGTGTCGGTGCCTGCGGATACTGCCTTCCGGGCCACCCAGCGCACCAAAACCTGGGAAAAGGCCACCCTGCAGGCCATCGGCTCGGAGATCGCCTCCCGGGCCGGGGTGGACCTGGTCTGGGATGTGGAGGGCGGGGAGTTTCCGATCCAGACGGTGGAACAGACCGAGCAGACCGACTGCGCCTTTTACAACCAGCACTGCGGGGAGTACGGTCTGTGCCTGAAGGTCTACGCCGAAAAGCTGGTGGTCTACGACCGGGAGGCCTACAAGGCCAAAGAGGCCGCCGCTGCCCTCCGAAAAGAGGACATCCAGTCCTGGAGCTGGCACACCAGCCTGGAGGGCAGCTACACCGGCGGCGAGTACACCTACACCGACCCCGCCACCGAGGAGGAGATCAAGGAGACGGTGGGCAGCGGGCCCCGCATCCTGAAAAAGTCCGGCAAGGCGGACAGCGCCGCCGATGCCCGGCGCAAAATTACCGCCCTGGTCCACAGCGCCAACCACAGCGCCACCACACTGTCCCTCACCATCCCGGGCCGTCCCGGGCTGGTGGCAACCCAGTGCATCACGGTGGAGGGGATGGGCGAGGCCATCGACGGCAAGTATTACATCGACAAGGCCACCAGCCGCATCGGCGGCGGCTACACCATGGAGCTGGAATTGTCCAAGGTGGAGGAAGGAGGAACGGAATGAGCGCAGAGATCCGGGTGGGCAAGGTGTCCAGCATCGACTATCCCGGCGGCAAGGTGCGG
>CALXGY010000187.1 GCA_944387955.1 uncultured Faecalibacterium sp. | reverse complement strand
CAGTGGGGCCTGCGCCGAGGGGGCGAGGCCGGATTTAAGGAGGAGTTCATGATGAGAAAGTTGAAAAAAGTGGTTTCTTTGATCCTGACGGCGGCCATGGCCCTGAGTTTTGCGGCCTGCGGCGGTTCATCCAACACCGGGGCTTCTTCGGAGGCCTCCAGCGCGGCCAGCAGCGGAGCGGCATCGTCCAGCGCCGCTGCTGACGCGGACAGCGACCTGGCCTATGTCCAGGACAAGGGCACCCTGGTGGTGGGCATGACCGATTTTGCCCCGATGGATTACCGGGATGAAAATGGCGAGTGGATCGGCTTTGATGCCGACATGGCCAAGGCTTTCGCCGAATACCTGGGAGTAGACGTAGAGTTTTTGGAGATCAACTGGGACAACAAGCTCATGGAGCTGGACACCAAGGGCGTGGATGTGATCTGGAACGGCATGACCATCACCAATGAGGTGACCAATGGCGCTTCGGTCTCCGAGCCCTACTGCAACAACGGCCAGGTTGTGGTGGTGCCTGCCGACAAGGCGGCCGACTACCAGGATGTCGAGAGCCTGTCGGAGCTGAACTTTGCGGTTGAAAACGGCTCGGCCGGCGCTGAGCAGCTGGATGCCCTTGGCATTGCCTACGTGGCAAAGACCACCCAGGCCGACGCCCTGATGGAAGTGGCCTCGGGCGCTTCGGACGCCTGCGTCATCGACCTGCTGATGGCCGGCGCCATGATCGGCGAGGGGACCAGCTACCCTGACCTGACCTACACCGTCCAGCTGAACAGCGAGGAGTACGGCGTGGCGTTCCGCAAGGGTTCTGACCTGACCGACGCGTTCAATACCTTCTGGAAGGAAGCCTACGACGAGGGCACCGTCATGGAAACCGCCACCACCTACGGCGTCCAGGAGTCTGTCATCGAAAAGTAAAGAAAAGCATCTGCCTGTGAAACATTTGCCTCGGAACCGCATCCGCAGAGCCGGGGCAAATGTTTCTCTGTTGTATAAGCATCTGCAAAGAGAGGGAATCTGTTATGCTGCTGTCCGTCACCCTGACCCTGCTGGAGGGCCTGGGCACCACCTTGCAACTCTTCGCCCTGACCCTGCTGTTTGCGCTGCCTTTGGGGCTGGTGATTGCCCTGGGCGCCATGAGCCGCCTGACGCCGCTGCGCTGGTTTATCAGCATGGTGGTCTGGGTGATCCGCGGCACGCCCCTGATGATCCAGATCCTGATCATCTTCTATGGTCCGGGCCTGCTGTTCGATTTGCCCCTGCTGCCCCGGTTCGGGGCGGCGCTGCTCTCCTTTGTCATCAACTACGCCTGCTACTTTTCCGAGATCTACCGCGGCGGCATCCAGTCCATCCCGAAGGGTCAGTATGAAGCCGGCGAAGTGCTGGGCATGACCCGGAGCCAGATCTTCTTCAAGGTCACACTGCTTCAGGTCATCAAGCGGATCGTCCCCCCCATGGGCAACGAATTCATCACCCTGGTCAAGGATACTGCCCTGGTGCGGGTCATCTCAGTGTACGAAATCATCTGGATGGGCGAATCCTACATTAAAAAGGGCATGATCTGGCCCCTGTTCTATACCGCTGTGTTTTACCTGGTGGTCAACGGCATCTTGACGCTGCTGTTCCGCTGGGCCGAAAAGAAGTTGGATTATTTCCGCTGAGGAGGTGCGCGCTATGCCGGTTCTGGAAGTCAAGAACATTGAAAAACACTTCGGCGCCACCCATGTGCTGGAGGACATCAGCTTTTGTTTGGAAAAAGGCCAGGCAATGGCCATCATCGGTTCGTCGGGCAGCGGCAAAACCACCCTGCTGCGGTGCCTGAATTTCCTCGAGACCCCCGACCGGGGACAGATTTTGGTGAACGGGGAAACACTGTTCGACGCAGCCGACCCTGCGACCCAGCGGGAGGCGGAGATCCGCCGCAAACGGCTGCATTTCGGGCTGGTGTTCCAGTCCTTCAACCTGTTCCCCCAGTACACTGCTTTGCAGAATGTGATGCTGGCAAAGCAGCTTCTGGCCCAGGAACAGCCGGACTACAAGGCCCGGAAAAAGGAGATCAACGCCGAGATCGAGGCTGAAGGCCGGGAGCTGCTCTCCCGGATGGGGCTTGCTGACCGTGCCGGTCACTATCCCCACCAGCTGTCGGGCGGACAGCAGCAGCGGGTGGCCATCGCCCGGGCTTTGGCGCTCCACCCGGATATCCTCTGTTTTGACGAACCCACCAGTGCCCTGGACCCCGAGCTGACCGGGGAGGGGTTGAAGGTCATCCGCTCTCTGGCCGACCAGAAGACCACCATGATCATCGTCACCCACGAGATGGCCTTTGCCCGAGATGTGGCGGATCAGATCATCTTTATGGACCAGGGCGTCATCGTGGAGCAGGGTCCCGCCCGGGAGGTCATCGAGCATCCCAAGCAGGAGCGGACCCGGCAGTTCCTGGCCCGCTATGCCCAGGAGCGATAAAAACAGACCGTCTTGTTTTTGCGTTTGCTGTGGAGATTTCATTTAAAACTCTGGCGCAGTTCAGAAAAAAGATACGGCAAAGCCGGACTTTCCCGAAAGAGAAAGCCCGGCTTTTTTGCGTTTTTAAAACGGTGCCGGAACCGGCAGGGAACACCGCTGGAGCAGTTTTTCATCCTGAGTTCTTTGGCGATTTCGCAGCAAAAAGCCGCCCTCCCGGCGAGGGGAGAGCGGCAGATGCAAACGATGATTGAAAAGGGAAAATCACGGAGTGAGGCGGTTGGGGCCGCGGAACAGGAACATGCACTCCTTGATGCCCAGGCCCACCAGCAGCATGGTCAGGCGGTCGATGCCCAGGCCGAAGCCGCCGTGGGGCGGGCAGCCGTACTTGAAGAACTCCAGATAGAACTTGACGTCCTCGGCAAGGCCCTTCTCGTCCGCCTGCTTCTTCAGCACGTCGTAACGGTGCTCACGCTGTGCGCCGGTGGTGATCTCCACGCCGCGCCAGATCAGGTCGTAGCCCTGAGGCACGCCGTTCTCGTCCCGCATGTGGTAGAAGGCGCGCTTCTCGGCGGAGTAATCGGTGACAAAGAGGAACTCGTGGTTATAGTGCTTCTTGACCCAGTCGTAGCTCAGGTGCTCGGCCTCGGTGGTCAGATCGCCCTTCTCGGACTCGTCCACCGTGTAGCCGAAGTCCTCCTCCAGGCCCTTGTACAGCTCTGCCAGGGTGACCACCGGGAACGGAGTCTCGGGGACGATGACCTCCTGGCCGAACATCTCCTTGATCTCCTCGCCATAGGCCTCCTTGACGGCGGCCAGAGCGGCGCGCAGCAGCTCCTCTTCCAGATGCATCACATCCCGGAAGGAGTTGATGTAGCTGAACTCCAGGTCAAAGCCGGTGAACTCGGTGGTGTGCTTGCTGGTGAAGGACTTCTCAGCGCGGAAGACCGGCCCCACCTCGAAGATTCGCTCAAAGCCGCTGGCCATGGCCATCTGCTTGTAGAACTGAGGGCTCTGGGCCAGGTAAGCGTCCCGGTCGAAGTAATCCACATGGAACACATCGGCGCCGCTCTCGCTGGCGGCGGCGATGAGCTTGGGGGTGTGGATCTCCATGAAGTTCTGGTTCAGCAGGAACTGACGCATGGCATTGACCATGACGGTCTGGGCCTTGAACATCAGCTGGTTCTCATCGGTGCGCAGATCCACCCAGCGGTAGTCGATGCGCTGGTCGATGCTGGAACGCTCCACCGCCTTCTTCTTCTTGGTGGCGGCAATGGCCTTGCGGGCGATGGGCAGCGCCTCGGCGATGCTCTCGATCTTGATCTCGCTGGGAATCAGCTCTACGCCGCCCATCTTGACGTAGTCGTTGGCCATGACCTTGCCCACGACCGTGATGACCGAGTCGCCGGTGAGCTGGTCGATGGTTTCGGTCAGTTCGGGGTGATCGGCCTTCTCCACCGTGATCTGGAGCTTGCCGGTGATATCCTTGAGCACGATAAAGGCCATGGCTTTGCTGCTGCGCAGGTTCTCGATAAAGCCCTGGACCTTGACGACTTCCCCGGTTTTCTTCTGGGCGTCGATTATATAGGTACGATCCATAGAAAGAAATCCTCCTCGTAGTTGCCTGTTATCCCATCCATTATACTTCATTTTGCGGCAAAATCAACATTTTGCGCCAAAAAGAGCCGGCTGGCTTATTTGTCCTGGGCCGGACGGTCCAGACTGCCGGTGCCGCCCTCCACCACGCCGTCGCTGCGCAGCACCGACCACACGGTGCCGAAGATGCAGCGCAGATCGAACCCAAAACTCATGTGCTGTACATAGTAGCCGTCCAGCCGGGCTTTGTCGGGGATCTCCAGCTCGTCCCGGCCGTGGATCTGGGCCCAGCCGGTGAGGCCGGGGCGCAGGTCGTTGGCACCGTAGCGGTCCCGCTCGGCCAGAAGATCGTACTGGTTCCAGAGGGCCGGGCGAGGGCCTACCACCGCCATATCGCCTTTCAGGATGTTGAACAGCTGGGGCAGCTCATCCAGGCTGGTTTTCCGCAGAAAACGCCCCACCCGGGTGATATACTGGTCGGGATCGGCCAGCAGATGGGTGGGCATGTCGTGGGGGGTGTCGGTGCGCATGGTGCGGAACTTGAGGATCTGGAAGTGGGTCTTGTGGATGCCCACCCGCTTTTGGCGGAAGAGCACCGGCCCCGGAGAGTCCAGCTTGATGGCAAGGCTGATGAGCAGCAAAAGCCAGCTCAGACAGACGATGGCGCACAGAGCGCAGAAAAAGTCAAAGATGCGTTTGATGCCGTTTCGATACATCCGGCGATCCGTCCTTTCTGTTTTTGGGAAAATCCTTCCCTTTTGTGCCAGTATGGGCCGTGGGAAGGGCGGCTCATGCCATAATCATAATTTGACCGGCAGAAGCTGTCAAGAGGCGGAAAACCCAGCCCGCTCAAAAATCCATACATTCGCATCCGGCTGCCCCGGATGGCGTCGGGTGTGGCGTGCCGGAGGCGAAGTGCATAGAATGGAAACAAAGGAGGGGTGCATATGGGCCGCAGAGGAGGCGAGATCCAGCCCCGGCAGTGGCTGATGGCGCTGCTGGGCGGGCTTTGCTACTATGGGCTGGAGACCACCTTTCGGGGATACAGCCACTGGACCATGACCATCTTGGGCGGTCTGTGCTTTGCGCTGATCGGGGAGATGAACGAATATTTCCCGCGGGATATGGCCCTTTTGGAGCAGGGCATCGCGGGCGGCTGCCTCATCACCGGGGTAGAGCTGGCGGCGGGGCTTGTGCTCAACCGCTTTTTGGGGCTGTGGATCTGGGACTATTCCCGGATGCCCTTCAATCTCTGGGGGCAGATCTGCCTGCCCTTCAGTCTTTTGTGGGTGGCGGTAGCCATGGGGGCGGTAGTGCTGGACGATTGGCTGCGCTGGGTGCTCTTTGGAGAGAAGATGCCGCGGTATCATCTGCTTTAGGAAAATCTTTGGACAAAACAGCCCGGCCTCCTGAGAGAAGCCGGGCTGTTTGCTCATAATCTTAAACTTTAAAGGGCAGCGGGCTCCCGCTGGGCGCGCCAGATGCGCAGGGCATACCAGAGGCTGGCGGCGGCCATGACCCCGATGATCGCCTCGGTCAGGACGATGGGCAGCCCCAGGCCGGAGAGGACCACCACCACTGCATCCACTGCAAAGTGGATCAGGATGGCGATGGGATAGAGCTTGGCCTGACCCTTTTTCTTGACGGCAAACCAGACCAGCACCGAGAGGGAGAGCTGCAGGATCACCGCGAAAATCCGCTCCACACTGCCGGCGAGGAAGAGGGCGGGGGAGGCGGAGATCAGGCTCTGGAGGGCGGCCTCGGTCTGTGCCCGGGCCTGGTCGGTGAGGGCGGCCAGCACATTTTCGGCCGAGCCGCTGTTGATCATAGCGGAATAGACAAGGTTGTTCACCATGCCGAGGCCCAGCAGCGCGGCGGATTCAAAGCCGCCGTGGCCCGCGCCGTACATCCAGGCGTTGATGTCCTTGCCCTGGTTTTTGCGCAGCAGGGTGCGGAAGGCCACCAGCCGGCCGGTCTCCTCAAAGAGACCGGCCATCAGCCCGCCGTACAGGGCATAGAGCAGAAGGCTGCTCTGGATGACCTGCCCCACCGGAGAGGAGAGGACGATGCCGTGTACCGCCGACTCCAGCACCAGGGCAAAGAAGAGCATCACGCCGCAGCCCACAAAGAAGGGCAGCAGGTCGGCCTTTTTCCTGCGGAAGAAGATCAGCATTCCCACCGGCAGCCCGAAACCCACCAGACAGGAGATGGACATGCAGAGAATGGACGCGGAAGAAACGGTACCCATAGAATATAATCCTCCTTTTTCGCTCCAAACCGAGCGTTTGCCCCAGTGTACCGCACTGCGCAGGGGCTGTCAATCCCCTGCGGAAGAGGGAAAAGGGCGGCTTTGCCGCGGGGCCGGGCAGGCGGGCGGATGCCCTTCATTAAGGAAAACTCTAATTTTCAAAATTTTTTTTGAAGATCCTTCATAAATGTGACAAGAGAAAGTTTATACTTTATTACAGTACTTTGACTAAAAACAGACCGCGGCCCAGCGCCGCAGAAGGAGACTTTGGAGATGGAGCAGAATACACAAACCACCCTCATCGCGGAAGATGCCTCCGATATCCGGGACGGCGTCCGGATTCTGCTGTCGGGGGAGGGGTACCGAATTCTGGAGGCAGGGGACGGCGCGCAGGCGCTGGAACTTTTTTCTCCCCAGGTGGATTTGGTGATCCTGGATGTAATGATGCCCGGTATGTCCGGGCTGCAGGTTTGCGAACAGCTGAGGAAAAACTCCACCGTGCCCATCCTCTTTCTCACAG
>CALXGY010000186.1 GCA_944387955.1 uncultured Faecalibacterium sp. | reverse complement strand
CAGCGCCCCGGCGAGCAGCCGGGGCGCTGTGTTTTTGCGGTTATTCGGTTTCTTCCTCATCCGGGTCCAGCGGGATGGAAAAGACCGCCTGCTTGATCTTGCCGCAGCCCTGGGCCTTCAGCCCGATCTTGTAAGGCTCTCCGGCCAGGAACAGGGCGAATCGCCCTTCGCAGAGCATGCCGGCAATGCTGGTGGCTGCGCTGCCCACCGTGAGGTCTGCGGCCTCGTCGTAGGGCTTTTGGGGGGCAAGCTCTCCCAGCGAGACCTCGAACAGCTCGCTGCCCTCCAGGTCGGTCACCAGGGTCAGGTGCTCTTCCCGCTTGGCAAAGGGGGCCTTCTCGCTGGGCTGGGGAGTGATCTGCCGTACCTCCACGGAAGATTCCCCAAGAGCGGTGCGGCCCGCCGTCAGGGTGGTGATGTCCCGGGCCATGATGTATTCAATGACCTGGTCCAGATGTTCGGTCATCCCCAGATAGTTGGGTAGATTGTTCAAAGTATCGTAAATCATCGTTTCCTCCGTCCATAGCTCGGCGGGAGAAAGGGGTCTTCCCGGTACAGGCAGACCCGGTCGGCCAGCTCCCGCATCTGGCGGGCCGCGGCGGTCTTGTCCGCTGCGGCAAAAAGGGCGCTCACCACCGCCAGACCCTGGATGCCGGTGCCGATGAGCAGCGGGGCATTCTGGGCGTTGATGCCGCCGATGGCCACCACCGGGATGTCCACCGCCTTGCAGATGCGCCAAAGTTCGGGCCGGTCCAGCGGGACCGTGTCGGATTTGGTGGTGGTGCCGAACAAAGCGCCGCAGCCCAGATAATCCGCTCCCTTCATCTTGGCGTGGACCGCCTCGGTGACATTGTGGGCGGTCATGCCGATGATCTTGTCCGGCCCGAGAATCTTCCGGGCCTCGTCGGTGGGCAGGTCGGATTGGCCCAGATGGACTCCGTCCGCCCCGCTGAGCTGGGCGACGGTCAGATCGTCGTTGATGATGAGGGGAGCGCGGTAATAGGTGCAGATCGGACGCAGCGCCTTGGCCATGGCCAGAAATTCGGCGGGGGAGGCGTTTTTCTCCCGCAGCTGCACGCAGGTAACTCCGGCGGCCAGCAGCTCCTCCACCGTGCTTTCCAGAGTGCGGCCTTTGAGCCAGCTGCGGTCGGTGACGGCATAGAGCCTGAGTTGTTCGCCAGTGATCTTCATCCGGTTTCCTCCTGTATTCTGAGGGGGCGTAAGGCGGCTTTGTATAAAGCATAGCACAAGTTGCATGATATTTCAATCAATTTGCAGCAGCTTGTCAAAGCGGGCCCGCAAAAAAGCCGCGAGGCCAATGAGCCCCGCGGCAAAAGCGATATTTATTCCTTGGGTTCGGTCAAAAGCTCCTTGACGCTGGGCACCAGTCCCCCGAGGTTCTGCAGCTCGGAGGGGATGATGAGCTTGGTGGCCTTGCCGTTGGCTACCTTGGCCAGGGCGTCCAGGCTGCGCAGAGCCAGAACCTTGTCGTTGGGCATGGCCTCGTTCAAAAGCCGGATGGCGTCGGCCTGGGCCTGCTGCACCGCCAGGATGGCCTGAGCCTCGCCCTGAGCCTCCAGGATGCGGCGCTGCTTGACCGCATCGGCCCGCAGGATGGCGGCCTCCCGTTCGCCCTCGGCGGCGGTGATGGCGGCCTGCTTCTCGCCGTCCGCTTTCAGGATGACCGCCCGCTTTTCACGCTCGGCCTTCATCTGCTTTTCCATGGCGTCCTGGATCTCCCGGGGCGGGATGATGTTCTTGACCTCCACCCGGTTGACCTTGATGCCCCACTTGTCGGTGGCTTCGTCCAGGATGGCGGTGATCTTGGTGTTGATGACATCCCGGCTGGTCAGGGTGTGATCCAGCTCCATCTCGCCGATGATGTTGCGCAGGGTGGTGGCGGACAGGCTCTCAATGGCGGCGATGGGCTGGTTGACCCCGTAAGTATAGAGCTTTGCGTCCATGACCTGGAAAAAGACCACCGTGTCGATCTGCATGGTGACGTTGTCCCGGGTGATGACCGGCTGGGGAGCGAAGTCACAGACCTGCTCCTTCATGCTCACCTTTTTGGCGATCCGCTCCACAAAAGGAATCTTGACATGCAGGCCGGCGGTCCAGGTGGCAGAGTAGCTGCCCAGCCGCTCGATGACATAGACCATGGACTGGGGGACGATGACGATGTTGGTGACCACGATCACCAGCAAAACGAAGACCAGCGCGAGGATCATCAGGAATACAGGCATCTTGACACACTCCTTTTTGGCGGTTTATTTTACGCCGGTCCGGCTGGGTGCCGGTTCCGGCTCTACGACGAGCAGGGTGCTGCGAATTTCCACCACACGGCAGTTTTCCCCGGGCAGAAGGCGGACCCCCGGTGCAGCGCAGGCGTTCCAGTCTACCCCGTCCAGCCGGACCCGGCCGTGGCCCTCCGGCCCGATGGGGGTCAGCACAGCGGCGGTGCGGCCCAGATTGCGGTCGCCGTTGGTGGGGGTGGAATGGCGGCGCAGCCGGGCCGACAGGGGTTTAAAGGCCAGCAGACAGAGGATGCTGACCGCCAGGAAAACGACAGCCTGCACCGTAAAACTGTCGGTCACAAGACAGCTGATGAGAGCTGCCGCACTGCCCAGGGCAAACCAGATGGACACCATGTTGAAGGTCATGGCTTCCAGAGCGATCAGCCCAATGGCGGCAATGAGCCAGCCGAACGCTTGAATCGGCATAGTTTTCCCTCCCTTTGGAAAAATAATAGAGGCAGGCATCCAAACCGGATGTCTGCCTCTATTATATGCTACAAAAGGGGGGACAGGTCAAGCTGTAAAATTGTAAATTTTTATATTTTGTCGAATTGGGCTGGATTTTTTGAAAAATCCGTATGCGTTTTGACTAAAATCCGACAAAATCTTTGTGCAGCTTAGAGATAGTCGTAATAACTGTGGTCGGGGTTGTGGCCGTTCTCGTTCACCAGGATGGTAAAGCCCATGGGGTTCACCTCGGTGTGCTTGCCGTCGGCCAGGGGCTCTACAATGATGTGCTCCGAGCGGTTGACGATGATCTCGGCGGTCTCCGCCTCGCCCACCCGCAGGTAGTGCAGCACGCCGCCCTCGGCCCGCAGGAACCGCAGCTGCCCGGTGCGGAAAGCCTCACAGCTCTTGCGCAGTTCTCCCAGCTGGGACAGCACCGGCTGCAGCCGGTGTTCGTTGGAATCCCAGGGGAAGAAGGCGCGGTTGAAGGGGTCCCGGTAGCCCTGCATGCCTACCTCGTCCCCGTAGTAGATGCAGGGCACGCCGGGCAGGGTGTAGATGATGGCGTAGGCCATCCGCAGCAGCAGCATGCCCTCCTCGTAGGCTTCGCCGGTGACGCAGCGGCCGCTCTGCCATTCCCGGCCCCGGCCGTTGGCGGGTTCGTCGGCGATGACGGTCAGAGCCCGCTCGGTGTCGTGGGTGGACAAAAAGTTCAAAAGGGTGTGCAGCGCCGGAGCGGGGTAATGCTCGCAGATGGTCATGATCTCCTGGGCGGTCTCCTCGGCGCTCTTGCCCTTGACAAAATCCAGCACGCTGTTTTTAAAGGGGTAGTTCATGACGCTGTCCAGCCCCTTGCCCAGCAGGTAGCTGCGCCGCTTTCCGAAGCCGAACTTGGTGGTGGCGTCCTCCCACACCTCGCCCAGCAGGAACTTTTCGGGGCTGACCCGCTTGACCGCTGCCCGGATCTTCTCGATGAAGCTGTCCGGCAGTTCGTCCGCCACATCCAGCCGGAACCCGGCCGCGCCCCGGCGCAGCCAGGTGTCGATGACTCCGCCCTCGCCGGTGATGAACTCCACATAGCTGGGCTCCTCCTCGTTGACCTCGGGCAGGGTTTCAAAGCCCCACCAGCTGCGGTAGCCGGATTTGTAGTGGGGGGAGAAGTCGTACCAGCTCCGATAGGGGGAGTTGGGGTCCCGCCAGGCGCCGCCCTCGCCGTAACGGCCCTCGCGGTTGAAATAGATGCTGTCCGAGCCGGTATGGCTGAACACTCCGTCCAGCACGATGCCGATGCCGTACCGCTTTGCCTCCCGGCACAGCTGCTCGAAGTCCTCGTTGGTGCCCAGCAGCGGGTCCACATTGAGATAGTCGGCGGTGTTGTACCGGTGGTTGGAGTGGGCCTCAAAGATGGGGTTCAGATACAGGAAGGTGACCCCCATCTCCCGCAGGTAGGGCAGCTTGCGCTGGATGCCCTTGAGGTCGCCGCCGAAATAATCCTGGTTCAGGTGCCCGACGGTCTCGTTGGGCTGCCAGAAGGGCTCGGCGTGCTTGTCGGCCCGATAGATCCGGTCGGGGAAGGGCATGGGCTTGTTCTCCACCCCCTCGCAGAATCGGTCGGGGAAGATCTGGTAGAACACGCCCCCCTTGATGCACTCGGGAGTCTCGAAGTCCCGCTCGCAGACGGTCAGCTGCCAGCGCTCGCCGTCCTGCCAGCGCACCACGCCCTTGTTGTCCGCGCCCCGGAAGATGCGGCGGAAATCGGTGTACAGGTCGAAGTAGTAGAAGTATAACCCCGGGCTGTCGATCCGCAGATCCAGCGAGAAGTAGTTGACGTGGGGGTTCTGGTGGTCAAAGTGAGGGGTCTGGCGGTCGAAGGTCATCCGGTAGTGCACCGGAATGTTGCCCTCGCCCTCCTTCTGAATCACCAGGTGAGGGTCCACATACCCCAGTTCCTCAGGGATGGTGAGGGCCAGGTGGACGCTCTCGCCGGAGTACAGCGCGCCGAAAGGGGCCTTATAGTGGGGATCGTAGCTGTCGAACAAACAAGCCAAAATGGGTCGTCCTTTCCGAAAAGAGCCCCGGGCGGCAAAAACTGCACCCGGGGCTGCAAAATCTTGATTTGACTGGGGAAAATTACTTCACGGTGGGAGCGTACCAGATGTCACGGGCGTAATCCAGCACCGAGCGGTCTGCGCTGAAGATGCCGCTGTTGGCAATGTTCTTCAGGCTCATGCGGGCCCAGCCCTCGCGGTCGGCGTACAGCCGCTGCAGGTCGGCCTGAGCGCGGCGGTAATCCTTGAAGTCGGCCATGACCATATAGGGGTCGCTGGTGCGCAGGTTGGAGGTGACCTCGTGGAAGTTCTCGCCGTTCCAGCCCCGCTCCAGGAAGTTCAGGGCGGCGTTGGCCACATCGTCGCCCATGATGAAGGCGTTGGGATGATAGCCGATGTTCTTCAGGTTGTTGACCTCGGGGGTCAGCATGCCGAAGATGATCTCGTTTTCCTTGCCGGCGGCGTCTGCGATCTCAACGTTTGCGCCGTCCAGGGTGCCCAGGGTGATGGCGCCGTTGAGCATGAACTTCATGTTGCCGGTGCCGGAAGCCTCGGTGCCGGCCAGGGAGATCTGCTCGGACACCTCAGAGGCGGGCATCAGGTGCTCGCTCAGGGAGACGCAGTACTCCTCCAGGTAGACCACACGCAGCTTGTCGCGCACGGCGGGATCGTTGTTGATGAGGTTGCCCAGCTTGCAGATCATGCGGATCATCTGCTTGGCCATATAGTAGCCGGGAGCAGCCTTTGCGCCGAAGATATAGGTCTTGGGGATGAAGTCGGCGTTGGGGTTCTCCTTCAGGTACAGGTACTGGGCGGCGATGTTCAGCGCGTTCAGGTGCTGGCGCTTGTACTCGTGCATCCGCTTGACCTGGCAGTCAAAGATGGAGTTCGGGTCGATGACCTGACCGGTGCTCTTGGACAGGTAGTTTGCGAAATCCTTCTTGTTGGCCAGCTTGATCTCGTTGAGCTGCTGCAGGACCTTCTTGTCGTCGGCGTAGGCGTTGAACTTTGCCAGGGCCGAAGCGTCGTGCTTGTACTCGGTGCCGATGGTCTCATCCAGCAGCTTGCACAGACGGGGGTTGGAGGCCAGCAGCCAGCGGCGGTAGGCGATGCCGTTGGTCACGTTCTTGAAGGCCTGGGGCTTGAACAGATAGTAGTCGTGGAAGACGCTCTGCTTGATGATCTCACTGTGCAGCTTGGACACGCCGTTGAT
>CALXGY010000185.1 GCA_944387955.1 uncultured Faecalibacterium sp. | reverse complement strand
GGTGGCGGCGGACTCGGCCCCCTCCACCCCCGCGTGGGGCTCCACCCGGTAGGCAAGGTCACAGCTGATCCGCTGCACCCCTTCGGAAAGCCCCGCAAAGACGATCTGGCCCTCTCCCGCAGCGGCGGTTGCCTCGGGCGGGACGGTCACCAGGCCGTCGGCCCCCGCCAGCATCCGCACCGCCTCGCCCCCGCCGGGCGGGTGGAAGGTGACCGTAAGGGCCAGGCCCTCCCATTCCGCTTTCGGGTGGATCTCCAGCTGCTCGGTGCCGTAGCTGCCTGCCGTGCCCAGCTTCAGCTTGTCACACAGCCCCGCAGGAAGGGCTGTGTAGCGGTTCAGATGGATGATGTGGTCCATTTTCAATCTACCTCCTTCAAAGTATTTTTTCCTATGGTATATTATAAATCACCCATCCCGCCCCGTCTATTACTTCTTTTTATATTTTTGTCATTGTAACTATACAACTATTTGTTTTATTCTCCAAAATCAAAGACCACATTCCCGTAAAGGGAGTTGGGCCGCCCCTGGCCCGGCTGTTCCCCCTCGAAATACCCTCCCATCACCGCCTGCAGCTCGGGGTGGGCGTCGGGGGCGTGGTTGTGGGCGGAGAGCATCTCGTCGGCCTCCTCGGCCGTGACAAAGGCAGCGGCGGAATAGTGGATGGTCACCGTCAGGTCCCGGCTGATGGGGATGGTGCAGGGATACCGCCGGGTATCCACGCTGCCGCCGGGGGTATAGGCTTCCACCCACTGGGGATGCTCCCCGAGGGTGCCGTAGAGGATCAGCACCTCCTGTTCCCCGTCCTGGGCAAAAATGCCGAACTCGGACAGGTTAAACCCGGTCTTGAGCCCGCCGTTCAGGTCGGAGCGGTATTCGACGGTCAGGGCCACCGCATCCTCCTGGCGCACCGGTCGGGTGGAGACCGCAGCCGCCACCGGCTGCACCAGGTCTTCCAGCGCGGCCATCTCCTCCAGCGTCTGGGGGCAGCCGCTGCCCACCATGGCCGGGGTGATGGTCAGGGTCTGCCCTGCCGCCATCCCGGCCACCAGGCCGCTGAAGGCTTTGGTGGTAATGCATCCGTAAGGGATCATGGTTGTTCCTCCTGTCTTTCCGCTGCAAGGAGCGGCAGCCGAGTCTGGGAGATGGTGCCGCAGAGGGCGCAGCCCACCCGCAGCGGCTGCCCGGTCAGCTGGGTGAAGGTGGTCAGATCCTCCATCCTGCTGGACAGCCGCTTGACCGCTGCGATGCTTTGGCGCAGCTGCTCCATCCCTTCGCCGGTCAGGGTCTGGCCCTGGATCTGGACACTGACCCTAAAGTGATGGGGCCGGCCGCCGTAATCGAACCACTCCTGGATGGACCCGCCCGAAAACACCGCCTGCAAAATCCGGTCCACCGCGGCAGGGGTTCCCATCGTGGCGTAAAAGACCAAGGAGCTTTGGACCAGCGCCCGCTTGGTGTCCAGGGGATAGCCCCCGTCATAGCCCGGGGTGCGCAGCTCCGCCGCCAGATGATCCAGCAGCTGCTCCGGCGCATCCCCCAGGGCCGCATAGACCCGGGCCGCGTCGGACAGAGCCAGCAGCTGATCCACCTGGCGGCCCACCGCATAGGCGAAGGCCCGGGTCTCCGGCTGGCGGGAAAGATTCTCCGGCAGGATCTGGGTGAACCGGCTGCCCTTCAGCTCAATCATCTTCCAGCCCTCCATAGTGGATCACGGCCTCCCCCTGGAGAGCCGAAATGCGGATCTTGCCCACCACGGTATGCACCGGAGCGGTGATCTCCACCCGTTTGGCTCCGGCAGCCATCATCAGCTGGTGGAGCTTGGAGGGGTTCACATCCCGGCCAATGGCCCGCTGCCAGGTCTTGTACTGCTCCACCGCCTGGTTCACCGCCTGCTGGATGGCAGCGGCCTGGGCGGATTCGCTGCGGTTGATCCAGTAGGAAGCCTGGATGGTGTAGGGCACCTCTCCCGGCGCCGACACCTTTACAAGGTCGGTCATGGGCCGCAGGGAGCGGGCGGAAAGGTGCTCCTTCATGCCGGCGATCAGCTCCGGGCTGGGGGCCGAGCCGTCGGTCAGCACAAAGACCAGCTCCACCGTGCCGGCCTCCGGGTCGCTCTCGGCCTCCACATCCCCCACGGCGGGGGAATAGCTCATGGCGTGGTAGCGGTAGGCGTCCTCGGGGCCAGCGGTGGAATAGGCCCCGGGGGCCAGGTAGATGCGCTCCTTGAAGTCCTCGTCGCTCTCGGTGTCCGCGCCGCCGGAACTGGCGGTCAGGTTCTGGACGCCGGCCACATAGGGCACCGGGTCCACCAGAACCGCCAGCTCCCCCGCCCCGCAGCCGTTGCCGATGGTCCCCGCCGTGGTGCAGGTGGCGGGCAGATCTGCGGTCAGACTGCCCGGGAGGATCTCGGCGTAGGCATCGGTGGCAAAGTAGAGGCTGCCGCCCATGGATACCCTTGTCCCCGCCGGGATGGACACCGCCGAAGGGCGGGCCGCCGAGAGGGTGAACCGCACCGTGGTGACTGCGGCGGCCGCCGGGCTGCGCACCGGGCCTTTCAGCAGGGCGAGGTTGTCCAGAAAGCCGCCGTAGCTGTACTTCAGCAGGTTGACCTTGCCGCCCCGGTCGATGTACTGCAGCCCCTGGTAGATCTGGGCCGCAGCGGCGTACAGCTCCATCCGGTGAACGCTGGCCCGGTCCAGCTTCACGGTCTGCCCCGTCTCCTGGGTCATGAAGGCCTCGTAGTCGGCCACCATCTCGGCCCGGATTTCCTCGATGCTGCGGCCGTCAATAAAGGAGATGTCCGGGGTGCTGGCCAGAGCGGTTTTCCAGTCAGGCACGGTCGATCACCACCCTTGCCCGCAGGGTCCCCTGCGGTCCTGCCTCCCACCGGACCTCCCGCACCCGGATGGACGGGATGAACCGGTTCACCCTTTCCACCAGCTCGGCCACATAGAGGCTCTTGGCGGTCTCGGAGGGCTGGTCCAGATAGTCCATGGTCAGGCCAAAGGCCCGATCCAGGGGCATGGTCCCGGCCCGGGTGGTCAAAAGCAGGTTCAGCTGCCGGTCCAGCTCCGCCAGCTCGTCCCCGGCAAAGGTGTATTCCAGTTTGAAATCGTACATCAGACGTATTCCTCCAGCGTGATGGTGAGCTTTGCCCGGGCCAGCTCCCCCCGGTTGTAAATCAAATCCCAGCTCTCGCTGGAGCCGGTGAGCCGGAAGCGGTTTTTCCCCACCGGGCGAAAACCCAGGATGAAATACTCTGCCGTGCCGGTCTCCACCATCTCTTCAATCCGCTCCAGCACCCGCCGGGGCCTGACCCCGAGGGTGGCCGACAGGGTGATGGGCAGGGTGATGGACTGCAGCCCCGGGCCGAGGAATTCCGCCCGGGGCTTTGTGCCCGGGGTTTCATGGATGGCCCACCGGCCGGAGATCTCCCGGCTCAGGCTCTCGAAGGTAAAGACGCACTGGTCGCTCACCGTGAAAATAATAGTGGGGCCAATGGTCCCGATCATGGCGCATTCCTCCCTTTAGAGCGGCGGCGTGGTGGGGGAGCCCAGGTTGCCGGTGTGGGTGTGGGTAGTCAGGCTCTTGCCGCTGAGGACGCAGTCTCCCCCGCCGCCGCTGATGTTTACGGTGCCGCCGCTGATCTGCACCGTGCTGCCCTCCAGCTTGAGGGCCGGGGCGGACAGGCTCACCTCGCTGGCAGCGGTCACCGACACGCGGCTGCCGTCGATCTCCACGGTGCAGCCTCCCACCTGCAATCTCAGTTTGCCCGAGACGGTGAGCTCGGCGCTGCCCTGGATGGTGGTAGTCTGGCTGCCGCCGATCTCGGCCCGGGCGTTCCCCTCGGTGTGATAGAGGCTCTCGGGGCCGTTTGGATGGTACCGGAAATAGCACTGGCCCGGCTCCGGGGCAAAGTCCTTGCGGTAAAGCCCCTCGAACCC
>CALXGY010000184.1 GCA_944387955.1 uncultured Faecalibacterium sp. | reverse complement strand
AACCGGAAGGGCTCGGGCAGATGGAGGTATTCCTGGACGCTGGACAGGTCCAGGCTCTCCTGCCGCAGGGTGGAAGCCTGCTGCAAAATGCCGGTCACCCAGGTGGAAAAGCCGCTGAAGGCCGAGAAGTAGAGCAGGAATTGAGAGGCAGGCAGGTTCTGTGCGATTGTCAGCTGGATCAGATAGAAATAGGCCAGGCCGTTGCGGGCCAAAGTCAAGAGGGCGTCCACGGCGCAGGCACCGGTGTAAATTTTCTCCCGCCGGAGGATGAAGGCGGTATAGAGCCGCAGGGTGCTGTTATAAAGATCCTCCACCCAGGCCCCCAGCCCGAAAATGCGGATGTCCTTGGCCAGATGGATGGATTCGGCCTTCTCCCGGATGTACTGGATCTGCTTTTGGTAGGCGGCTTCCTCCTCCCGATGGCGGTAGCCCCACTCGTTGATCCGCCGGCTGACAAAGAACCCGGCTGCGGTAGCGGCGATCACCGCGGCCGCCAGCAGCAGATCCAGCCCCGACACCAGGGCCAGATAGACCAGGAATCCCGCCAGGTTCAAAACCAGCTGGGTCAGGGTCTCCCAGATGTGCTCCGCCGGGCGGGAGTTGGCACGGCAGACATACCGGGCTTTTTCCAGCAGCTGGAGGACCGCCGGGTCCCGGGTGTTGGGGTAAGAGGTAGTGCAAACTTTTTGATTGATGGCGTTTATAATGGATGTCCGCACCGTCACCCGTCCAAACATGGTGTTCTGCTTGGCGTAGCCCAGCAGGGCGCTGAGCACCGCCAGCACCAGGGCAAAGATGCCGATGGTCCAAAGCAGCTGGGACAGGGGAGCGTGCTGCTCCACCCGGGCCAGCACTGCCGGCGCAATCAAGAGCTGGGCCAGGTTCAGCCCCAGGCTGAGCCCCGCCACCGCCAGGCCCAGCCAGAGGACGCTTTTGCAGCTGTGCCAGGCCTGCCGGATCATAAACCGGACGTTCTGCCAAACGCCGTAGGCGGGCTTTTGATTCTTGGGTTTTGTCTGTGTCATCTGTGTTTCACCTCACACCCGCAGTATACCAGAAAACTCCCACAACGGAGGATTTGGGGGACGAAATGCCCATTTTGGGGGACGAATTGCATCTTTGGCCCCAAAACCGGGGAAAAGGGCACAGATGACCGCCATCAATTTGTTTTCAGGCTGTGTGCAGAGAATTTCATCTTAAAAGGGCGGGGGAGGGGCGTTCCGTTTCGGCGGCCGGTATGCTATAATGAGTCTCCGCTGCGGGGCGGGCTTTTTTGGACTGGATTTTGCGTGACGCCCCGGCGCAAAGGAGGAACGATACAAAATGCGAAAAGATCTTACATCCGGCAGCCCCATGCGCCTGATTCTGGGCTTTGCGGTGCCGATGCTGCTGGGGCTTTTGTTCCAGCAATTCTATAATCTCGTGGATACGGTCATCGTGGGAAAGCTGCTGGGAGCCCAGGCCCTGGCCGCTGTGGGCTCCACCGGCGCCATCAACTTTCTGGTGATCGGCTTCTGCACCGGGCTGTGCAGCGGCTTTTCCATCCCGGTGGCCCAGAAGGTGGGCGCAAACGAGATGTCCGCCATGCGCCGCTTTGTGGCCAACAGCGCCTGGCTTTCCCTCTTTTCGGCGGCAGTGCTGACCGCCGCCACCGCCCTGGGCTGTGCGAGTATCCTGCGGCTGATGCAGACCCCCGCCGACATTTTTGAGAACGCCTACATTTATATCCTCATCATCTTCCTGGGTATCCCGGCCACCTTCCTGTACAATCTCCTGGCCGGCATCATCCGGGCGCTGGGGGACAGCAAGACCCCGGTTTACTTCCTGGCCCTTTCCTCGGGGCTGAATATCTTTCTGGATCTGGCCCTGATCCTCTGGTTCGATATGGGGGTGGCGGGGGCTGCCGTGGCTACGGTGGTAGCCCAGGCCCTTTCCGGCCTTGCCTGCCTTGTCTTTATGGTCAAAAAGTACCCGGTGCTGCGCATTGCCCGGGAGGAATGGCGGCTGGATTTCCGGCTCTGCGGGCATCTGTTCTACATCGGCCTGCCCATGGGGCTGCAATACTCGGTCACCGCCATCGGCTCCATCCTGCTCCAGTCGGCGGTCAACACCCTGGGCAGTCTGAGCGTGGCCGCCGTGGCCGCCGGGTCCAAGATGTTCCAGCTGATCTGCTGCCCCTTTGACGCGCTGGGAGGCACCATGGCCATCTACAGCGGCCAGAATGTGGGCGCGGGCAAGCTGGACCGGCTGGGCAAGGGCATCTGGGCCGCCACCTTCATCGGGGCGGTCTACTCGGTGATTGCGCTGGGGGCGATGCTGCTCTTTGCGCCCCAGTGCGCCATGCTCTTCCTCGACCCGGCGGAGCCGGAACTGGCCCAGCTGGTGGCCCTCACCAGCGAGTACATCCGCATCCAGGCTTATTTCTTCTTCCCGCTGGCGCTGGTGAACATCCTGCGCTTTGCCATCCAGGGCATGGGCTTCAGCGTCTTTGCCATCTCGGCAGGGGTGCTGGAGATGATCGGCCGGGGCTCGGTGGCCCTGTGGCTGGTGCCCCTCTACGGCTATACCGCGGCCTGCTACGCCGCCCCCCTGGCCTGGATTCTGGCCGACGCTTTCCTGATTCCCGCCAGTGCCCGCTGCATCCGGGTTTTGCGCCGGGCAGGGCAGAAATCCGCCCAAAATCAGACCTGATCCAGCGAATAGAAACAAGAAAGACCTTCTGCGGCAGAGCTGAAACTGCCGCAGAAGGTCTTTTTCTGTCCGGGGCCGGGCACGCTGGCGCGGCGGGCTGCATAGCATGAGGGTACCCTACAAAGAAAGGAGGCGAAACCCATGAGCTGTCATTGCACCGGCTATGATCCCACCGACCATGGCCCCAACCCCTATGCTGCCAACATCCCGGAGGAAGCCTGCGAAAACGACAACTACCGGACGGCGTTTTGGACAGGCAGTCATCTCCAGATGACCCTGATGAGCATTCCGGTAGGGGAGGACATCGGCCTGGAGATGCACCCTGAGGTGGATCAGTGCATCCGGGTGGAGCACGGCAAGGCCGCCGTTCGGATGGGCAGCTGCGAATGCGAGCTGGACATCGAGTACGACCTGGAAGAGGGCGACGCGGTCTTTGTACCCGGCGGCGCCTGGCACAACATCCTCAACGCAGGGGAGTGCCCGCTGAAGCTGTCGTCCATCTACGCACCCCCGCAGCATCCCTGGGGCACCGTTCAGCCCACCAAGGAAGACGCGGAGCACTGAGCCCCCGCCTGACCCCGCCTCCACAGGCGGGCAAGGGGGAAGCTGACTTGAGGAAGGCCTGAAGGTCAAAACTTCCGCGCAAAAAAAGCATACTGCCCGTCCGTTTTCAGGCGAGCAGTATGCTTTTTGTCTTATTCCAAGTCCTCTTCCCGCAGCGCTCCGGCGGCGTCAAAGAGCCGGGCGTGGAAGCTGCCCATGCCGGTGCAGCCGGTTTCGGCCTTTTCGGCGCAGCGCTTCCAGCAGCGGGCGGCAGCTGCGGCGGCCCGCAGAAAATCCGGCTCCGCCGCGGCGAAGGCCCCGCACAGGGCGCTGAGCATACAGCCCGCCCCGGTGAGCTGCCGCATTTTTTCGCTGCCCCCGGCGGCGGTGAGCAGGGCTGTTCCGTCGGTGATGAGGTCCGCCTCCCCGCTCAGCAGCACCACGCACCCCAGGGCTTTCGCCAGGGCGGCGGCCCGCTCTGGGCTGGGGGCGTCCTTGGCGGCGGCGTCCACTCCGTGTTCGCTTTCCGCCAGGCCCAGCAGGGCCGCCGCCTCGCTGGGATTTGCCCGCAGAATGTCCGGGTGTA
The DNA here is from genome assembly GCA_944387955.1 of uncultured Faecalibacterium sp. GTDB lineage: Bacteria > Bacillota > Clostridia > Oscillospirales > Ruminococcaceae > Faecalibacterium. The sequence goes on along the minus strand of CALXGY010000184.1, from coordinate 10,357 downwards.
CCTCTTTGAGCAGGGCGGCGGCGGATTCTCTGCGCCAGCGGCTGGCCCCCACCCCCACCGGGTCCAGCACCACCGGGATGGACAGGCGGTTGGCGGTGCGGCCTGCGATGCGGGCGGCTTCCAGCTTTTCTTGATTGGGGGTGCCCAGGTTCAGCACCAGGGCCCCGGCTTTGGAGACGATCTCCTCCATCTCCTGGGGGGCCTGGGCCATGATGGGGCTGGCCCCCACCGCCAAAATCAGGTTGGCGCAGTCGTTGGCGGTGACGATGTTGGAAATGCAGTGGATCAAAGGCCGCCGGGCGGCCAGACGGGTCAAAAGAGAATCTTGTTTCATTTTGCCTCGGTCAGCTGATGCTGGATGGTTTTCAGAGCGCCTGCCCGCTGGAGGGCTCCCAGCAGGATACCGGCCAGAATGGAACCGCCCACGGTGGAGACCAGGAAGGGCAGGATGTAGGCGTAGAAGGCCACCTGCCCGGCGGACTGGCCCATCAGCAGGATGGCCACCGGCCAGGCCAGCAGTCCGCCCAGGATGCCGGTGCCGAAGACCTCGGCCGCCAGGGTGGGCAGCAGCTTATGGGTGCGCTTGTAGACCAGGCCGCACAGCAGCGCGCCGCACATGCTGCCCGGGAAGGCCATCAGGCTGCCCAGGCCCAGCAGGTTGCGCAGCAGGCTGGCCGCGAAGGCCGCGCCGAGGCCGTAGGCGGGCCCCAGAAGAACGGCGCACAGCAGGTTGACCATGTGCTGCACCGGCGCGCATTTGCTGGACAGCACCGGGAAGGAGAAGGTGCTCCCCACAACGGCCACGGCGCACAGCAGCCCGGCCAGGGTCAGACGAAGGGTGGTATTGCGTTTCATCATGATTCAGCTCCTTTTCAGAAAACAGGAGCAGGGCACGCGCCGAAACAAAGGACCAGCGCCGCCCTGCGCGGCTGCCGGGGGGACAGTTCTCCCCCGGTTCGGTCGAGGCTTGCTGGCCTCCTCTCACGCCGGAACACGGCTTCCCATCGCTGATCCTCCCGGCCCGGAGCGCTCCCTCCCGGCCGGCCCCTTGCGCGGGGCGCGTGTGCTTTTCTGTGCATCCTCCTTTGTCCGGCCCCGGTGGGGCAAAAAAACAGGGCGTGCCCGAAACCGGGAACGCCCACCGAGGCCCGCGCAAAGCGGCGCATATCCTGCCTCCGGTGGCATTACCCACATCAGGTCAAAGGGTCGGGGCCTTGCCGGCCCCCTCTCAGCCCGCTGCACGAGCTCCCCTGGTTTGCTCCATTATGGCGCACCGGGCACAAAATGTCAAGCATCTGTATCCGCAGGCGGAAAACCGCTTGTCACCCGGGCCCCGCCGTGATAGGATAGAAAAAACGCCCGGGCCAAGGTCCGGAAAGGAAGGGAAAACACCATGAAAACAGCACTCACCATTGCAGGCAGCGATTCCAGCGGCGGGGCCGGCATCCAGGCCGACCTCAAGACCATGACCGCCCACGGGGTCTACGGCATGAGCGCCATCACCGCCCTCACCGCCCAGAACACCACCGGGGTGCAGGGCATCCAGGAGGCGACGCCGGAATTTTTGGCCCAGCAGCTGGACTGCGTCTTTACCGACATCCGGCCGGACGCGGTGAAGATCGGCATGGTCTCCTCGGCGGCCCTCATTAAGGTCATCGCCCAAAAGCTGCGCCAGTACCAGGCCGAAAAGATCGTGGTGGACCCGGTGATGGTGGCCACCTCCGGCGCAAAGCTCATCAGCGAGGACGCCGTGGCCGCCCTCAAGGCCCAGCTGCTGCCCCTGGCCGCCGTCCTGACCCCCAACATCCCCGAGGCCGAGGTCCTGGCCGGAATGCCCATCCGCAGCCCGGAGGATATGGCCGCCGCCGCCCGGAAGATCAGCGAGGCGTACGGCTGCGCGGTGCTCTGCAAGGGCGGCCACCAGCTCAACGACGCCAACGACCTGCTCTGGCGCAACGGGGAAGGAAAGTGGTTTGAGGGCCGCCGCATCGCAAATCCCAACACCCACGGCACCGGCTGCACCCTTTCCAGCGCCATTGCCGCAAACCTCGCCAAAGGCTATTCGCTGGACGAGGCGGTGCAGCGGGCCAAGGCCTACATCTCGGGGGCCCTGGGAGCCATGCTGGACCTGGGCAAGGGCAGCGGCCCCATGAACCACATGTTCGCGCTGCGGGGCGAGTTTGTGGAGGATTGATCTTTCTCCCGCAGGGCCGGGAGAGCGCATACTCTCTCATCTCTTTTATTATCTAGTATATTATCTTATATATTATCTTGTATTGATTTGCCGGTTCGGGAAAATTGATTTTCCGCTGGGGGAACTTTGATATAGAGGTCTGGCCCCATAGGTGGAGCGGTCCCGCAGCTGCATTTCCCAAAACCGAACAAAGGTCCCTCTCCTTTGAAGGACAAAAACACGAGCCACCCGGCCGCGGAGGTTTTTCCTCCGCGGCCTTTTGTGTACCTGAATTTTACACCCGCGCCCGGAATTTTACACCCGGCGGGAAAACGAAGTGGAAAAATTTACCGAAGTTTTGCGGCAGCATGGTTTCTCCAAAACCGGCGATGGGATACAATGATGCTGTTCCAAGCAACAAGAATCTTACAGTCAAAGGCCCGGAGAAGGGCCGGAAAAGAGAGGACTATTTCTTATGAAAGACAGCCATAAAATTACCCGCCGCAGCTTCCTCAAGGCTGGCGCCGTCGCCTCTATGGCCGGCCTGCTGACCGCCGCTCCCGCTGTAAGCGCCACCGCCGCAAGTGCGGAGGATGCCGCGCTGGAGGAGGAGAACTGCCTGTTCAAAAAGGCAAAGTACATCTTCCTGTTCATCGGCGACGGCATGGGCGATGTGCAGATCCAGTCTGCCTCCTTCTACAAGGGCACGGTGGAGAACGACGGCGCGGTGGTTTCCGCTGAACTGAATGTCCACAAGTTCCCCATCTGCGGCAGCGTCACCACCTACGACAGCACCTCCTTCTGCCCCGACTCGGCTTCCACCGCCACCTCCATCGCCACCGGCTACAAGACCGAGAGCGGTGTCATCAATATGTGCCCCTGGACCCGGGATGTGCCCTATGAGACCATTGCCGAGAAGCTCCACAGCCAGAAGGGCTACCGGGTCGGCGTCATCTCTTCGGTGAACATTGACCATGCGACCCCGGCTGCTTTCTACGCCCACAATGCTTCCCGCAACAACAACTACGCCATCGGCTCCGAGCTGCCCCAGAGCGGGTTTGAGTACTTTGCCGGCGGCGAGTTCATCAAGGTGGACGATGGCGGCACCAAGGAAAACCTCCACACCGTGGCCGCCAACGCCGGCTACAATGTGGTTACCACCCAGGCCGGCGCCGCTGCCCTCAAGCCCGCCGACGGCAGCAAGACCCTCATCATCGCCGAGAAGCTGGCCGACGGCAACTCCATGAGCTATTCCATGGACGCCGCTCCCGGCGAATGGCAGCTGGCCGACTACGTCAACAAGGGCATCGAGATGCTGGACAACAAGAAGGGCTTCTTCATGATGACCGAGGGCGGCAAGATCGACTGGGCCTGCCACGGCAACGACGCCGCCGCCAGCATCCACGACGTTCTGGCCCTGGACGACGCAGTGGGCGCCGCTGTCCGGTTCTACGAGGAGCACCCCAACGAGACTCTGATCCTGGTCACCGCCGACCATGAGACGGGCGGCATGACCATCGGCTATGCCACCACCAACTACGACACCTTCCTCCAGAACCTGACCAAGCAGACCGTCTCCTTCTCCAAGTTCGACAGCGAGTACATCAGCCGCTATGTGGCGGAGCAGACTCCCTTCGAGAACGTTCTGGGCGACATCAAGAACTGCTTCGGCCTGATGCTGGCCAGCGATCCCGAGGCCACTGCCGACAACAAGCTGGTGCTCACCGACTATGAGGAGGAGCAGCTGCGCACCGCCTACGCCAAGACCCTGGCTCAGGCTCCCTCCTCCCAGAGCAAGATGACCCAGGCCGACTATGAGCTGTACGGCACCTACGAACAGTTCTCGGTGACCCTGTGCCACCTGCTGAATCACAAGTCCGGCATCAGCCACACCACCTACTCCCACACCGGCGCCCCGGTCAGCATCTTCGCCATGGGCGTGGGCGCTGAGGAGTTCAAGGGCACCTTCGACAACACCGAGATCTTCCACAAGCTGGCCGAGCTGACCGGCGTGCAGTAAAGCCGCCGCTTTCTTAAAACCTTCTTCTTCATCTCCTTCTCTTGCATCGTCTGCCCAGCCCCCGCTGCATCCAGCGGGGGCTGGGTATTTTTATAACAAAAATCCCCCGGCGCAGCCGGGGGAAAGAAAGGTTATACTTCGGCTTTTTCTTCAGCCTTTTCCAGCATAGAGGTGCAGTGGGGGCAGCGGGTGGCCTGGATGGGAATTTCGCTGAAGCAATAGGGGCATTTTTTGGTGGTGGGGGCGGGGGGAGTCTCCTTCTTTTTGCGCAGGGAGGCCGCCTTGTTGGCCGCCTGGATCACCACGAACAGGGAGAAAGCCACGATCAAAAAGTTGATGACCGAGCTGATAAAGGAGCCGATGCCGATGGGCACCTCGCCGATCTGGATCGCCACGCTGGAAAAGTCCGCGTTGAAAACCAGGCCGATCAGCGGGGAGATGATGTCGTTGACCAGAGAATCCACGATGGCCTTGAAGGCTGCGCCGACCACGACGCCCACCGCCATGTCCAGCACGTTGCCCCGCATGGCGAAGGCCCGGAATTCCTGCATAAATTTTTTCAGTCCCGTGAGCATTGCATCCTCCGATCAGATCTGATGGGCGGCGATCCAGTCGGCCACCGGCTGGGCAATGGCCTTGACGCCGCCTTCCTCGAAGGGGCTGCGCAGGCCTGCGGTCTGAAGCAGCTCGGAATAGCTGGCAAGGCCGCCCCGGCGCACCAGACGCAGATACCGCTGCCAGGCGTCCTTCTGGTCCTGCTCGGTGAGCAGGAAGAACTGCAGCGCCGCCATGGTGGACAGGCAGTAGTCGATATAATAGAAGGGGCACTCGTAGATGTGCAGCTGCCGCTGCCAGCCTGCGCCCCGGCCGTAGAAGGGCAGGCCGTCAAAGTCGATCCAGGGGCGGTACTTGTGCTCCAGCTCCAGCCAGGTCTGGTTGCGCTGGTCGGGGGTGAGGTCCGGGTTCTGGTACATGATCTGCTGGAACTCGTCCACCGCGCAGCCGTAAGCCAGGAAGATCAGGCTGTCCTCGGCATGCTGCAGCGCATACTTGGCGGTGTCCTTGCCGAAGAGCAGCTCGTGCCAGGGAGCGGTCAGAAACTCCATGGCCATGGAGTGGATCTCGGCGCTCTCCATGCCGGGGCATTCCAGGTCGCTGGGGATCTTCTCATCCCGCATAGCCAGATACCCCTCGAAGGCGTGGCCCGCCTCGTGGGTCAGCACGTCCACATCGGCGGCGGTGCCGTTCCAGTTGGCGAAGATGAAGGGGGCCTCGTACTTGGGCAGGCTGGTCATATAGCCGCCGTTGGCCTTGCCCGGACGGCTCAGCACGTCGAACAGCTCGTTGTCCTGCATGAAGTCGATGAACTCGGCGGTCTCGTCGCTGAGCTCGTGGTACATCTTCCGGGCGGCGGCCATCCGCTCCTCGTAGCCCTGGATGGGGGTGGCGCTGCCGTCCGCAAAGGCCAGGTTCAGGTCGGCATAGGTGAGCTTTGCAAGCCCCGCCCGCTTTGCCCGGCGCTGCATCACCTCGGTCAGCAGGGGCACCAGGTCCCGGGCCACCTGATCCCGGAAGCTCTGCAGCTCCTTGGCGCCGTAGCCGATCCGGTTCATCCGCAGATAGGACAGCTCGCTGTAATCCTTGTAGCCCAGGATGCGGGCCTGCTGGTTCAGGTTCTTCACCGTCTTGTGGTACAGCTCGTCCATCTCGGCGCGGTGGTCGTCAAAGTATTTGCCCTCGGCCTCGCAGGCGCGGCGGCGCACCGCCGGGTCCAGGCTCTGGCGGTAGGGGCCCAGCTGGGGGATGGTCAGCTGCTTGCCGTCCAGCTCCACCAGCGCGCCGCCGTACAGCTTCTGGTAGGCGCTGGACAGGGCGTTGGCCTGCTGCTGCAGCTCCAGCACCCGCTCGTCCATGCCCAAAACCGCGTTGCGCATGCTGGGCACGCAGGTGCTGCCGAAGGCCTCGGTCAGGGCCTCCAGATGGGGATTTGCCAGGAAGGCGCGGTAGATCTCCACCGTGGCGTTGGCCACAGCCGGGCCGTTCTGGTCAAAGAAATCCTGCTCCGCGGTCCAATAGGGGTCGCGGGTGTCGCAGGTGTAGTGGATGTTCACAAGGTTTGCGGCGGTGGTGTAGTCGGCCATGGCGCGGCTCTGGGCGTAGTAGGCCTCCACCAGTTCCTCGCCGCTGGCTGCGTCTGCGGCCTGACGGGCAAGGCCGGCGCACTGGTCCAGAATCGCCTGGATGTCCGGGCGGGTATAGGGCATTTCGCTGAATTTCATAACGGAATCCTCCCTTTCTCTGTTTGGCTGGCCGGGTTATCCCCGGCATACTCTACCATCTTACCACGTCCGGCCCAAAAAGAAAAGGGAGAGGCAGAAAAGGCTCTGCTCGGGACGGAGAACGGCGATTTGCACAATCTAAAGAAAATAAATTTGGTAAACCTGTCGATTTCGAGCCTTGCGGCAGAGCGGGGAGGAGAGTATAATGCAGATAAGGTGTCCGCCCTGCGTTCAAAGGCCGGGGCGGCCCATCAACAGAGTAAGGCTATGCGCGTTAAGTGCCGCATCAACGGGGAGTTGTGCTGCGGACGAAGGCGAAGTTTTCCCGCGGTGCATAGCCTGCATCCCGCTGCTGCATGGACTTGGGTGCAGGCAGGGCCTTTGCCCTGTCTGGAAGTGAATCTTGTTGAATTCGCTGCCCTCCTTTGTGCGGTTTACGCATGAGGGGAGGGCAGTTTGCTTTCTCCTCCAACATCCCTGATTAAAGGAGGGCATGAATCATGAAAGATTCCCACATCACCCGGGGCGGCATCCGCCGTCTCACCGTCTGCGCGCTGCTGGTGGCGCTGAGCATCCTGTTCACCCATGTGTTCACCGTCTCCACCGGCTTTCTGCGGTTCAACCTGGGCTGCCTGCCGGTGCTGCTGGCGGCCATCCTGTTCGGGCCGGGGGCCGGCTTTGCGGTGGGCGCAGTGGCGGATATGATCGGCGGCGTGCTGGCCGGGTACGCCATCAACCCCCTCATCACCCTGGGGGCGGCGTCCATCGGTCTTGTGGCCGGGCTGGTCTGGAAGTACCTGCCCGCCCGGAATCTGACCCTGCGTCTGAGCTGCGGGGCGCTGGCCGGGCATCTGGTGGGCTCGGTGGCCATCAATTCCCTGGCGCTGCATCTGTTCTACAATTATCCCTGGAGCGTGCTGGCGGCCCGCATCCCCAATACTCTGGCCGTGACGGTGGCCGAGGTGCTGCTGCTGCGGGTGCTGCTGGCCAACCGGGCCCTGATGCAGGCGGCCCAGGGCGGTTTTACGGGTCGGAGGGCCTCTTGAAAAGATGAGCTACGAATCGGCACTGGAATACATCCACGCGGTGCACTGGGTCGGCCACAAGCCGGGCCTTGAGCGCACCCGCACCCTGCTGGCAGCCCTGGGCGATCCCCACAAGGAGCTGCGGTTTGTCAACATTGCAGGCACCAACGGCAGGGGCAGCACCGCCGCCATGATAGCCTCCTGCCTGGAAGCGGCGGGATACAAGGTGGGGCTGTTCACCTCCCCCTACATCAACCGGTTCAACGAGCGGATTCAGGTCAACGGCCGGATGATCCCGGACGAGGCGCTGGAACGGCTGGTGGAGCGGGTGCGCCCGGCGGCGGAGGGCATGGCCGACACCCCCACCGAGTTTGAGCTCATCACCGCGCTGGGCATGCTCTATTTTAAAGAGCAGGGCTGTGACATTGTGGTGCTGGAGGTGGGCCTCGGCGGCGCGCTGGACTCCACCAACATCATCGACCCGCCTGAGTGCGCGGTCATCACCGCTCTGGGGCTGGACCACGTCCAGCAGCTGGGGCCCACCCTGGCGGACATCGCCTCGGCCAAGGCGGGCATCATCAAGCCCGGCAGCCCGGTGGTCTATTACGGCAGCGGGCCGGAGGCGGACGAGGTCGTCCGGCGGGCCGCAGAAAAGGCGGGGGCCCCCCTTTACAAGGTGGATTTTGACCGGCTGACCCTTCGCTCGGGCAGCCTGAAAGAACTCTGCTTTGATTTTGACGGGCTGGAAGGGCTGCGCCTGCCCCTGGTGGGCAGCTACCAGCCCCGCAACGCCGCCGTCGCCATCACTGCCCTGCGGGCCATGAGAGCCCGGGGCTGGGAAATCTCCGACCAGGCCATCCGGGAGGGTCTTGCCCGGGTGCGCTGGCCCGGCCGGTTCGAACTGCTGCGCCAAAGCCCCGCCTTTGTGCTGGACGGCAGCCACAACGCCCACGGCATGCGGGCCACGGTCCAGAGCCTGCGGGAGCGGTTCCCGGCAGAGAAGTTCGTCTTTTGCATCAGCATCATGGCGGACAAGGATTCCGACGAGATGCTGGAGCTGCTTTTGCCCCTGGCGCTGCGGTTCGTCACCGTCACCGCCCCAAGCCCCCGGGCCATCCCGGCCGAAGAACTGGCCGAAAAGATTCGGGCCCTGGGGGGCGAGGCCGAGGCGGCCCAGAGCGTCCCGGCGGCGCTGGAGCGCACCCTGGCCCTGGCCGGGGAGGGCCCGGCCTGCGCGCTGGGGACCCTGTATTTTTCCGGCGAGGTGCGCCAGGCCTTCGCCCGGCTGACCGCAGAACAGAAAACCCTCTGAGAGAGCATACAAAGCCATAAAAAGACAAAACGGCGGCCCGTGCAGGTTGGGCCGCCGTTCTGTCTGCCACGAGGGCATGCAGGGTAAATGATAAGAAGGTAAATGATGTGGATGGCTGATTGTAAATTATGATAAACCGCACCACGCAGAGCCGGTTGGCTCTCTGGTTGGATACAACGCTTTGGGTTGGATACAACTTACCACGTTTGCACCAAAATTGCAAGAGCTTTTTTACCAAAAAAAGCGACATTTGGGGAGAAAAACGAAGATTTGTATCTTTTCACAAATCCACGCGATTTTTTGTGTGGAAAACGCTCATTTCTGCCCCGGCCGTTCCGGCCCGCTGCTGGTAAGAAAAGTAACCTTTCTACGCAAAACCCGCCGGCCGGAAATCCTGGATCTTGGATGCTTTACAAGCATCCCCCGCTGTGCTAAGATAAATACGTTTTACAGGAAGAATACAAGAGAGGGCCGAATGAGGCCAAAGAGCAAGGATAGGAAAATCATGAGCGAACGCATACTGCAAAAACCCGGGCTTTCCGGGCAGGCCGGTGCAAACCGGCCTCTTTTCACGACCCAGGAACTTCTGCGGCTGATCGGCCCGCTGCTGGTGGAGCAGTTTTTGGCGGTCACGGTGGGCATGGCCGATACCATGATGGTTTCCCGGGTGGGCGAGGCCGCCATCTCGGGGGTCAGCCTGGTGGACATGATCAACAACCTCATCATCAACCTGTTCGCGGCGCTGGCCACCGGCGGCGCGGTGGTGGTGAGCCAGTACCTGGGCGCCCGGGAAAGGGAAAAGGCGAACGACAGCTCCAGCCAGCTGGTGCTGCTGTCTGGGATCCTGGGTCTGACGGTGGGGGTGGCGTGCATCCTGCTGGCCCGGCCGATGCTGCGGCTGTTCTACGGCTCCATTGATGCGGATGTCATGGATGCGGGTCTGACCTATCTGCGGATCACCGCCATCAGCTACCCCTTCCTGGCGCTGTACAACGCAGGCGCGGCCCTCTTCCGCAGTATGGGCAACTCCCGCATCTCGATGCAGGTCAGCCTTTTGATGAACCTCATCAACATCGTGGGCAACGCGGTCTGCATCTTCGGGCTCAACATGGGGGTGGGCGGCGTCGCCTGGCCCAGCGTCGTCTCCCGTGCTGTGGCGGCGGTGCTGATCCTCAAAGCCGCTTCCCGCAGCGGAAATGCGCTGCAGCTGCGGTTCACCGCCCGGCCCAACATGCCCCTTGCGGGGCGCATCCTGCACATCGGCATTCCCTCCGCCTTTGAAAACAGTTTGTTCCAGGCCGGGCGCATCCTGGTGGTGAGCATGATCTCCACCTTCGGCACGGTGCAGATCGCGGCAAACGCAGTGGCCAACAACCTGGACAGCATGGGCTGCATCCCGGGACAGGCCATCGGCCTTGCGATGATCACGGTGGTGGGCCGGTGCGTCGGCGCCTGCGACAACCCCCAGGCGGTCAAGTACACCCGCAAACTCATGCTCTGGACCTACCTGACCATGGGCCTGTTCAACGGCTGCATCCTGCTTTTGGT
>CALXGY010000183.1 GCA_944387955.1 uncultured Faecalibacterium sp. | reverse complement strand
CGAAGGAAGCACGGAGACGGAGGATCTCATCGGTGACAAAGCAGATCTTGATGTCTGCGCAGTTGGTATGGACCAGGTAGCTGCCTTCCAGGCGGTCCATCCCGAGGTAGCGGGTGCAAATCTCCATAAAGTTTCTCCTTTCAGAAAGGATTTTTCTTACAAGTACGGCATACCCGCATTGTTAGCCGAAAAGAACCCCCGACCATTTGATGGACGGTCAGGGGGTTCCAGCTGGCAAAAATGGATTTTTTATGCCGTAGCGGGAAAACGAAGGGGACTCAGACCCACCAGAAGCTGTCCACCAGACCGCACAGGTAAGGCACGATCATCGGGATGGCGGGGATGAAGGTGATGCAGAACAGCGCCACCACCATGCCGATGAACAGCGGCATGATGTATTTGGTAACGCCCTCGATCTTGACCTTGGCGACGCCGCAGCCCACGAACAGGCAGGAACCGACCGGCGGGGTGACCGAGCCGATACCCAGGTTGGTAATCAGCATCAGACCGAAGTGAACCGGGCTCATGCCGATGCTGGTGGCGATGGGCAGGAAGATCGGGGTGAAGATCAGAACCGCGGGGGTCAGATCCAGGAAGCAGCCCATGATCAGCAGGAAGACGTTCATGATCAGCAGGATCACGTAACGGTTGCTGGAGATGCTCATCAGGCCCTCGCTGATGGCGGCAGGGATACCGGAATAGGACATGACGTAGGACATGATGGAGGATGCCGCGATGAGAAACAGGATGGTGGCCGAGCTCTTCATGGTGTCAGCCAGCATATTGAAGAAGGTCTCAAGGGTGATCTCACGGTAGAGCACAGCCAGCAGCAGGCAGTACAGGCACATGACCACGCCGGCCTCAGTGGCGGTAAAGAAGCCGCCCAGGATGCCGCCCATAACGATGATGACGGCCAGCAGAGAGGGCACCGCGTCGATCCAGATCTTGACGGCGGGATCCTCGTCCTTGACGGTGGAGGCCTTGTAGCCCTTCTTGATTGCCAGGAAGATGGTCAGAGCAGCCACGCACAGGCCCAGCAGGATACCGGTCAGGTAGCCGCCCATGAACAGGGCCGCCACCGAGACGCCGCCGGCGGTGATGGAGTAGAGGATCAGCGGACCGGACGGGGGGATCAGGATGCCGGTGGGCGCCGAGCAGATGTTGACGGCGGCGGAGAAGTTGGGGTCATAGCCTTCTTCCGCTTCCAGCGGGCTCAGGATGGAGCCCATGGCCGAGGTGGCAGCCACCGAAGAACCGGAAACCGCGCCGAAGAACATGTTGGCCAGAACGTTGGTGGCGGCCAGATAGCCGGGGATCCGGCCCACCAGCAGACGGGCCAGACGGATCAGGCGGCGGGCAATGCCGCCCTTGTTCATGATGTTGCCGCCCAGGGTGAAGAAGGGCAGGGCCAGCAGCGAAAAGGAATCCAGACCCGAGAAGCAACGCTGTGCTGCGATCAGGGCGAAGATGTCCGCAGGCATACTGAACAGAGCGGTGATGACCGATGCGATGCCGATGCCGGCCGAGATGGGGACACACGCCAGTAGCATGATGAAGAAGGAGCCGAAAAGGCTCAGGGTTGCCTGGATGACCATTAGTGGTTGCCTCCTTTCTTCTCACTAAAGAGCTGGACATACTTCAGGATACGGGCCAGTACGATGAACACGCCCGAGATGGGCAGGATCGAATACAGGAAGGTGAAGGGCAGGTGCATGACCGACGAAATGTTCAGCGCATTGGTGGACAGCTTGAAGCCGCCGTAGATAAAGACATAGCAGACAAAGAACAGGGTGACCGCCTCGATGAAGATGTTCAGCACAACGGCTGCGCCGCCCTTGACCCGGCCCTTGACCAGATCCAGGGAGAGGTGCTCGTCCCGGTAGAAGCAGTAAGCCGAGCCGATCAGCGATGCCCAGATCAGGACGTAGCGCAAAAACTCGTCGGTAAAGGTGGAGGGATCGCCCAGCACCATGCGGCTGAAGATCTGCCAGGTGCCGCCCGCCAGCAGAGCAAACATGGACAGCGCCATCAGGAAACGCATGACGGTGTCCAGGATCTTTTCAAAAGTTTTCACAGTCTCATCTCCTCATTTGTAGGCGCAGGCAAAGCCCGCACCGGATGCCGATGCGCAGGGCCGCCTTACACGGCGGCCTGACGGATCCGCTCGACGTAAGCGTACACATCGGGCGAACTGGCCTCCAGGTCGCTATAAATGGACTGGCAGGCTTCCTGGAAGGCAGGGATATCCACGTCGTAGATCAGCTCGACGCCCTTTTCCTCGGCGGCGGCCAGCACCTCATCCTCAAAGGCGGCCCAGGAGGACTTGTACTCCTCGGTCATGGACCGGGCGCAGGCGGTGACGATCTCCCGCTGATGGTCCGAGAAGGCATTCCATGTCTGGGTGGAAATCAGCAGGATGTCCGGGATGCGGGTGTGCTCGTCGAAGCAGTAGTACTGCGTAACGTCCGCATGGTCGCGCAGAGCGGTGACGTTGTTCTCCGCACCGTCGATGACGCCCTGCTGCATGGCAGTGTAGATCTCCGAGTAGCTGGTGACGGTAGCCGAGCCGCCCAGAGCCGTCATCATATTGATGGCCATCTGAGAGTCCATGGTCCGGATCATCAGGCCCTTCAGGTCTGCCGGGGTGCGGATGGCGGTCTGCTTGGTGTAGAAGGAACGGGCGCCCGAATCCATCCAGGTCAGGCCCATGAATCCCTTGCTCTCGGTGAGCTTGTACAGATCCTGGGCGATCTCGCCGTCCATGACAGCATAATAGTGTGCCTGATCGTTAAAGACATAGGGCACCGACAGAACGTTCCACTCGTTCTGGAAGTTGCCCAGCGTAGAGGCCGAGACCTTGGCCATATCCAGTGCACCAGCGCGGATCTGGGTGATGTTGTCCACCTCGCTGCCCAGAGTAGCATTGGGGAAGATCTCGATGTTGATGGCGCCGTCCGTCTGCTCCCGAACATCCTCCGCAAAGGCGCTCAGCGCAATGTGGACGGCATGGTCTTCTGCCAGACCATGAGACAGGGTCAGGTTAAAAGTTTTTTCTTCGCCGTCGGCCTGCACTGTCTGGCCTCCGCAGCCTGCCAGCGCGCCTGCCGCAGCCACAGCGCCCAGCGCTGTCAGAAACTCACGGCGGGAAATCAGCTTTTTCATTGGGAAACAATACCTCCTTTTCACTTTCGATCTGCCTGCGCAGATGCCGCATCAACTCATCCTTCTTTTCTTCTCCTGGTTCCTCCTCTCGTTTTCTTTTTTATTCCAAAGCAGCCTGGGTATCGAGGCCTGCAGCTCCGCCTCACTCAACAGGCGCAATGTTACTGTTTTTTCTTTTTTCCGGTCTTGCCGACGCCTGCTTTGCGGTTGTCCCAGATCCGCAGCAGGTCCCTCAGATTGAAGGTCAGCAGCGAGAAGGGCGACTCCCACTGTTTACCGGTGCGCCGGCTGACCAGCTCCATTACCTCTTCGACCGTGCCGGGCTGGATCTTAGCCCGGTCTATCATGATCACCGAATCCGGCCCAAAAAACAGGTACAGATACTGCCGGTCCTGGAGGATCCGGTCCAGCTTTTCATACCGCAGCTTTTTCCGCAGGCCCCCTTCTTCCAGCTCCATGTGGCCAGAGCAGAAGGTGCACACCGAAGAAGGCAGCACCCCTTTTCGGGCCGAAATCACCTTTTCCGCCCGGACAATCGCCGGAAAATCCCGCCCTGCAAACAGCAGGCATCCCACCAGGAGCAGCAGCCCCTGCGCCAGGATCGGCACCGGTGCAAACAGGCCTGCAGCCGCCAGCGCAACTCCGGCCACTGCAGCCGCCACCACCCAGCCGGTCTTGTAGGTGCTGTACTGGGCTTCAAACAGCTGCTGAATGCTGTCTTCGGTGTGGTCGATTCTGCCCTGGTATGAAACAGCCATCGGATTTTCTCCTTTCCAGCTCCCGATCGGAATCTGTCATTATTTTTTTGCATCTTTTGCCAAATCCAAATTATCCAGGAATCGGACGATCCTGTACCGACGGATTTTGAAAATGTGCCAAAAACGCCTTTGTGAGACAGCAACAGATTACATAATATATGGTATTGTCTCATGGAGTACCCAGCCCACTTCAAAACCTCCGCCCATCCTCTGACCGGTGGGAGACTGCCAACCGGACTCGGCCTGCCTGCAATTTTGGATTTCTTCCGGCAGCAAAAATCGCTGTTCCAAACTGGTAGAAAACCGGAGGAGCAGCGATCCTTTTATGCGGAGGAAATGCAATGGTGCGGCCAATGGAAAACCGCATCTCTGCAGAATGCAGCGGTCCTTGTCCTGAAAGACGATTAGGAACAGCGCGTCCACCAACTCTCCGCTGAGCAGAAAGTCCTACCTTGCACGACATCTTCACCGCAAAGGGCAAATGGTTTAAAACGAGCTCTGGATCACTTCATCTTGCCGATCTCTACCAATCCTACCAAAAAGAAAAGATCAAGCGCAGCGCAAAATCCGCTTCTTTCGGACAACACATCTAAAATTCTTCTACCAACAATCCCTTTTTCGTACATTATCCTATTTCCTGACCATGATAACAGATGTATTCTTCTGTTTTCGACTGCTTTTGTGTCGAAAATATTGCAATTTGTGACCTTGTCATTCCATGCTGCTGAAAATCCGGGCCGGGTCGGATATACTGATTGGGAAATAACCGCCGCGTTTTTCGCGCTGGAAAGTTTATTCTTTTGCAGAGGACCTCTCATGATTATTCAGAAGATCCCCCATTACATTGATTCCATGCTGACCCAGGAAATGGCCCGAATGGAGCTGGAGGGCGGCAAAGCGGTCATTGCCTGGTATACAAACCAGGAAAACAAACAGTCGGTGGTGCACTCCCACCCTTACCATGAGATCATCATCCCCATCAAAGGCAGCATCGTTCACTACTATTCCGGCGGAAGTTTGTACACCCTGCACATAGGCGAGATGATTTTTTTGCCCGCCGAACAATTTCACTCGGGCAAGTACGATGTGACCGATACGGTTTCGGAACGGCTGGTGGTCCAGATCGACAACGACATCTGGCAGACCGCCGCCCGCCGGGCCGGGCTGGAGCACCCGAACTGGATGCAGGAGATCACCATTCTCAGCGCCGATTCGGTTTCGGCCTGGGATCTGCGGGGGCTGCTGGAGCGGATGTCCCTGAATCCCTATCTAAAAAGGCAGTACCAGGAGCTCATCCTCGAAAGCCAGCTGGTGGAACTTCAGCTGCTCATCAGCCAGACGGCGGACGAACAGCACACCCGGGCCCCCAGCTCCACCAGTTCCCTCATCGCCAAAGCCGTGGCCTACCTGCAGGAAAATTACACAAACCCCGAGCTTACAGTAGCAGACCTTGCCAACTACACCTACACCAGCCGGGAATACCTCTCCCGCTCCTTTAAGAAATACACCATGGAGAGCATCCACGGCTACCTGACCAACCTCCGGATGCAGCACTGCCGCCGGGCCATTGCCGCCGGGATGAGCATTCTGGACGCCTGCACCGACAGCGGATTCAGCAATTACAGCAGCTTCCTCAAGACCTTCCGGCGGCTGTACGGCATGACCCCTGCCGAATACCGAAGCCATCTGAACACCCTGTGCGCCGAAAGTCATCTGACCTCTTTCCCCAATGAAGAATCCCCTTTGGCTGAACAGCCGGAATAAAAGCCCCGCATCAGTTCATTTCACGCTTGGTAATACCCTCGCTTTTCCATTGCAGAATTTCTTTCTCATATTGATTTATTTTCGTGTATTTTCTGGACATAGCAAAACCTCCTCGTGTTCAATTATCCTACACGGGGAGGTTTTTTCTATTGTCTACTTTTTACGGACCTGTTCAGTTCACTATTTTAGCAAAAGGAGGTTCTTTTTTCACCGTATCAACGCTCGTGCTATTCTCGTCCACAAGCATAGCTTGTGGTTTTGTAGTTAAAGAAAAAAGCGCTGAATCTTACGATTCAGCGCTTTTT
>CALXGY010000182.1 GCA_944387955.1 uncultured Faecalibacterium sp. | reverse complement strand
TCTCATAGATGGCCAGCTCGGCGGTCATGATGGTGTTGTCGGTGGGGGTGAATACCGCCTTGACCCCGGCGGCAATCAGGGCTTCCGCCGCCATCTGGACCTCGGCGGTGGTGGTGCCGTTCTTCTCAATGTATTCGATGCCGTTGGCATCGCAGAAGGCCTTGGCGTCCGCAATGGCCTGGGTGGAGGAATCCTGGCCCAGGTCGTACAGAAGGCCCAGCTTGTCGAGGCCGGGGTTTGCGGCCAGGATCAGGTTCATGATGGCCTCGGTGTCCAGCGCGTCGGAGGTGCCGGTGATGTTGGGTTCGGCGTCAAAGCCCACCCCCACAGGGTCGGTGACCGCTGCGAAGATCACCGGGATATCGGTATCCTCCACCGCGGCCAGCATGGTGGAAGCGGTGGGGGTGGCCACCGCCACGATCACATCCACCTCGTCGGCCACGAGGTCCGCGCCGATCTGGTTGACGTTGGACCGGCCGGCCTGGGCGTTGGAGTAGTAGTCGGCGTAGTTGAAGCTGACCCCCTTCTCGGCGCCCAGCTCATCCAGCCGGGCTTCGACCGATGCGACGATCTGGTTGAGGGAGGCATCGTCCACATAGTTCACAATGCCCACCTTGTACTCGGTGCCGGAAGCGGCAGCCGAACCGGCGGAAGCGGCGGCCGTGCTGGAGGCGGCGCCGCTCTCAGAGGAGCAGCCTGCCAGGGCAAAGACCGAGGCGGAAACCGCGCAGACAGCGGCGGTCTTGAGGAAGCTGCGGCGGGAGATCATCTTCTGGTTTTTCATAACAAAGCTCCTTTCCTGCGTCGGCGGGAATGCAAAAAGCCCGCTCCACGCGCTGCGGAGCGGGCCAAAAAAGGCTTTCAAATAAAAAAGACCCGCTCCCTGTGTACTTACCCACAAGGACAGGATCAGAAAAACTTGATTCTGCGGTGCCACCTTGTTTGCTCCGCTGTGCGGAGCCACTCACGGAGAGCCAACACTCCCCTGCCCTGTAACGGAGGCTTCCGTCCCAAGCTACTGAGGCTCTGCCCGTTTGCCCGGCCCTCGGCGGCCCACGACCTCTGCCCCGCTCTCGCCCTTTCTCATCCTCCGGGCTCTCTTGGGACGCGCTGTGCAGGATCTCTTCCGCCTCATCGGTTTGGCTGTATTATATACACTTTGCCGCAGCAAAGTCAAGCAGGAGTTTTTCATCTCTCGGCTTTTAACACAAATTTTATTCACCTTGCTCCAGGATTTTCGCCCGCAGCATCCGCAGCGGCTGGGTCTGGGGGTGGGGCTTCTGTACGTCCACGCTCAGCTCGTGGAAAGCCAGGAAGGACTCTTCCGCCAGCCGCAGGCCATGGGCCTGGGCCCATTCTTCGAGACGCCGGCGGGTGCTCTGTATCCAGGGGCGGACGGGCTGGGGCGAGGATTCAAACAGGCACAGATACTCCCCGCCGGGCAAAAGCAGCGGGCCATCCTCCTGGCGGCGGAACAGCAGCAGCTCCTCCCCTTCGCAGCGGGCGCCGGTGCCCGCACCGTCGGTGAGATAGTTGACGATGACAAAGGGGTGGCGGCGCACCTCCTCGGCCTCCATCAGGGTCCGGGCCCGCTCGGGGGAAAAATGCAGCCGCTGGGGGCCCTGGCCGGTGTACCGCAGAAAGGCGGCGTTCTCCCGTTGCAGCCGCTCCAACAGCACCCTTTGGGCCTGCAGCTGGGCCATGCGCTCTTCCACCGCCTGCCGCTGCCGGGTCAAAAGCTCGTCCATCCGGGCAAGGTCGCCGCTGTCCAGATAGTTCTTGATCTCCTTGAGGGAGAGGCCCAGATCCCGCAGCGCCACGATGAGGGCCAGACGGTCCAGCTGGAAGATGGAGTAAAAGCGATAACCGTTTTGCTCCACCCGGGCGGGGCGGAACAGGCCTATCTCGTCGTAATAGAGCAGGGTCTTTTTGGGCAGGCCGGCCAGCTGGGCAAAGGCAGCCGTTTTGTAGAAAAACTCCTCCATCCTTTCCCCTCCCAAGAAAAAATCGCCGGAAGCCCTTGACTGTCCAGCTGCTGGATACTTTATGATAGAGACGGGACAGCCCGAAGGCTGCTCTACACCAAAACTGGAAGGTGATCCTCTTGTCTCAAACCAAAACCGATCTTTTAAACGGGCCGGTACGCCCGGCGCTTTTGCGCTACGCGCTGCCCATCCTGCTGAGCATGGTGGCCACCCAGGCCTACACAGTAGCCGACACCATGATCGTAGGTCTGCGGCTGGATGCCGCGGCCCTGGCCGCTGTGTCCAATGCCAGCACGGTGCTGATGATCTTTCTGTTCATCTCCGGCGGTATGGAGCTGGGCGGCGGGCTGCTGCTGGCCGCCAACCGTCCCACCGCCACCAAGGAGGAGCTCTCCCGTCTGACCTACAATCTGCTTTTTCTGGATGGGGCGGTGAGCCTGCTCATGCTGGGGCTGGGGCTGCCCTTTGCAGAGGTACTGCTGCGCTGGATCAATACCCCGGCCGAAATTCTGCCCCAGGCGGCGGTCTATGCCCGGGTCTACCTGCTGGGCCTGCCCTGCCTGATGCTCTACGACCTGTCCAAGCAGATCGCCATCGGCTGCGGCGACTCCAAGACCCCGCTGTATGCGGTGCTGGCCACCTCGGTGCTGAACATTGTTTTGGATCTTTTGATGGTGGGCCCCTATGGGGTGGCGGGCACGGCGGCGGCCACCGCCCTGTCCCAGCTGGTGGGGTGCGTGTTCATGCTGGGGTATCTGGGCCGCACCCTTTTGTGCGAGAAGTTCTCCCCCTCTATGCTGCGCCGAAAATACGTCTGGGACATTCTGCGGCTGTCCGCGCCCAACACCCTGCAGCAGGCCGTCGCGCCGGTGACCGGCCTGGTCCGCCAGAGCCTTCTGGGGGCGCTGGGGGTATCGGCCATCGCGGGGTTCTCCTGCGCCAACAAGCTGACCACCCTGCTCTTGATGCCGGTGTACGGCTTTGCCCAGGCGCTGGTCTTTTTCATCGCCCAGAATACCTCTGCCGGGCAGCCCCAGCGGGTACAGGAGGGCC
>CALXGY010000181.1 GCA_944387955.1 uncultured Faecalibacterium sp. | reverse complement strand
CTGGGCGCCTATTCCAGCTGCCGTCTGTCCAAATGCAGCAAGACCATCCAGCACTATCTGGGCATCACCCTGCTGCCCCAGGCAGGCGTAGCACTGGGCATGGCGCTGACCGCCGCCAATCTCTCGGACGGCGCGGTGGTGCGCAACGTGGTGCTCTTCTCGGTGCTGGTCTATGAGCTGGTGGGCCCGACTCTGACCAAGGAGGCTCTGACCCGGGCCGGGGAAATCCATCCCGAAGGCCGCACCAGCGCCCGCAGCGAAAACAAACCTCGTCCTCCACATACACTCAAATGAGTTTTTAAAACCGAATGCGCAAACAGGGCTGCTGCAAAACGAATGTTGAGCAGCAGCCCTGTTTGTATGTTTTTTTCTGAAACGTACAAAGGTTTTGGTGAGGCGCCGTTGAAAAATCCGCCTCCCCCCACCGAAAAAGTACAGCAAAGCCGGGCATTGGGTACAAATAACGGTTTTTCATCCGAAGCGCCATCAGCAGGGCCGCTGCCCCTACTGCTCCGTCTTTCTGTTATGCGCTCGCCCTTGCGTATCATCCATTGCCGTTTCAGGCCACAACAAAAATGAGATAGGCAGCCCCTTTGGGGAAAGCCTATCTCATTTTTTGTACCGAGCTGCTTTGCAGCAGCCCTTGCTTTAGAAGGAGAAATCAGCCATCAGGAGGCCAGGGTCATGGTGCATTCCCCGATGTCGTAGGTGCTGCTGCTGCCCCAACCGGCCACGACTTCCTGATGAGCAGGGATGGTGATGGTTCCGTCGGCGATGACGGCGGTCAGCGGCTCGCTGCCGTTGAGGGTGATGGTGACGCTGCCCTCTGCGGAATCCACCAGGGTGCCGCTGATGGACAGGGTGCCATCGGTGCTGGTCACCGTGCATCTCTTGTGGGAGTAATCCACCACCATCTGCGCCTCGGTGGCAGTGGGAGTGCCGTTTGCCACCAGCTCATAGCTGCCGGTGTAGGTGTCGGCCACCAGATCCTCGACCGTGACATCGAAGGTGACCGAAGCGCCCAGGAAGCTGCCGGTCACCGTTTTGGTGCCGGCGGTCTCGGAATCAAAGCCGGTGTAGTTGAGACGGCCGCTCCAGATGGACTCCTCGGCGCCATTGCCGCGGACCGCGCTCACCACCAGAGAGTTGGCGTCAAAGCGGTCGCCGGTGTAGAAGACCGGCAGAGCGGAGGTGTCGATGGTCAGGCTCTGGGCCTTGGCATACTGCTGGCCGTAGATGTTGATGTTGCGGGTGAAGGCGCCGCCCATGACGCCGTAGCTCAGGCTGGCCTCCCAGTTGTAAGCGCCGTGCTCCGTATCAAAGACGTACACGTCCGCATCTGCGCCGCCCTCCACATTGGTGGGGCGCAGGGTGCCGTCGGCGTCCTGGTTGCCGGTGATGTGGACGACGAAGTTGTACTCGCCGTTCTCATCGTAGTTGTACCAGTAGCCGTAGACATAAGAGACGGTGGCGCTGCCCACCGAGGTGGCCGGGCCGCTGAAGGAGCCGTACATCGAGCCGTCGGTGCAGCAATACATATCCAGGCAGGCAGGGTCTACGATGGTGCTGAAGCCCTCGGTGTACTGGCCCTCGAAGAAGTAGGCCACCTCGCCGTTGGCTTCCTTGGCCGCCCAGGTCTCATAGGGAGTGGCGGCCAGTTCCTCCAGGGACATATCCTTGAAGGTATTGTCGCTGTAATTCATGACAGCAGCCTCGGTGGTGCCGGCAGTGCCGGCTCCGGCAGTGCCGGTGCTCACAGCGGAGACCTTGCCGTCCACGTTCAGATAGAGACCGGTGCAGAGTGCGATGACGCACAGCAGCGCGGCAGGAGCCAGAGCCCGGCCCAGGCCGGCCTTCTTGTCCGAAGGCTGGGGCGCGGCCTCATCCTTGGTCTGGGGGAAGAAGCAAGCCGCGATGCTCAGCAGGCTGGCCAGCAGGGCGCCTGCCATGTAGAGGACGCACAGGCCCGCGTTGCCGCCCGCAAAGGTGACCTTGTTGATCACGTCCGCAAAGACAAAGTAGAGCTGGACTACCACGAGATAAAGTGCGATGTTGTAGATCACCGTCTGGATCAGCGCACCGAACCGGACCGGGAAGATAAAGAGAACCACTGCGGCGGCTACACCCGCCAGCAGCACCACGCCGGGCGCAGTGCCGTCATGCCCCAGAGGGGCGGCGGTCGCCTGGGTCGCCAGGAAAACGAGCCCGGTGATCAGAGCCACTACAGCCGCTGCCAGGGACAGATAGCTGCCGGCGGCTTTGTTTTTCATGCCCATATTCAGCATCTGTTTCCACCTCCGTCAATTCTGCCCCACCGATTTTTTCCGTTTGGAAAATACATCGGTGTAGGTATGCAGCACATACATGGTGATGGCGGCGACCACCAGCACGCAGAGAACGACATCCACCACGATCAGAGTGGTCTGCCACCAGGGCATGGAATCGTCTACCACCAGATCCTCGGCAGAGGCGTTGCCCATGGAGGACTGGAGCATAATGTAGTACAGATAATGGTTGGAATCCAGCACCTTCTGGAGCAGGTCGCCGTCGTCGGTGGAGGTGATCAGCTGTTCGATCTCGTTGGGACGGGCGGTATCCAGACAGAAGATGTTGTTGCCGGCCATGAGCATCTCGGGCGCGGAGGAGTACTCGGAGGCGGTCAGAGCGTCGTCGATGATATAGCCGCCGTAGTTCCACTCATCCCGCAGGATGTGCTCAATGCCCTTGCTGGCTGCGGCGTACATGACGCCGATGCGGTTGTAAGCGGTCATCACACCCAGGGACTTGCTGCTGTCCGGCTCGCCGTCGGTGGACAGAGAGCCTTCAAAGGCACGCATATAGATTTCCCGGATGGACTGCTCGTTGGCGAAGGTGGAGATGCCCTGACGGCCCGCCTCCTGCTCGTTCAGGAAGAAGTGCTTAATGGTGCCGATCAGACCCTTGCTGCGCATGCCCTCGGAGACGTTGGCGGCGGCGTAGTAGGTGAGCATCCCGTCCTCAGAGAAGTACTCGGAGGAACGGCCGGAGTAGGGGGAGCGATGGATGTCGCAGCCGGGCGCGTAGGCGATGGGGATGGAGGCGTACAGCGCATCCTCGCCGTACATCTGGCCGAAGCGGTACTGCAGGTCATGGTTCCAGGAGGCGGCCACAACAGGCAGGGTGGCCCAGCCGGTGCAGTTGCGGCGGTCGCCGTACTTGAACTGGCCGTTCATGCCCTCGGGACCGTCCACGATGGTGCAGCCGGGCTTATTGACCGCCTTGACCGCCTTGATGCCCTTGGAGTCGCCCATATTGATGAGCAGCTCGCTGAGGGTCAGCTGGGACAAGAACACATCCCACTTGGGATCGTCAAATTCTACGCCCTTCATGTCAATGAAGTCGATCTTCTCTTCCAGGGTCACGCCCAGGTCAAAGTCGGAGACGCTCTTGGCGTCCGCAGACTTGACATAGAACTGCATGTTCAGTCCGTCGTAGAGCTTGTCGTTGACCGTGATGGTCTCCACGGTGGTGGGGAAGGTGGTGTCCCAGGCGCTGCGGGACAGGTAGGTGATCTTCTCGTCGTCGTTGACCCAGTAGTTGATGTCCGCATCATCAAAGGTGTTGGTCACTTCGACGCTGCTGTCGTAGCGGGACTGGCGGTACTTTTCGGTGTCCACCTCGGTGTTGGGCGCGGTCCAGACCGCAGCTGCCGCAGTGCTGCCGGTGACCGGGTTGCCGTCGTGGTCCACCAGCTTGCCGCTGACTGCATCGCCGCACTTGAGGGCCAGAACGTTGTTCAGGGCCTCGTGAGCGCCGTTGCCCTCTGCGAAGTAGTAGTCGCCGGCATCCAGGATGTAGCCCTTGGCGTTGTTCGAGTCATAGGAGGCCAGGAAGTAGCCGGGGACTTCCAGGGTGACCGTCTCGGAGGCGCCGGCCGCCACGTCCACCTTGTCGTAGGCCAGCAGCTGGATGGAGGCCTTTTCCACACCGTTCTGCTTGTCGTAGTCGGTATAGGGGCTCTGGAAATAGAGCTGGACGCTGGCCTTGCCGTCCATATCGCCGGTGTTGGTCACCGTGACCGTGGCGGTGATGGTGTCGGCATCCGCATTGTAGTCCAGGCTGTCCATCGTGTACTCATAGGTGGTATAGGACAGGCCGAAGCCGAAGGGGAAGCAGACCTCGTCGGCGTAGTTCCAGCCGTCGGCAGAGACGGTGGCGCCCACAGAGGAACCGGCGTTGCCCTGGCCCAGGACAGCGTCCTCGTACCGGGTCTCGTAGTACTTGTAGCCCACATAGATGCCCTCGTTGTAGCTGACGAAGCTGTCGCCGGCGGCACGGGGGGTCAGGGAGCCGTAGTCATAGGAGTGCAGGCCGAAGTTCATGGCCGAGGGAGCGGACATGGAGTTGGCCGCGAAGGTATCCACCGTGTGGCCGGAGGGGTTGACCTCGCCGGTGACCACCCGGATGGCGCCGGGCATGCCGTAGAAGCCGGGGTTGCCCACCCACAGCACGGCGTCCACGTCGTACTTCTCCAGCCAGTCCAGTTCCAGGGGGAAGACCGAGTTCAGCAGAACAACGACCTTGTTGAACTTGCCGGAATCCTGAATCATCTGGAAGATGGCTTCCTCGTACTCGTCCAGCTGCAGCATCCGGACGCCCTTGTCGTTGACCATGGCCAGATCGTTGCCCTCGGTGGCGAAGCGGGAGAGGGTGACGAAGGCCACGTCGCCGTAGTCGGCAAAGGAGGACTGGACGCTGTCGGTGTAGACGGAGGGGTCATACTCGCCCACATGGGAAACGCTGCGGGCGCCGGGATCGGGGGCGGAAGAATATGCGTCCAGCACGGTCTGGTTGACGTTGAAGCCTGCGCCCTGCAGTGCGTCCACCGGGGTCTGCTGGTAGTCGGGGTTGGTGGAAGAGCCGCCGGCGGTGCTGCGGAACACCGGGTCCACGCTGCCGCGGCCGAAAGCGGTGACATTGCGCTCCTCTTCGCTCAGAGGCAGAGCGCCATCCTTGTTGTAGAGCAGAACGCTGCCCTCTTCTTCTTCCTGCTCGCAGAAGTCGTAGGCAGCCTCGATGTAGGCCGCGTAGCCTGCGTCGGTCAGGCTGCCGTCGGCGGTGAACTCGGTTCCGCCGTAGCCGGCAGCGGAACCTTCAATGCCCAGGGCGTGGTTGATCTCGCCCTCTTGCTGGAATGCGACGGCTGTCCCGGTCAGGGCAATGTTTGCAATCAGGATCGCCGCACCAGCCAGTCCAAGCCAGCGCTGGGACTTTTTTGTGGTTGCTTTTTGTGCCATCACTTGAACCTCCTTACAGTGTTTGGGAACACGGCGGGGCTCTCAAAAGAGGCTGTGCACCGTCCCTTTTGGGAGAGAGCCCGCCCGGGGCAGGCCGGGCAGGACTTCCCCGCTGCGCGCTGAAAGTATCATATTATATTCTTCCAAATCGTTCAATTCATTTGGCACTATTGTCAAAAAACAGGACGCAATTTACAGCAAAGAAAAAATCCCCCCGGAAAACCGGGAGGATTTTGGGCTTTGATTCGGATTCAGCCGACGGCACGGTCCGAGCGGGCCGCGGCGCCGGCGCAGGGAATGGTGACCAGCAGGCAGAACTGATCCCCTTCCAGAAAATAATCGACAGTACCGCCATACAGCTCGGCGATGCTCTTGATGCTCTTGGTGCCGTAACCGTGGGAGGCGGCGTCGGGCTTGGTGGTGACCAGGGACCCGTTGTGCATCACCGGCTTCTCGGGGGTATAGTTTTCCATGCAGATGACCGCCATATCCGCCCGGCGGCAGATGGACAGGTCGATGACCTTTTTCTCCGGGTCCTCTACCCGGGCCAGGCACTCCATGGCGTTGTCGATGGCGTTGCCCAGCATGGAATAGATGTGGTAGTGGGTCATGCCGGACAGGCAGCTGCCGTCCACCGAGCAGACCAGCCGAATGCCCGCCTGCTCACAGAGGCCGGACTTCTGGGTGAGCAGGATATCCAGAGCCTTGTTTCCGGTGTAGTAACGCAGCCGGATGGCCTCCATCTCTTTTTCCAGCCGGGCCCGTTCTTCGTCCGGGGCGCGGGAATACTGCTGCTTGAGGTCGTGATACCGGATGTTGATCTTCTCCATCTCCTGTTTGGCCCGCTCATACTCCTGCCGGTCGTTTTCCAGCATCTGCTCCAGGATGGTGTTCTCGCTCTCCAGCCGCTTCATACTGCAGTTGGAAAACTCCATGGAGAGTACCGCGCCTGCAAAGAGGATGCAGAAGGCGTTGAGGGCCAGATAGCTGGTGAGATAGGCGGGGGAGGCGGCGTCCAGATTCTGCTCCAGCAGGGAGCTGAGATAGACCGCCGCAAAAAGAAAGATTCCGGAGTAGACCACCGTTTTTCTCTGGTCGAACAGCAGCTGTCCCTCTTTGAAAAAGCGGCGGGTGAAGGCCAGAAAGATGGGCACCCCCACCAGGAGGTTTGCCAGCGCCAGCATGGCCAGGATGCTCCCGGATCGGAACGCCAGGCGGCCGTCCAGCAGGATTATGCCCATGTAGGCCAGCTTGCTGGTCATATGCTGCACCGCATAGGCGCAGGTTGCAGAAAAAACCGCGTGGGTCAGGGAGCAGTCAAAGCAGAGCCAAATCAAAAGAACCAGCAGGACTGCATCCAGCAGCAGAAGCAGCACATAGGGAGCCAGGGGATGGTTCCAGATCCTTCCTCCCTGGGTCTCCGCCAACCGGGACAGAGCAAAAGCAGCGGCCGTTCCCAGTGCTCCCCGAAGCAGGAAACAGGGCCTGCGCCGACTCCAGGGTACAAAGAGACAGGCTGCCGCCAGCATCCCGATCTCGACCTGCCAGCGGAACAGAAAGTCCAGCATCAGCACAGATCACCCCCACCCCTTTTTTGCCAAAAACCGGGAAAACTCCCGGGTGAACATCTCCTTGTAGGTCCGCCCCAGGGGAAGAGTCTCTTTCCCCAGATAAACGTTCATCCGGCTCACCGCCGTGATCTGTTCCAGATTCACCAGAAAGCTGGAGCTGCACCGCACAAAGCCCCGGGGAACCAGAAGGTCGGTGGCCTCCTGCATGGTGCCCCGGACCTTGACCACGGTATCCCGGTCCTCCTGTCCCCGGCGCAGGTGGTAAAACAGATAGTGCTGCTGCACCTCCACATACCGGATGCAGGCAGTATCCACCACCTCAGAGACCGGCCCGTTCTTGAGGACGATCCGCTGCATTTCCGGCTCCTGCCTGCGTCTGGACCGCCTGCGGAGCACCTCCATTGCCCGGTCCAGATAGAGGTGGAAGGAGTACCACTGTACCGGCTTTACCAAAAAGCCCAGAGCCGAGACGCTGTATCCGTTGAGCGCAAACTGCTGCAGGTTGGTGCAGAAGATCAGCAGGACCTTCTCGTTGGTCTCTCGGATCTTCTCAGCCAGCTCCATGCCGGTCATGCCGGGCATGTCGATGTCCAGGTAGAGAATGTCAAACTCTTTGTCCGGGCTGGACAAAAAGGCACAGGCGCTGTCAAACTCCTGTACCGCAAATCCGGTCTGGTCCTCTTCTTCAAATTTTTGGATAAAGGTCCGCAGCTGCCCCCTATCCTGCTGGTTGTCGTCCACAATTCCGATCCTCACCACAAGGGATCCCTCCATATGCCTTGTGCTGGAGAAGCCGGCCCGGCGGGCGCGGCCTCAAAATAGCATTAAAATTGATATTATAATACAACCAAATCCCCGGGTTCGTCAACATTTGCAGTCGGATTCCACAAAGTCCGGCAGAAATCCGCCGGAGAGCCGGGGGTATTCCGGAGATTTGAAGCGGCGAACTCTTCGCTCGGCTTCGTTGTATGATACACCTTCTTCCTGTATCCGTTTTATAACCATTTCCTTGAATTCCGGTGTATATCTCTTGTTTGGCTTCCTTTTTGGCATAATAAAATACCCCACTTGTTATTCAGTATATCATACTGTCCAACAAATGGGGTGCAGTTCAAACCGAAAGAGCAGAGATTTTTGATTATATGGAGATTTTTCCGCAGCTGCCGTTTACAGCCGCATATCCTTAGGCTTCCCTAAGGAAGGAGGCCCACAGCGGTGGGCTTGCCGTTGCCTTTTCTTATTTATACAAGGGGTCGCTGCCCTTCTGCTCTGCCGTCATGGTTTCAAACAGCAAAAGCAGCTCCAGCACGCTGCGGAACTGCATCTGCTGATGGGTATCCAGCCTGCAAAGAACACCCTGCCAGCTGTAATGTTCCCGCATCAGGACCCTCAGTTCATACTGGGGATGCCAGCTCTCCGGGGGATGCAGCGGGCCGCTGCGGGCCGGAGAGAGGGCGTCCAGCCGTTCCTCCAGCATCAAGAGCAGCTGCGAAAACCCTGAAAAAGGGGTGATGCGCCGAAATCCCGCTCCGGCGACCCAGCCCACCGCTTGTTCCCTCTGCAGATTCATCTGTATCCAGAATATATTGTTGCCCACTGGAACGCTGCGTGCCTGTTCCATCCGGTGCGCCTCCTTTGTCCGGCGTTTCCCTTTTCCTCCGCCTTTTTCCCACCACAGGGGGAAATCCGTCTTTTTCCGGTTTTCAGAGAAAAGCGGTTCAAACCCACTAGCCGTTTGGCTGGTTTCTCTCTAAATTATTTCCCAGTATAGCAGAAAATTCCCCGATTTTCGACAGGTTTGCACCGCCAAGCGGTGAACTTTTTCCGAAATTTGGGCCCCGCTCCCCAGCGCAAAAAGGCCCCGCCCTCCGGGCTCAGCCGGGAAAGCGGGGCTTGATTCTGTAAAATGGAGCGGAATGCTCAGCGCAGGACGATCTTGTCCTCCTCAGCGTCCACCGTCAGGCTGCTGCCCGAAGCAAGCTGCCCGTCGATGAGCCGCTCGGCGGCCACATCCTCCACCTGTTTGCGGATGGTGCGGCGCAGATCCCGGGCGCCGAACTTGCCGCCGGAGCACTGCTTGACCAGCAGCTTGAGGGCGGCGGGGGTGTAGCTGTATGCGATTCCCTTGGCCTCCATGCCGGGGCGGTACTCCTCCAGCATCAGGGCCGCAATCTTCTCGAGGGTCTCCTCCTCCAGGGGCTTGAAGGCGATGACCTCGTCCACACGGCCCAGGAATTCCGGCCGCAGGAACTTGGAGAGGGCCTTCATGGTCTTTTCCTCGCTGAGCTGGGCGGCGCTCTTATTGAAGCCGAGACCCGTTCCCTGCTCGCTGCTGCCCGCATTGGAGGTCATGCAGATGACCGTGTTGGAGAAATCCACGGTGCGGCCCTGTGCGTCGTTGATCTTGCCCTCGTCCAGGATCTGAAGCAGGATGTTCAAAACATCCGGGTGAGCCTTCTCGATCTCGTCAAAGAGCACTACGCTGTAAGGACGGCGGCGGACCTTCTCGGTGAGCTGGCCGGCTTCCTCATAGCCCACATAGCCCGGGGGCGAACCGATCATGCGGGAGACCGCGTACTTTTCCATATACTCGCTCATATCCAGCCGGATCAGGGGGTCCGGGCCGCTGAACAGGGCGCCGGCCAGCTGCTTGACCAGCTCGGTCTTGCCCACGCCGGTGGGGCCCACAAAGATAAAGCTGGCGGGACGGTGGCGGCCGGAAAGGTCGGCCCGGCTGCGCTTGACCGACTGGGCCACCAGATGCACCGCTTCGTCCTGGCCGATGATCTTCTTTTTCAGTTCCCCTTCCAGGGCGGCCAGCTTGACATACTCGCTCTCCCGGATCTTCACCGCCGGGATGCCGGTCCACAGCTCGATGACCCGGGCCACATCCTCCATGCTCACCTGGATCTCGCTGGCCTCCGCCTGCTTTGCGGGCAGCTCGGCCTCCAGCTTGGCAAGACGGGTCTTGCGCTCGGCCACATGCTCGTAGTCGATGGGCTCGTTGGGGTCGGCGTTCGCCATCTCCTCCTCTTCCTTCTGGAGGGCGTCGTGCTCCTTCTGCATCTCGAGGTACTCGGAGATCACCGGGTGGGCCAGATTGCAGCAGGCGCAGGCCTCGTCCAAAAGGTCGATGGCCTTATCCGGCAAAAAGCGGTCGGTGATATACCGCTCGCTGAGCACGACGGTGGCGTTCAGCACATCGGGGGGCACCTGGACATGGTGGTGAGCTTCGTAATAGCGCTTGATGCCGTTCATCACCGCGATGGTATCCGCGATGCTGGGCTCCTCCACCCGCACCGGCTGGAACCGGCGCTCCAGAGCCTGGTCCTTCTCGATATACTTGCGGTACTCCGAGAAGGTAGTGGCGCCGATGACCTGAATCTCCCCGCGGGAGAGGGCGGGCTTTAAGATGTTGCCCGCATTCATGCCGCCTTCGCTCTCGCCGGCGGCGGTGATGGTGTGGATCTCGTCGATGAACAGGATGATGTTCCCCGCCGCCTTCACTTCGTTCAAAAGACCCTTGACCCGCTGCTCGAACTGGCCGCGGAACTGGGTGCCCGCCACCAGGGCGGTGAGATCCAGCAGGTAGATCTCCTTATCCTTGAGCTGGGCGGGCACCTGACCCTTTGCGATCCGCTCTGCAATGCCCTCGGCAATGGCGGTCTTGCCCACGCCAGCCTCGCCGATGAGGCAGGGGTTGTTCTTCTGGCGGCGGCTCAAAATCTGGATGGTGCGGTAGATTTCCCGGTCCCGCCCGATGATGTCGTCCAGCTTTCCGGCCCGGGCCTTGGCGGTGAGATTCTCACAGTAGGTATCCAGGAACTTGCGCCGGGGCGGCTTTTGGCGGCGGTCTTTCTTCTCGTCCCCCTTTTTGTCCTCTCCGGCGGTGAGACCGAAGGGGAAGGTGGCGCTGCCGCCCGGGGTGAAGCCTTCCTCCTCCGAAGAAGGGGCATCCTCTCCCTGCTGCATGTTCATCATCATGGCCAGGGGATTTGTGTCCCCCATCTCCTCCATCATGTTCTCCATGCGGTCCTCTATACTGTCCATATCCTGATCGGACATGCCGAACTGCTTCATCAGGTCCTCCACCGGCTTGATGTGCAGCTCCCGGGCACAGTGCAGGCAGTATCCCTCCTGCTTCATCTGGCCGTTCTCCATCCGCTGGAGGAAGATGATGGCCGGACGCTTTTTGCATCGAATGCAAACCATAGGATTCCTCCAATCCAAAGCCCCGATCCGTCCCGTTACAGGAAGGGATTGATCAGGCTGAATGCTCTATAATATACGCTTTCGTTTAAAAGACTCTCGTTCAGCACGCTCAGGCCGCCGCCGGTGATGACCACCAGGGCCCAGACAACGCAGAGCACCAGAAACAGGTCCACCGTACTGGCTGCGGCCCCGGCTGCAACTCCGAGAAAGCGGTTCACGGCGCCCAGCACCGGCAGCCGGTTCACAAGGCCCAGCACCGTTACCAGCAGGCTCACCACCATGCGGAACAGGGCAAAAGCCACAAAGAACAGCACGATGGAGATGACCGGCGTGATGAGCGGCCGGATGACCTGCTGCACGATGGTATCGGCGATCACCAGGGCGTTGTCGCTGAGCACACCTTCAAGGGAGCGCTCGCAGGCGGCCACGATGGACCGGCGCAGCTCCTCAGGCAGAAAGCCCGCATACCGCAGCGCGATCTGGTCCAGGTCGATGGCTCCTCCCTCGGCAATGGTGGCGGCGATCTTTTCCTGAAAGCTCACCGCGAAAAAATCCTGGAACAAAGTCTGGGAACCCCAGGAAGCGATCTGGCGGGCTCCCAGCAGGCTGGCCAGATTCCCCACGCCCTGCACCAGGATGGTAACAAGCCCCCGGCGGGCATAACGCAGGGTCAGCACAAGCCAAACCACAGTACAGATGATATCAAAAACTAATGACGGATTCATGAACATTTCCTATTTCCTTTGTTTATCCTACCCCGGAGGGCGGCGTCTATCCCTCCTGCGGGGGCTGCTCAGGACTCGGGGGTGGGGATTTCCAGCTGCTGCACCGTGTTGCCGCTGAGCAGAAGCAGCCGTTTTCCCGCCAGGAGGGCCTGAGGCTTTGCCTCCAGTGGCCAGCTGTTCTGGTACTCCCCCGCCAGGGTGAACCGCTCCACCGAGCTGTCGCAGAGCAGATAGAAGCTCTCCCCGCCCCGGACGATCCGGTTGGCGGCGGGCACCGCGCCCTCGTACTGGGTGTTCAGCTGCAGATCGGTGATGAGGGCCCGGCTGGAACTGCCCGAACCGAAGAGCAGCGCCAGCCCCTTTTCGTCCACGCTGACGCTGGCCAGCTGCTCGCCGCTGTAATCCCGCCGGGCCAGCTCGCTGCCCGAAAGGTCGAAGAGGGAGACGTGGTCGTCAAACACCGCCAGAATGCTGCGGGAGGAGACCCAGCCCAGCCACTGGGGCATGCTGGAAGCCGCGCTTGCCAGCAGCACCGGGTCCCCGGCCGACACATCCAGCAGATACAGATTGGTCACCACCTGGCCGTCCCGGGCGGTGAGGGCCGCCACGGCCAGCTGGCTGCCCCCGGGGGAGAAGGCCATCCGCACCGGGGTGCCGTCGGAAGCGGAGATGCTCCAGCTCAGCAGTTCCTCCATGGTGGAGGAGTAGACCATCAGCTTTGCCACATACCGCGGGTCGCTGGTGACCGCCGCCACCCTGCCCCCGTCGCTGATGGCACAGAGATAGAGGCTGTTCTCATAGCTCTTTGTATAGAGGGTCTGGGTGCGGCTGGCCACCCGCAGCTCCTTTCCGGCCCGGTTGTACAGCACAAACCGGTCCTTGCCCGCCGCCAGGGCCGGGCGGCCGTATCCGGCCTGGATGGAGTGGAGCAGATGCCCGTTTTCCGAATAGACCAGGCAGCCTTCCTGGCCCAGCACCACATACCCGCCCGAAAGCGCTTCGGCCTGGTAGACGGTCTGGATGCCGGTTTTCTGGGGGTAGCCCTGCTCGGGCAGAAGGGCGATGCGCACCGTATCCACCATATCCTTGGCCGCTCCGATGGAGCTGCCCAGAATGCCGGTGCCAAAGACCACCGCCGCCGCCAGCAGCAGCACGATCACCGCCGCCCGGCGCAGCCGCCGCAGCCGCACCCGCTCCCGGGCCTGCTCGAGATATTCGATCCGCCCGGCGGACATCGGCTGCTCGGGGTCGTATTCTCTTTTCTTCATTCCATATCTCCCTTTCGCTGCGGCAGTTCGTAATCCACATGGTGCAAAAACAGCCCCTTGGCGGGCAGGGTGGGGCCCGCCTTGCTGCGGTCCCGGGAGGCAAGGATGGCCGGAATTTCTTCCGGCTTCATCCGTCCGGCGCCCACTTCACAGAGGGTCCCGGCCAGGATTCGGACCATATTGTATAAGTACCCGTCCGCTGTGACCCAGATCTCCACCATCTCCCCCTTGCGGCAGACATGGCAGTCGGCGATGGTGCGCACCGTGTCCCCGTGGGCCGCCGCCGAGCTGTGGGCCGCACAGAGGGCGGAAAAATCGTGTTTTCCCACGAACAGGGCCGCCGCCTGCTCCATTTTTTCCTCATCCAGCCGCCCGGGCTGCCGGTGGTAATATTTCTGTTCAAAGGGGGAATCAATGGCGCTGTTGCGGATGCGGTAGAGATAGGTTTTGTTGTGGGCGGCGTACCGGGCATGGAACTCCTCGGGTACCGTCTGGGCTTCCAGCACCCGGATATCCTGGGGCAGCCGGGTATTCAGGGCCAGCGGCAGCTTTGCGGGCGGGATGCGGGTATTGGCATGGAAATTCAGCCGGAAGCCCAGGGCGTGGACCCCCGCATCGGTGCGGCTGCACCCCTTGATGTCCGGGCGGCAGCCCAGCACCGATTCCAGCGCATCCTGAAAAGCGGCCGCCACACTCCGCCCGTTGGGCTGGACCTGAAAGCCGCAGTACTCGGTGCCGTCGTAGGCCAGGGTCAGCAGATAGTTCATAAAGGAATCACTCCCCCTGAAATAGGATAGGGCCGGCGGTGCGCGGAGTTTGCCGCCGCGCGCCGTTGGCCCTTGATTTTTTCAGAAATTCGGGAACAAAAGCCGGGTGGCCAGGATCACGCCATAGCAAACCAGGCAGAAGGCCAGCCGCAGATAGTCCTCCCGGGTGCAGCGCAGCACCTTGAGACGGGTGCGGCCCTCGCCGCCCCGGTAGCAGCGGCACTCCATGGCCATGGCCAGCTCGTCCGCCCGGCGGAAGGCCGAGATGAACAGTGGGATCAGCACCGGCACCAGCGCCTTGACCCGGTCGGGCAGCTTGCCGGTATCCAGCATGGCCCCGCGGGCCTTCTGGGCATTCATGATCTTGTCGGTCTCCTCGATGAGGGTGGGGATGAACCGCAGTGCAATGCTCATCATCATGGCCAGCTCGTGCACCGGGAAGTGCAGCTTGCCTAAGGGGCGCAGCAACGCCTCGATGGCGTCGGTGAGCACGATGGGGCTGGTGGTGTAGGTCAGAAGGCTGCTGCCCGCGATGAGGGCGATGACACGCACCCCCATCAGCACCGCATACCGCACGCCCTCGGCGTAGATCTTCAAAAAGCCCAGCTCGAACAGCGGCGCGCCCTCTCCCGATACAAAGAAGAGGTTGAGCACCGCCGTAAAGACCAGGATGGGCAGGATGGGCTTTAGGCTCCGCAGGATCATCTTGAGAGGAATCCGGGAGACCTTGTACATGGCGGCCAGAAAGACCAGCGCCAGGGTCAGACCCAGGGGGTTGGAGGCCGCAAAGAGCAGCACGATATACAGAAGGACCATCACCAGCTTGAGCCGCGGGTCAAACTGATGCACCGGGCTGTCGCCGGGGAAGTGCTGTCCAATGGTGATATCTCTCAGCATTTCTCCTTGCCTCCCTTCGGATGGGCTGCCCGGGGCAGGATCAGGCTCTCGCCTGCGTCCCGCCGGGCCTTGGCGGCCAGCAGGGTCTTGACCGCATAGGGGATGGTGTAGACGTCCGAGGGCAGGTCCAGCCCCATCTCCCGCAGCTTCAAAAAGATCTTGGTGACCTGAGGCACCGAAAGCCCCAGCGCCAGCAGCTCCTCGGCCCGGGCGAAGACGTGCTCCACCGTGTCGTACATGGCCACCTGTTTCTGGGCCATCACCAGCACCTTGTCGGCATAGCGGGCGATGTCCTCCATGCTGTGGGAGACCAGCAGCACGGTGGTTCCGGTCTTTTTGTGATATTCCTTGACCTGGGAAAGGATGGTGTCCCGTCCCTCGGGGTCAAGACCGGCGGCAGGCTCGTCCAAAACCAGGATGCGGGGCTCCATGGCCATAACGCCCGCCACCGCCACCCGGCGCTTCTGGCCGCCGGACAGCTCGAAGGGGCTGCGCTCCAAAAGCTTCTCGTCCAGACCCACGAAGGCAGCGGCCTCGCGGACCCGGCGGTCCACCTCTTTTTCGTCCAGGCCCATGTTCTTGGGGCCAAAGGCGATGTCCTTATAACAGGTCTCCTCAAAGAGCTGATACTCCGGGTACTGGAAAACCAGACCGGTCATGAACCGGAACTCCCGGATGCGGGAAGGGTCCTCCCAAATGTCCCGCCCGTCGATGAAAATTTTGCCCGAGGTGGGGCGGTTGAGCCCGTTCATGTGGGAGATCAGGGTGCTCTTGCCGCTGCCGGTAGAGCCGATGATGCCCACAAAGTCCCCCTCTTCCACCTCGAAGTTCACGTCCTCCAGGGCGGTAACCTCGCCGGGCATGCCGGCGTTGTATACGTATTTCAGGTGTTCCACCTTGATGATGCTTGCCATAATCCTCGCCCCCTTACTTCAGCAGCTCATAGAGCGCCTGGGCACAGCTGCCGGTGTCGATGATGCCCTCGGGCAGGGGGATGCCGGCCTTTACCAGCTCGTCCCGCAGCTCGGCGGCCTGGGGCACGTCCAGATGCAGGCTGCGCAGCCGCTCGGTCTGGCTGAAGATCTCCTGGGGAGTTCCCTCCATGACCACATGGCCGGCGCTCATCACCAGCACCCGGTCTGCCTGGGCGGCCTCCTCCATATAGTGGGTGATGGCCACCACCGTGATGCCCATGTCCCGGTTGAGGTGCCGGATGGTCTGCATGACCTGCTCCCGGCCCCGGGGGTCCAGCATGGCGGTGGCCTCGTCCAGGATCAGGCAGTCGGGCCGCATGGCGATGACGCCCGCAATGGCCACCCGCTGTTTCTGGCCGCCGGACAGCTTGTGGGGCGCCCGCTCCCGGAAGGGGTAGATGCCCGCCATCCGCATGGCTTCGTCGATGCGGCGGCGCATCTCCTCGGGGGGAACCCCCAGGTTTTCCAGCGCAAAAGCCACATCCTCTTCCACCACGGTGGCGACGATCTGGTTGTCCGGGTTCTGGAACACCATGCCCACCGTCTGGCGGATGTCGTAGAGCTTGCTGTCGTCGGCGGTGTCCATCCCCTCTACCAGCACGGTGCCGGATTCGGGCAGAAGGATGGCGTTGAAGTGCTTGGCCAGGGTGCTCTTGCCGCAGCCGTTGGCCCCCAGCACCGCCACAAATTCCCCGCGGCGCACCCCCACCGACACCCCGTCCAGCGCGTAGGCGGGCTGCTCGGGGTCGTAGCGGAACCGCAGGTCCTTTGTGGTCAATATCGTTTCCTGTTGCTTTGCCATTGTCTTTCTCTTTCTGGTCGTGCGCTCCCCTTGGGGAAGAGCGGTTTTCAGCCCGTTCCCGCGTGAGCTGTACGCCGTTTTGCCCGGCGCAGCGCGCCGGGCCTTGGTGATGTTCTTTATTCCTCCCAGATGGCGGTGGCGCCGCAGGGCACCACCCCGCCGGTGGCCGAGACCGGCAGGCCGATCTCGTCGCAGCTGGTGTGCCCGCCGAACCGGGACTGAATGGTCACCCGCAGCATGTACTCCATGACCGCGGGGGAAAGGCCGGTGGTGTAGCTGTTCACCGCGAAGAAGAGGGGGGTATCGCTGAGCAGGGCCGCACACTGGCTGATGAGCTCATAGATGCAGTCCTCCAGCTTCCACACCTCGCCCCCGGGGCCGCGGCCGTAGCTGGGCGGGTCCATGATGATGCCGTCGTAGTGGTTGCCCCGGCGCTGTTCCCGGGCCACGAACTTGCCGCAGTCGT
>CALXGY010000180.1 GCA_944387955.1 uncultured Faecalibacterium sp. | reverse complement strand
TGTGTCCGGGTGTCCCCCGAGGATGGGCACAAGGCCGCCCATCCTCAGGGGAACCCCCTCCCGGACGCAGGGCCAGCACCGAGAGGGAAGAACCCCCGTGCAGCACAAAAAAACGGCCCGGACGTTTGAGCGTCTGAGCCGTTTTTCTTGGAGCGGGTAATCGGAATCGAACCGACCTCCACAGCTTGGAAGGCTGTTATACTAGCCGATGTACTATACCCGCATTTGCACAAGGAGTATACCACATCCCGGGGCAAATGTCCAGCCCTCGGAGCAAAAAAACTCTGCTTTACATCCCGGGCGCCTTCCGGTATCATGGAGGCAGAGAATAAAATCGGGAAAAGGGAAGAAAGGCGGTGCAGTATGAACCAGGCCGAAGAGATCATCCGCGCACAGCTCTTGCAGATGCAGGACCGGGAATACCAGGCCTTCCAGCAAAAGCTGCTGCCCACGCTGGACCCGGAGCGGATTTTGGGAGTGCGGGTGCCGCAGCTGCGCCGGTACGCCAAAAGCCTTGCGGGCGGCGGGCTGGAAGGGCCCTTCTGCTCCGCGGCCCCTCATTATTATTATGAGGAGAATGCACTGCAGGGATTTTTGATCGAGCGGGAGCGGGACTTTACGGCGGCGCTGGGCCGGGTGGAGGCTTTTCTGCCCTGGGTGGACAACTGGGCGGTCTGCGACAGCATGTCCCCACCGGTCTTTGGGGCGCACCGGGCCGAGTTTTTGACAGCCATCCGGCGATGGCTGGGTGCAGAGCATCCCTACACCGTGCGCTATGGGCTGGGAATGCTGATGCGGTACTTTCTGGAGGAGGACTTCCGGGAAGAGTACCTCGAATGGGCGGGCGCGGTGCAAAGCGGGGAATACTATATCAAGATGATGCAGGCCTGGTTTTTCGCCACCGCTCTGGCAAAGCAGCCTGCCGCCGCCTCGCCCTGGTTTGAAAAGGGCAGGCTGGAAGAGTGGGTGCGGGCCAAGGCCATCCAGAAGGCCCTGGAAAGCCGCCGCATCTCCCTCCAGCAGAAAGCCGCCCTCCGGGCGCTGCGCCGGCTCTGAGCGACGGGGCAGGCCGCTTTGCCTGTTTACTTTGGACGCGTTTTATTGTACAATATAAGCCAATGGAACTTTAGAACAGGTGGTGTTCATTTTATGGCATTGAAATACAACCGCATCCTGCTGAAGATCAGCGGCGAGGCACTGGGCGGCGAAAAGGGCTCCGGCTTTGAGGAAGCCGCCATGGACTCGATCTGCGGCGGCGTCAAGGCAGCCTGGGAGCTGGGCGTCCAGATCGGTATCGTGGTGGGCGGCGGCAACTTCTGGCGCGGACGCACCAGCGGCCGGATGGAGCGCACCCTGGCCGACAAGATCGGCATGCTGGCCACCGTCATGAACGCGCTGGCCGTCTCGGATAAGCTGGAGCAGCTGGGGGTGCCCACCGAGGTCTTTACCTCCATCACTATGCCCCAGGTGGCTCCCGCCTTCACCCGCAAGGACGCCCTGGCCGCCATGGCTGCGGGCAAGGTGGCGGTCTTCGGCGGCGGCACCGGCAACCCCTTCTTCTCCACCGATACCGCCAGCGCGCTGCGTGCGGTGGAGACCTCGGCCGACGTGATGTTCAAGGCCACCATGGTGGACGGCGTCTACGACAAGGACCCCCACAAGTACCCCGACGCAAAGCGGTACGAGACCTTGACCTTCTCCAAGGTGCTGGAGGACAAGCTGGCCGTGATGGACGGCACTGCCGCCACCCTCTGCCGGGACAACAAGCTCCCCATCCTGGTCTTTGACCTGGCCGACCCGGCCAACATCGCCCGGGCCGTGCAGGGCGAGCAGGTGGGCACCCTGGTCTACGAGGAATAAAATGCATCCGGCAGACTCTGCTCCGGCGCTGCAAGGCCCGGCGCAGTATATCAAATAGAAACAGGAGATAAGGATCATGAGCAGCAGCAATACCAAGGTGTATGAGGACAAAATGAAGGGCGCCATCGACCATCTGGGCCGTGAACTGGCCGCAGTGCGGGCCGGACGCGCCAACCCCGCCATTCTGGACAAGGTGACGGTGGACTACTACGGCTCGCCCACTCCGATCCAGCAGGTGGCCTCGGTGGCGGTGTCGGAAGCCCGCACCCTGACCATCACCCCCTGGGACCGCAGCCTCCTGCGGCCCATCAGCAAGGCCATCCAGGCCAGCGACATCGGCATCAACCCCATTGACGACGGCCAGACCATCCGGCTGAACTTCCCCGCTCCCAACGAGGAGCGCCGCAAGCAGCTGGCCAAGGACGTCTCGAAGCTGGGCGAGGAGGCCAAGGTGGCGGTGCGCAACATCCGCCGCGACGCCATGGACAAGGCCAAGGCCATGAAGAAGTCCGGCGAGATGACCGAGGACGACCAGAAGACGATGGAAGAGGCGGTCCAGAAGCTGACCGACAAATACATCAAGAACGTGGATAAGGCTGTCGAGGAAAAGCAGAAGGAGATCATGTCGGTTTGATCTTCCTGCTGCGGCAGGACGCGCAAGCGCCCGGCGCAAACGAGGCCAAAAAGCTGAAAGGTGCCGTGTGCTGATGAGGCGCGCGGCACCTTTTTCCAGCATGGCGGGGTATGGGATATCCGCCTTTGGCCGAACATACACATACAAGCAGGAGAAAAAGATATGGAACATCCGGCTGATTTTGCAAAAGGGCTGTCCATCGGCATCATCATGGACGGCAACGGCCGCTGGGCCCAAAAGCGGGGGCTGCCCCGCACCGCAGGCCACACCAGGGGGGCGCAGGTTTTCCAGGACATCGCGGATTACTGCGATGAGCTGGGGGTGGCGTCGGTGTATTTTTACGCCTTTTCCACCGAAAACTGGAAGCGCCCGGCGGAGGAGGTGGGCGCCATCATGAAGCTCTTCGGGGAATATCTCATCAAAGCCTTTGACTACAAAAAGCGGAACAACCGAATCGTCTTTCTGGGGGACCGCACGGCCTTGGAGCCCCGGTACCAGAAGCTGATGGACGAGATCGAGCAGGGGACAGCCCACAAGACCGGTATGGTGCTGAACATCGCGGTGAACTACGGCGGGCGGCAGGAGATCCTGCGGGCCGCAAAGAGCCTTGCCGCCGAGGCTGCCGCCGGGAAGCTGGACCCCGAATCCATCGACGAAGAGCTGTTTGCTTCCCGGATGTACACCGCCGGGCAGAAGGACCCCGACCTGATTCTGCGTCCCAGCGGGGAAAAGAGGCTGTCCAACTTCATGCTCTGGCAGGCTGCCTATGCAGAGCTGGTGGAGATGGATGTGCTCTGGCCGGACTTCACCCGGGAGGACCTGGACGCGGCCATCGCCGAGTTTAACCGCCGCAGCCGCCGCTTCGGCGGGGTGTGACCCGGCAAAAAGGCGGGCAGGGCAGACACGGCCTCTGCCCCCACAAGGAGGAGAACGAAGAAACAACTATGAAAACACGAGTGATTACTGCCATCATCGGCATCGCGGTGCTGATCCTGGTCCTGTTCACCTTTAACACGCTGGTGTTCAATCTCGTGGTGGCGGGCATTACCCTGCTGGCCATGCATGAGGTGTACGCCGCTTTGGGCTTCGAGCGGGCAGACTGGCCCCTGTACGGGGTGCTGGTGCCCTATACCCTTTTGGTGATGCTCTCCAGCGAGGACTTTATCCGGGCCATGCTGATGATGGGGTCCTTTTTTGTGGTGCTGTTTTACAGCATCTATCTGGTGGTGCGCAACGGCACCGTCAGCTTCCAGAAGGCCAGCGGCCTTGCCATGTTCTCGGGCATCATTCTGTTCTGCTTTTACTCCCTGATCCGGCTGAAAATGCTGCTGCCCATCGAGGAATACGGTTATGACGCGGTCTTTTTCATCCTGTTGATCCTCTGCTTTGCCTGGGGCGGGGACACTTGCGCCTATTTTGCAGGCCGGGCCTTCGGCAAGCACAAGCTCTGCCCGGTGGTGAGCCCCAAAAAGACGGTGGAAGGGGCCATCGGCGGGGTACTGGGCACCATGTTCTTCGGGGTGCTGGCCACCGTGATCTACTCGGTGGCCGCCGACCGGATGGAGATGTTTAGCCGGTCCAACGTGGGAGTTTCCATGTATATCATCATTGGGCTGCTGGGCATGGTGGCCGCGGTGCTGGGCATCTACGGCGACCTGTTCGCCAGCGTGGTCAAGCGTCAGTGCGGCATCAAGGACTACGGCACCATCTTCCCGGGCCACGGCGGAATCCTGGACCGATTCGACAGCGTCATGTTCATTGCGCCCTTCGTGACCATGGTCATCACCGCGGTGTTCTACCGCTGAGAAAGGAGGCTCCCCCATGGCAAAGAAAATCACCCTTTTGGGTTCCACCGGTTCAATCGGCACCCAGAGCCTGGACGTGATCCGGGCCCAGGGGTATGAGGTGTTTGCCCTCTCGGCCCACCGGCAGACCGACCTTTTGCTCAAACAGATCGCCGAGTTCCGCCCCAAATACGTCTGCGTCACCGACGAGGCCGCGGCGGAAAAGCTGGACGCCGCCCTGACCGGGCAGGCGGGTGCGCCCAAACTGCTGCGGGGGGCCGGGGGCCTGGAGCAGCTGGCCCGGATGGAGGGGCCGGACGTGGTGCTCAACAGCGTGGTGGGCATTGCAGGGCTGGGGGCCAGCCTGGCGGCTCTGGAGAGCGGGCACGACCTCGCCCTCGCCAACAAGGAGAGCCTTGTCACCGGCGGGCACCTGGTCACCCAGGCCGCAAAGAAGAGCGGTGCAAAGCTTTTGCCGGTGGACAGCGAGCATTCGGCCATCTTTCAGTGCTTGCAGGATACCGAGAGCGCCAAGGCCCTGACCAAAATTCTGCTCACCGCCTCGGGCGGGCCCTTCTTCGGCATGAAGACGGACCAGCTGCGCACAAAGACCAAGGCGGACGCGCTGCGGCATCCCAACTGGAACATGGGAGCCAAAATCACCATCGACAGCGCCACCCTGATGAACAAGGGCCTCGAGCTCATCGAGGCGGTCTGGCTCTTCGGCCTGCCGCCGGAAAAGATCCAGATCGTGGTGCAGCGCCAGAGCATCATTCATTCGGCGGTGCAGTTCGCGGACAATTCGGTCATTGCCCAGCTGGGTGTGCCGGATATGCGCATCCCGATCCAGTACGCTCTTACATGGCCCCAGCGTCTGCCCGGCCCGGCCCCCGAGCTGGACTTTGCGGCGCTGAAGGTGCTGACCTTCGACGTGGCGGACGAAGAGACCTTCCGGTGTCTGGCCGCCTGCAAGAAGGCCATCCGCAAGGGCGGGCTTGCCCCCTGCGCCGCCAACGGCGCCAACGAGGAGGCGGTGGCTCTGTTCTTGCAGGATAAGATCGGATTTTTGGAGATCGGCCGTTTGGTGGAAGCGGTGGTGGACAGCCACCGCTTCGGCGGCGATTATACCCTGGCGGATGTGTATGCGTGCGACCGCATGGCGCGGGAATTCGTGCGCAGCCACTGCGCCTGAA
Organism: uncultured Faecalibacterium sp.; assembly: GCA_944387955.1. GTDB lineage: Bacteria > Bacillota > Clostridia > Oscillospirales > Ruminococcaceae > Faecalibacterium. Next base: position 4,110 of record CALXGY010000180.1, on the reverse strand, counting down.
CCGGCTTTTTCCGCAGCCGGATCAAACCAGCGGAGAAAAAACTATGTCTTTTTTGATCACCTTCCTTGCGGCGGTATTTGTTTTCAGTGCGGTCATTGCGGTGCATGAGTTCGGCCATTATGCGGCGGCAAAGCTCTGCGGCATCCAGGTCAACGAGTTTTCCATCGGCATGGGGCCCGCCCTCTGGACCAGGGTCTCGGGGGGCACCCAGTACAGCCTCCGGGCCCTGCCCATCGGCGGATATGTGGCGCTGGAAGGGGAGCAGAGCCCCGAGAGCCAGGCCGCCGAGGCCGCCCCGGTGCCTGAGGAGCAGCGCACCGGCCTGCCCCTGGGGGAGGCGGCGCTCTGGAAGCGGGCGCTGGTCATGGCGGCCGGCGCGCTGATGAATTTCGTACTGGGCTTTCTGGTGCTGATTCTGGTGGTGGCCACCCAGCAGGACGCCATCACCAGCCGGGTCATCTACTCCATCGAGGAGGGAGCCCTCTGCGGCCAGACCGGCCTTGAGCCGGAGGACGAGATCCTGGCGGTCAACGGCCGCCGGTGCTTCATCGCCAACGACATCCTGTACGAGCTGGCCCGCACCAAGTCCAGCCAGGCGGATTTCACGGTGCGCCGGGACGGCCAGGTCATCCAGCTGCCCGGGGTGCAGTTTGACACGGTGGAAGGGGAGGACGGCCAGACCCGGATGCAGATCGGCTTTGTGGTCTACGGTATCCGCAAGACCCCGCTGAACGTGCTGAAAGAGGCCTGGAACAGCGAGCTGTACTATGGCCGCATCATCTTCACCACCCTTCTGGACCTGATCCGGGGCCGGGAGAGCATCAACAACCTCTCGGGGCCGGTGGGCATCGTCACCGCCATCGGCCAGGCCGCCCGCTATGGCTTGGGGGATGTGCTGGAGCTGCTGGCCCTCATCACGGTGAACCTGGGAGTCTTTAACCTGCTGCCCATCCCGGCGCTGGACGGCGGCAAGCTGGTGTTCCTGGCCATCGAAGGAGTCACCCGGCGGCCGGTGTCCGAGCGGGTGCAGGGGGCGCTGACCCTGGCCACCTTCGCGCTGCTGCTGGGCCTGATGCTCTTTGCCACCTACAACGACCTGCTGCGGCTCATCACCGGCATTGTGTGACCGGGCGGGAACACAGGATACAACGAAAAAGGAGGCCGTTATGCGTCAGATCAAACGAGAAGTCAAGGTCGGCAGCCTGACCCTGGGGGGCAACCACCCCATCGCGGTGCAGACCATGCTGAATGTGCCCATTGAGGACATCGAGGGCAATGTGGCCCAGGCCAAGCGCTGCGCCGAGGCAGGCTGCCAGATTCTGCGGGTGACCTGCCCCACGCCGGAGGATGCAAAGTGCATCGAGGCGGTGAAAAATGCGGTGGACATTCCCATCGTGGCGGACATCCACTTTGACTACAAGGCCGCTCTGGCCTGCGCCGCCGTGGGGGTGGACAAGATTCGCATCAATCCCGGCAACATCGGCTCGGATGACCGGGTGAAAGAGGTGGTCCGGGCCTGCCAGGCCAAAAACATCCCCATCCGCATCGGAGTCAACGGCGGCAGCCTGGAAAAACACATCCTTGCAAAATACGGCGCGGCGGTGCCGGAAGCCATGGTGGAGAGTGCGCTGTACCATGTGCGGCTGCTGGAAAAGTTTGATTTTGGCGATATCGTCATCTCCATCAAGAGTTCCAACGTGCCCCGAATGATGGAGGCCTACCGGCAGCTCAGCGCAAAGACCGACTATCCGCTGCACGTGGGGGTCACCGAGGCGGGCACCTATCAGATGGGCCTTTTGAAGTCCGGCATGGGCATCGGCGGCATGCTGATGGAGGGCATCGGGGACACCATCCGGGTCTCCCTGGCTGCCGACCCCGAAAAAGAGGTGGAGGCGGGCTTTAACATCCTGCGGGCCGTGGGTCTGCCGGTGGCGGGGCCGGAGGTCATCACCTGCCCCACCTGCGGCCGCACCCAGTACCCCTGCACCGAGATCGCCAACGAGGTGGAAAAGCGGCTCAAGGGCTGCAAAAAATCCATCAAGGTAGCGGTGATGGGCTGCGTCGTCAACGGCCCCGGCGAAGCGCGGGAGGCCGACATCGGCATTGCAGGCGGCAAGGGGGAGGCCCTTTTGTTCGTCCACGGCCAGCCGGTGAGAAAGCTCACCGGGGAGAACATCCTGGACCAGTTCATGGCCGAGATCGAAAAGCTGTAAAGAAGCATTTTCCTCTGTGATGGTGCCCCCTTGGCCATAACGGTCAGCTGCTTCTTTCTGAACTCCTTCTGACGCTGCGCGCCACCTCCCTCGTCGAGGGAGGCGGGACGATACACGGCTGCAACATGGCGAACGGCTTTTGTCCGCTTTGCAGTTTCCTGCGTGACAAGCCCCCGCGCAAGAGGGAAGAATTAAACGAGTCGGGGGAGAAAATGCGTTAAGAAAAAATCTCTTTTTGATTTTTTTAGCATTTTCTTCTCCGGCTCTTCCGCTTATTGGTCCAGGGCTAGCCCTGGTCGTTTGTGGGGTGGGTATGGAGTTCCTAGAGGAGGTAGGGAGGGAATCGAAACCCCCGCCCTCCTCCTCTAGGTCTGCGAAGCAGATGGCTTGCAGCGTAAAGAAAAGAAGTTGTATTCCCTGCAAGTCTATGCCTTGCAGCAACATGCAGCCAAAAGAGGAACTAACATCATCCTGCCCGGCATCTTTTTATGCTCTAACCAAAGGAGAAACTTTGTGAAACCACTCGTATCCCAGCTCTGGCCCCAGTTCATGGCGGACCCGGATTTTGCGTCCTGCTTTGGACAGGTCATCGTCGAACACGCCTGCATGCTGCGCTCCAGCCGCAGGCTCACCTTTACATTGCGAAGTGCCGCGCCGCTGGACCAGGGCCTGTGTGCGCGGCTCTTGGCGTCTTTACAGCCGGAGTATGAGGGCTATGAGCTCTGCATCGAAAACCTCTTCGGCTATGCCCGGCTGGATGAGGAGGCCCTGCGCCGCATCATGGAGGACATGAAGCGGGAGGGCGTGCCCATCAACGGCTTTCTGGACCGGTGTTCCATCCAGATGGAGGGCAAAAAAATCACCATCGGGGTGCACACCGGCACCAAATTCCTCACCGGTATGGGCTTCGAGGACCTGCTGGCCCAGCGCATCGAACACCTCACCGGCACAAAGCCCCAGGTGGAGCTGGTGATGGCCGCCGACGCCCGGGAGCAGGAGGAGCAGATGCAGAAGCTCGAGCGCAAGGCCGCGCCCCCGGTGGTGCGGTTTGAGGCCCGCAGCGAGCTGCCTCCCATCCAGGTGGAGGGGCTGGAGCTCACCAATAAACCGGTCAAGCTCTTCCACGGCAAGAACTTCACCCCCAAAAATCTCACCCCCCTCAAGGACCTGGGGGGCGAGGGCGGCAAGTGCACCATCTGGGGCGACGTTTTCTTTACCGAGGTCAAGGGCAACTTCCGCAAGATCTACACAGTCTCCATCACCGACTATCAGGGGTCCATCAACCTCAAGATCCGCGCCCAGGAAGGGGAGGACTGCTCCAAGTGGGAGGGCCTCAAAAAGGGCACTACCCTCATCATCCGCGGGGACTGCTCCTACGACAAGTACGAGCACGACTACATCGTCTACCCCTACGACGTGCTGCAGGTGGAACGCCGCCGCCGGGAGGACCATGCCCCCGAAAAGCGGGTGGAGCTGCATCTGCACACCAAGCTTTCCAGCATGGACGGCTTCTGTGACCCGGGCGGCATCGTCCGGCTGGCCCACCAGATGGGACACCCGGCCATTGCCATCACCGACCACGGCGTCTGCCAGGGCTACCCTGAGGCCATGCTGGCGGCAGACGACATCCACAAAAAGGACCCGAACTTCAAGCTCATCTACGGGTGCGAGGCCTACTTTGTGGACGACATGGTGCCCTGCGTCTACGGCGTGCAGGACCAGCCCCTGGACGGGGAGTTCTGCATCTTTGACACCGAGACCACCGGCCTTGACCCCGGGTGCGAGTACCTCACCGAGATCGGCGCGGTCATCGTGAAAAACGGCGAGGTGGCCGAGGAATTCGATACCTTTGTCAAGCCTCCCAAGGCCATCACCGCCCGCATCTCGGAGCTGACCG
>CALXGY010000179.1 GCA_944387955.1 uncultured Faecalibacterium sp. | reverse complement strand
TTTTCATCAGTTTATCATAAACCGTTGGGATTGTAAACCAAGCCCTCCTCTCCTTTCTCGGAAAGTCGATTTTTTTGTGGATAATTTCTTTTTGATTGGCCTTTTTTTGTAAAGAATGCCCTGTTTCCACAGCTCGAGCCACGGAAACAGGGCATTTCATTTTTTACAGTTTATACATCCGGTATGAATGCCGGAACCGGTCAGCGCCGAATCTGAGGCAGCATGCTGCTGCCGTCCAGTCCCTCGGCCTCTACCCCCAGATAGTCGCAGACGGTGGCTGCAATATCCCCAAAGCCCAGACGGGTACCAAGGTCTGTGCCCGGGCGCACCGGCTGCCCGTACATAAGGCAGGGCACATACTCCCGGGTGTGGTCGGTGGTCTTTTGGTAAGAGGGGTCGCAGCCGTGGTCGGCGGTGATGATGAGCAGGTCCTCCGGCCGCATCCCGGGCAAAAACTCGCCCAGGAACCGGTCGAACTCACTGGCCGCCGCCGCATAGCCCGCCACATCCCGCCGGTGGCCGTAAAGCATATCAAAATCCACCAGGTTCACAAAGGCCAGGCCCTCGAAATCCCGGGTCTGAAGCGCCTTGGTGAAGGCAATGCCGTTGGTGTTTCCGGTGGTCTTGATGGTCTCGGTGACCCCCTGACCGGCGAAGATGTCGTAGATCTTGCCCACCGCGATCACATCCCGGCCGGCCCCTTTGAGCAGGTCCAGCATGGTGGCCCGGGGCGGGGCGAGGCTGATGTCGTGGCGGTTGGGGGTGCGGGCAAAGGTGTCCGCGGTTTCTCCCACGAAGGGACGGGCAATGACCCGGCCCACCCCATAGGGGCCGGTGAGCATCTCCCGCGCAATGTCACAGCAGCGGTAAAGCTCCTTCACCGGCACCAGCCGCTCGTTGGCTGCCACCTGAAAGACGCTGTCCGCGCTGGTATAGACGATGAGGGCGTTCTCCGCCATGGCCTGTTCGCCGTAATCCTTCAGCACCTGGGTGCCGGAATAGGGCTTGTTGCACAGCACCTTGTAGCCGGTGGCCTTTTCATAGGCCTGGATCAGCTCCTCGGGGAACCCATCCGGGAAGGTGGGCAGCGGCTCGGGGCTCACCACACCGGCGATCTCCCAGTGGCCGATGGTGGTATCCTTGCCCATGCTGCGCTCCTGCAGACGGGCAAAAGCTCCCTGCGGAGCGGCAGACTTCTCGCCTGCCGAGACCCCTTCGATGTTGAACAGCCCCAGCTTTTGCAGGTTGGGGCAGGAAAAATTCGGGTGCCGGGCAATCGCTCCCAGCGTATCGGTGCCTGCATCACCAAAGGCGGGGGCATCCGGTTCGGCTCCAATGCCGAAGCTGTCCAGCACGATCAGAAATACACGTTTTGCCATAGTTCACATCCCTTTCCAAGGCGGCACACCGTCCGCTTTGTTTTATTTTTATTTTGCCGAACTCCTTCTTCAATTATAAAGGATTCGCTCCAAAGGCGCAAGCGCCTTTGCTTTTATAACGAGAAAGGCGCTATTTTTTTGCCGATTTTTCTTGCCCTGCCGCATGGGGCAGGGTATAATAACAGATGTGAAACAAAACATTCAAAAATACATTAACCGACCATCTGACAGGAGGTTTATCCATGCGCAAAACCAAAATCATCTGCACCCTGGGCCCTTCCACCGACAAGGAGGGCGTACTGCGTGCCCTGGTGGAGAACGGCATGAACGTTGCCCGCTTTAATTTTTCCCATGGCTCCCATGAGGAGCACAAGGGCCGTCTGGATGCCCTCAAAGCCATCCGTGAAGAGCTGGATCGGCCGGTGGCTGCTCTGCTGGACACCAAAGGCCCTGAGATCCGCCTGAAGGATTTCGTCAACGGCACTGAAATGCTGGAAGCAGGACAGACCTTCACCCTGACCACCCGCGAAGTGGAGGGCACCAAGGAGATCTGCTCCATTACCTATAAAGAACTGCCTCACGACGTGGTTGCAGGCGGTACCATCATGCTGGACGACGGTCTGATCAAGCTGTCCATCCGCTCGGTCACCGACACCGATATTATCTGCGAGGTGCTGAACAACGGCAAGATCAAGAACAAGAAGGGCGTCAACGTTCCGGGCGTCCACCTGTCCATGCCCTATATGAGCCAGCGGGATCGGGACGACATCATCTTCGGCATCGAGCAGGGCTTCGACTTCATCGCGGCTTCCTTTGTGCGCAGCGCCCAGGATGTCTATGAGATCCGCAACCTGCTGAACTCCTACGACTCGAACATCCGGATCATTGCCAAGATCGAAAACCGCGAGGGCGTCGAGAACATCGACAGCATCCTGGGCGCCGCCGACGCGGTCATGGTGGCCCGCGGCGACCTGGGCGTCGAGATCGACTTCTCCGAGCTGCCCGGCATCCAGAAGAGCATCATCGACCGCTCCTTCTCCTTCGGCAAGCCCATCATCACCGCCACCCAGATGCTGGACAGCATGATGATCAACCCCCGGCCCACCCGCGCTGAGATCTCGGACGTGGCCAACGCCATTTACGACGGCACTTCGGCCATCATGCTCTCGGGCGAGACCGCCGCAGGCGCCTACCCCGTGGAGGCCCTCAAGACCATGGCCGCCATTGCCGAGCACACCGAGAATGAAGCACACTACCAGGACCGCCGCCTGATTGCCCGGAGCAAGGCCACCGGCAAGACCAGCGTCAGCGACGCCACCGCCCATGCCGCCTGCCTGACCGCACAGGATCTGAACGCCAGCGCCATTGTGACGGTCACCGCTTCGGGCAGCACCGCCCGGCTGCTGAGCAAATACCGTCCCACTCAGCCCATCATCGCCTTTGTCATGCAGCCGCAGGTCCAGCGTCAGCTGGCCCTGTCCTGGGGCATCACTCCGCTGATCATGTCTCTGGCCCACAGCACCGATGAGCTGATCGAGATGTCCACCAGCCTGGCCGAGAAGTATGGTTATCTGCGCAACGGCGAGCTGGCCGTTGTGACCGCCGGCGTGCCGGTGGGCGTCAGCGGCACCACCAACATGGTCAAGATCCACATGGTGGGCAACTGCCTGGCCATCGGCGTCGGCGTCGGCCGTGAGGGCGACGAGAACACCAGCGCCACCGGCAAGGCCTGCGTCTGCCACACCCTGGAGGAGATCCGCGCCCGCTTCAAGCCCGGCATGGTGCTGGTACTGCCCTTTACCAACAACGATATGATGCCCTATGTGCGGGACGCCGCCGCCCTGGTGGTGGAGGAGCCCGGTCTGAACAGCCACGCCGCCATCGTCGCCAAGGCCCTGCTGAAGCCCACCATTGTGGGCGCTGCGGGCGCCACTTCCCACATCCGGGATGGCCTGGACATCGCGGTGGACTGCGCTCACGGCACCGTGCAGTCCCTGCAGATCTGAGAAAAGGAGCGCGCCGAGATGGAACGTATCGCCAGTTTTTGTGTGGATCACACCCGTTTGGACCGGGGCATGTATCTGAGCCGCCAGGACGGCGATGTGCTGACCTGGGACATTCGGCTGAAGCGGCCCAACCAGGGGGGCTACCTGTCCACCGCAGCAGCCCACACTCTGGAACATCTGTTCGCCACCTACGCCCGCAACAGCGTATACAAAGAGGCGGTGATCTATGTGGGGCCCATGGGCTGCCGCACCGGCTTCTACCTGCTGACCCGGGGGCTCACCGCCGCCCAGGCTCTGCAGCTGACCCGGGACGCCTTCCTGTTCATGTCCCAGTATGAGGGCGCTGTTCCCGGCGCCAGCGCGGTGGAGTGCGGCAACTACCAGGATATGGACCTGCCCGCCGCCCGCCAGGAGGCCGCTGCCATGCTGCCGGTGCTAGAGGAGCTGACCGCCGACCGGATGCACTACGAGGCCTGAATAATCCGGCCTGAACCGCAGCCCTTTTTCATAAAAACAAAAAAGCAGGTACAGCGCGTTTTCTGAAAACACATGTTTTCAAGAAATCTGCACTGTACCTGCTTTATTTTGTCTGCAAGTCTGGAAAACTCCCGCGGCTTTCTCAGCAGGACAGGGAGGTTCCCACCTTGCTCACTCCTCTGATGTAAAGAACCAGCAGCTTCCAACAGCCCCAGCCGGCCAGGCCGAGCAGCACACCGGCCAGGACGCAGGCGATAAACTCCACCCCCGGAGCCAGCTCGACCCCTTCGAGGACAAAGACCCCCACCTGCTGCATCCAGGGCAGTCCCAGATTTAAAACAGAATCCAGCAGTTTGAGCGCCCCCACCACCGGGCAGATGACCGCGCACAGCAGAAAGACCGGCGCACAGATGCCCAAAGTCGGAATGACGATCAGCCCCGACAATCCCGCCAGGCTGTAATAGGCACAGAGAGCCAGAACTCTGGTCCAGCTCAAAGGCTTTTCCTTTACGATCAGATCCCCCAGATAGGCTTTTGCCAGCGCCCGGGGGTCTCCCAGCCGCTGCAAAATCTCGGCTTCGGATTTTCCCGCGGCCTGCAGCTCCAGCATCTCGCTCTTGATCTCCTGTACGATGTCCACCCGCTCCGAGGCCGGAAGCGGCTTCAGGCTTTTCTCGATCTTTTCGAGGTACTCATTCAAGCTCTTCTCCACAGTGCAATTCCCCTTTCATCCCGTTGACGGCATTCAACAGATTTTCCCATTCGGCGGACATGGCGGCAAGGTACTCCGTCCCCTTGTCCGTAATGGAATAATACTTTCTGGGCGGGAGCCCCTCTGCGCTGTCCTTCCAGAAGGAGGAGATATACTCCTCTTTCTGCAATCTGCGGAGCAGCGGATAGATGGTATTTTCTTTTGCGGCCAGAATCGGGTAGCTTTCCAGTGCGTTTATGATCTCGTACCCGTAGAATGGCCGCCGCCGGATCATCAGGAGAATGCAAAATTCCAGCGTTCCCCGCTTGATCTGGGATTTCCAGTCCTCAATTCCCATATACTGTGCCTCCTTTATATACATCGTACCACACAGTATATCACATGTCAACAGTATAAGGGCAAAAAAACAGGACGGAGGCCGTTTTGGCTGCTCCGTCCTGTTTGGAAGGTTTCTTTTCCGGATTATTTTTTATACCAGCCCCAGTGACTCAAAAGCCCGGGCGATGCCGTCCTCATCCACCGGGGGGCAGACGGCGCTGCACCGCTTTTTCAGCTCTTCCGAGCCGTTTTCCATGCAGATGCTCAGGCCCACCACATCGGTCATTTCCAGGTCGTTTTCGCTGTCTCCAAAACCAATGGCATCGGCGGTGGTCAGCCCCAGATGGGCGCAAACCTTGCGGATGCCGGTTCCCTTATTGAATCGCCGGTTGATGAGCTCACCGTTGATCCAGCCGGTATGCTCCTCGGGGAAATTCTGCTGACAGAATATAAACTCCCTCTCGTATTGCTGCCGCACCGGAGCCAGAGCCGCCTCATCCGGGGCAAGGTAGCAGATCTTATAGATGGGCTCCCCAAGGTAATCGGAGATCGGGCGCACCATTTTGCCTTCCTGGAAGACATTGGCCCACCGCGCTGCCTCGCTGTTCATCTTGCTGCGCTCCAGGGAATGGTTCTTGAACCGCTCCAGCATGAGGGAGGTGGAATAGCTCATGTCCCGCGCTTCCATCGAGTAGCCGATGCCCTGACGGTCCAGGATGGCCCGAAGCCCTTCGCTCTGGGCCTCGGTCATGGGGCAGTCAAAGAGCAGCTCTTTTCCGCAGAAAACATAGCCGCCCGCGCTGCAGACCGCGCCGTCAAAGGAATACTCCAGCAGCGGCGAAGTCATGCACAGATTGCGCCCGGTGCACAAAAAGACCTTGTGCCCTTTTTTCTGAGCGGCGCGGATCGCAGCCAGCGCGCTGGCAGGCGGCTCCAGCGATCCGGGAGGCACCAACGTGCCGTCGATGTCCAAAAAAATTACCTTTGTTTCCACTGCCTGTTCCTCCCTCTCTCTGCGGCGGGATGCCGAATTTTTGTCCTTTTTTGTTGGATTCCGACCTTATTATAGTGGATTTGCCGGGCAGGATTCAAGATGCCGGATTCCTGTATTTGGCCGCAGGGCACCTGCGGATTTTATAGACTTTGACCAAAAGATCGTTCTGATTTTTGGGCAGGAAAGAAACAGGTGTGCTTTCTGTAAAAAGCGATGCAGCCTTGTTTTTCGGCGTCTGCGCATCTTTCCCGCCCGGATGATTCAGCGAGGAAGCAATCCCAGCTGGACCGCCCGCACCAAAAGCCCTGCCGCCGCCACCAGCATCATAATGACCAGCACCACCCGGTTGACCCCTTTGCGCTCCTGCTTTTTCGCTGCGGAGCGGCCTTTGGGGGCATTTTTTCCCCGGCTGTGGGAGCCGCTTATCCCGGTGCCGGAGCGCCGGGAAGAGTTCGGGCTGCTTTTGGCGGAGGTTTTTCCTTTTTCAGCGCCGGAAGCGGTCTTGGACGCGGCCGGCCTTGCGCCGGAATTGGCGGCGCTTTTGCGGCTGCTCCCGGTTTTGGCTCCGCTTTGCCCTTTGGCACGGGCGGCGGCCGCCTGCTCCCGGGCCTTTCCGGTGGGATAGACGTTGACCTCGGTCTGTGCAGAGGGCTTTTCCCCTTTGGCACGGGCCAGATACTCCTCCGCCTGACGGTAGAAGCCTTCCAGGTCCCGCACCGTAAAGGCGGTGCCTGCATATCCCTGCTCCAGACATTCCACCGCCTCGTTGAAGAGGATGGCGGCCTGGGCTCCCCCTGCCCGGTCTCCCGCATGGGCCGCCTCGTTGCGGGCGGTGCGCACCGCATTGCAGGCCCGCCGGGCGGCGGCGGGGTGAGGGGTATTGCCCAGCAGATCCAGCGGATGGGCGGCCCCCTCTTCGGGGTCCAGCAGCACCCGCATGCACAGGGTGGTGTCCAGCTGCTGCCAGCTGGTCTTACTCTCCAGCCCCGGCAGACGGTCATAGTAAATCGGGCTCTCCTGGCGGCGCTGGGCCAGATGCTCCAGCAGAGACTCGAAGGTATGGCTGCCCGGCTTCTGCTCCCAGTGCCAGCGCAGCAGGCGGCGGCTGATCTCGTCGCAGCTGGCCTTGATCTCAAACGCCAGCTGTAAGTACTCCTCCGGCATAGTGGCCCCCTTTTCTTGACGACAAAGCGGAGGAAGCTCTGAACGCTTCCCCCGCATGGTTTTTAAATGATTCGATTACAGGAAGAACTGATAATACACGAAGCCGTACAGAGCGATGCCCGCGCAGATCAGAGCGGTCAGCGGCGGCACCCAGCGGATGATGTTCTCCGCAATGAGGTCCTGATCGTCCAGCTCTTCCTCGTCCTCTTCCGGCTCGGTATAATGGCTGGGGCGGACGACCGTGGCCTGTTCCGGCCGCTGGGCGTGGGAAGGCATGACCCGGGTATGCCCCTCGGAAGATCCTTCCGAGCGGGGAGCATGGTAGACGGTGCCTCCCAGCACCCGGGTCTGAGGCTCCTCAATAACTCGGGTCTGGGGTTCCTCCTGGGCATGGGGCAGATAAGCCCGGGTCCCCTGTTCCGGCTCCCGGACCATCCGCGTAGGCTCCTCGCCCACGATGCGGGTCTCGCCCTCTTCCGAAAGGGTCTCATTCTCCGGCTGCTCCGGCTGCATCAGGGTATTCAGTGCATTCTGGAGCAGGATTCGGTCGGAACCGCACTCGCTGCAGTAGACCGTGTCCTCCTCTTTGGGATGGAAGGCGCCGCAGGCACAATACCAGCCATTGTCCAGCACCTGGGGGGCATACTTCATGCCCGAACGGCCCACCCGCTCTTCCAGCGCCGCCCGCAGTTCCTCCGGCAGGCGGCGGGGGGCAGGCAGCCGCACCCGCTTGATGCCGTCCAGCTGAACCACCCGGTTGCCGTTGTAGACCCGCTTGAGGATCACATCCACGCTGCCGATGGGGGTAGAGGTGACAAAGACCGCGTCGTCCATGCCAAAGGTCTCACCCGGCTTGACCTCCAGGTCCTGATACTGGAAATCGTCCTGGCAGAGCACCGTACCATCCTTGCCCTTGCACTTGAACAGGATATCCAGCGCGGTCAGGGTCACCCGGGAGATATTCTTGAAGGTCAGACAGACGGCCTGCTCGCCGCTGATGCTGCCTTTGAGCAGCTCCACCTGGATGAACTGCACCGGGCTGCCCGGCGTGTAATAGTTTGCCCGTGTCCGGGCAATGGGATCAAAACTCTCCTCCACGGCAAACACTCCCTTTCACTCAGAGTTTCTGGTCGGGCTCGGACTCTGCCGGGCTCTTTTCCTCCGCAGGCGCTTCGGGCTGGGCCGGAGCCTCTGCGGGCTCGGCAGTCTGCGCCGGGGTCTCGGCAGGCTGGGTTTCCTCAGCAGGGGCAGAAGGCTTTGCCTCCTCAGCAGGGGCGGCGGGCTGGGCTTCCGGCTTCTCGGCCGGGGCCGCGGGCTTTTCGCCCCGGGCGGGCAGTTCCTCGCCCCGCATGATGGCGTTGAACTCGGCCTCGTTGAGCTTCTCCCGCTCCATCAGAGCCTTGGCCAGCGCGTGCAGCTGGTCCATGTGCTCGGTGAGGGTGCGGCGGCAGGTCTCATAGGCCTCGTCGATGATGTCCCGCATCTCGCTGTCGATCTCGGCAGCGGTGGTCTCGCTGTATCCCTTGCCCTGGCCGAAGTCACGGCCCAGGAAGGTCTCCTCCTGAGCAGTGCCATAGACCACCAGACCCAGACGCTCGGAGAAGCCGTACTTGGTGATCATGCGGCGGGCAATGTTGGTGGCCTGCTGCAGGTCGTTGGACGCGCCGGTGGAGATGTCCTCCAGAATCAGCTGCTCGGCCACACGGCCGCCCAGGCTGGAGACGATGTCCTCGAACATCTCGCTGCGGGTCACATAGCTGCGGTCCTTCTCGGGCAGATACATGGTGTAGCCGCCGGCCTGACCGCGGGGAATGATGGTGATCTCATGGACGCGGGGGTGATGCTTGCAGTAGAAGCCCGCCACCGCGTGGCCCGCCTCATGGTAGGCGGTGAGCTTTTTCTCTTCGGGGGTGACCACCCGGCTGCGCTTTTCGGGGCCGGCCATGACCTTCATGGAAGCTTCCTCGATGTCCTCCATGGTGATGGCCTTGCGGTTGCGGCGGGCAGCCAGCAGGGCCGCCTCGTTGACCAGGTTTTCCAGGTCTGCGCCTGCAAAACCGGCGGTGCGCTGGGCGATGACCTTGAGGGAAACATCCGGGGCCAGGGGCTTGTTCCGGGTGTGGACCTTGAGGATCTCCTCACGGCCCTTGACATCCGGCAGGCCCACATAGACCTGACGGTCGAAGCGGCCCGGACGCAGCAGAGCCTTATCCAGGATATCCGCACGGTTGGTGGCAGCCATGACGATGACGCCGTCGTTGGCCTCGAAGCCGTCCATCTCCACCAGCAGCTGGTTCAGGGTCTGCTCGCGCTCGTCGTGACCGCCGCCCAGACCTGCGCCGCGCTGGCGGCCCACTGCGTCGATCTCGTCGATGAAGATGATGCAGGGCATGGTCTTTTTGGCCTTGTCAAACAGATCGCGCACGCGGGAGGCGCCCACGCCGACGTACATTTCCACAAAGTCGGAACCCGAGATGGAGTAGAAGGGCACCCCCGCCTCGCCTGCACAGGCGCGGGCCAGCAGGGTCTTGCCGGTGCCCGGAGGGCCCACCAGCAGCACGCCGTGGGGGATGCGGGCGCCCAGGGAGTTGAACTTTTCGGGGCTCTTGAGGAACTCCACCACCTCTTTGAGCTCTTCCTTTTCCTCGTCCTCGCCTGCAACGTCGGCAAAAGTGGCCTTTTTCTGCTGCTCGGACTCGTCCTTGACCTTGGCGCGGCCCACATTCATGATGTTGCCGCCGCCTGCGCCGCCCCGCATCATCGAGAAGAGGATGAAACCGGTGCAGCCCAGCATGGCCAGATAGAACAGGATCTCCATCCAGGGGATGGTCTCCTTGAGGGCGGTGTAGTCGTACACCATCGGCGCATCGGGGTTGGCCTCGTTGTAGGCGTCGATGTATTCATCCACATTGTTGATGAACAGCGCCGCATAGGGCAGCTGGTAGCGCACGGTCACAGTGCCGTCCGCTTCTTCGGTAACGCTCTCGCCGGTGCTGCCATCGGTGAGCATCCCGGACAGCAGGCCTCCGGTCTGGCTCTCGGTGATGGAGCCCTGATCCGGCAGGGGCAGATCGCCCTCCTTGATGTGCATGGTGATCACGCTGGTGTTGCGGTCCAGCACAAAGCCCGTGACCTGCAGATGCTCAAAATACTGGATCACCGTGGAATAGCTCATGGTGGCGCTGGTGGTGCTGGTAGTGCCGAAGAAGGACCAGACCATCAGCACCGCAGCCAGAGCCAGGGCCAATGCCAGCGGATTAAAGCGCGGTTTTCTAGGTTGCAAAAAGAATCAACTCCCGTTCTGGTTAGATTTTTCGGGGCTTTGCCCGGCCGGCGGTCACTTCTCGTAAACGCTGGGCTTCAAGACGCCCACATAGGGCAGGTTGCGGTATTTCTCGTTGTAGTCCAGACCATAGCCCACCACGAACTCGTCCGGCACCTGGAAGCCCTCGTAATCCGGCTGGATATCCGCCTTGCGGCGGGTGGGCTTATCCAGGATGGCGCAGATGCGCACCGAATTGGGGTTGCGCAGCTTGAGCATCGGCACCAGGTTGGACAGGGTGACGCCGGTGTCCAGAATGTCCTCCACGATCAGCACATCCCGGCCGGACAGGTCGGCGTCCAGGTCCTTGACGATCTTCACAAGGCCGGTGGAGGTGGTGTTGGTGCCGCCGTAGCTGGAAACCACCATAAAATCGATGCTGCAGGGGATGCTCACCGCCCGCATCAGGTCGGCCATAAAGACCACCGCGCCCTTCAGGATGGAGACGAGGAGCAGGTTTTTGCCCTCGTAGTCCCGGCTGATCTGGGCGCCCAGTTCGGCCACCTTTTCCTTCAGCTGCTGTTCGGTCACCAGAACCGTCTTGATATCCTCGTGCATGCTCATGATTCTGCATCCTCTCTTTTTTCATCCAGCAGCAGGATCTGCTCGGTGTCCTCATTCGGGGCCAGCCCGTCGGCAAATCCTGCGCCGTAGATCCATACGATCTCGCTGCCATCCGCAAGCAATGGCAGGACATCCCGTTCCCGGGGCGGCACCGCCGCCTCGTTCATCCATTTGCGCAGCGCCTTGCGCACGCCCCGGCCGGGCGGACAGAACCAATCTCCCGGGCGGCGGGCGCGAAGCACAAGTCTGGAATGTAACATGGTTATTCTAGCATAATCTGCTTGGTTTTTTAAGTCTTTTTTATGAACGAGCTGTATTTTTTCTGGAAAATCCGGCTTCACAAGCCGGTTTTCCAGCTTGTAGCCTCCCGGCAGACAGTAAAGCTTCTCCCGCTGAGGGAAAAAGGGCTCTTCCCACTCTGCACAAGGGGGCAGGACCGGCGTTTTTTCGCTCTCCTGCCACAAAAAGCCCCCGGCAGCCGCATACCGCAGATCCTCCCGCAGCTGCACCGCGCCGCCGCCCCTTTGGACCAGGGCGCAGAGCAGCCGGATATACTTTTCCTCCGGGTCTCGCACCGGAGAGACCAGCCGGTGCATCGCCCGCTCCAGGATCAGCGGGTCAGCCCGGCGCATCGCTTCCAGGGCAAAGACCGGTTCCCCTGCGGCCCGTGCGGCCCGCACCCGCCCGGGGGAGGGGCCTTCGGCCTGCCGGGCCGCCTGTGCGAGAAGCTGAGAAGCCATCCGGTCAAAGTATTCGTCCGCCCGGGCGGCCCGCTCACAAAAGCGGGCGAGGTTCTGCTCGGCGGCCTCGTTTGCCTGCCGCAGCGCGGGCAGGGCGTGACGGCGCAGCCGGTTGCGGGCGTAGCCGTCGGTGTGGTTGGTTTCGTCCTCCACCCAGCTCTGTCCCAAAGCGCGGCAGTAGCCCTCGGTTTCGGCCCGGGTCAGGCAGAGCAGCGGCCGGGCGTAAAACTGGCGCACCGGGCGGATGCCTGCGGCCCCATGCAGCCCGGTGCCCCGGGCCAGCCGGAACAGCAGCGTCTCGGCCTGGTCTGTAACAGTATGGGCCGTGGCAACCCAGTCTATCCCCTCTTCGTGCAGCTGCTCAAAACAGCCGTACCGAAGCGCCCGGGCCCAGTCCTCGCTGGGGCGGGCGGGCAGATTTCCCCGCTCCTCTGCCCGGAAAACACGCAGCGGGATTTTCCGCCGGGCGCACTCCGCCCGCACAAATTCCTCGTCCCGGCGGGCGGCGGCTCCCCGCAGCCCATGGTTGACATGGCAGGCGGTGAGCACAAAACCCAGCGGCCCGGCCAGCTCCTGCAAGAGCAGCAGCAGCGCCATGCTGTCCGCCCCGCCCGAGACGGCGGCGCAGACCCGGACAGAGCCCTCTTTCTGCCGGGAAAACAGCCGGTTCTGCCGGCAGAATCCCTCCACCCTCTGCCGGATTTTTGGGGCAGAGGCGGTCTTTGCATTTTCGTCCGGCATGCGCAGTTCCCTTTCCTCTTCAGCGGCGGAAATCCACATCCATAAACCGGGTGTGGGCGCCGTCCCAGCCCAGGGGGACGGTGCTGGTCTCGCCGTGGCGGTTCTTGGCCACGATGCACTCGGCGGTGTCCGCATCCACCTCGGCGCCGTCCTGGCGCTGGCTGGCGTAGTAGGAGTCACGGTAGAGGAAGAGCACGCAGTCGGCGTCCTGCTCGATGGAACCCGAGTCACGAAGGTCGGACAGCTGGGGCCGGTGGCTGGAGTTGTTGCCCTGTTTTTCCACCGCACGGGACAGCTGGCTCAGGGCGATGATGGGCACATTCATCTCCTTGGCCATGATCTTGAGGTTTCGGGTGATGGAGCTGATCTCCTGCACCCGGTTTTCGGTGCGCTGGCCCGAGGTCATCAGCTGCAGATAGTCGATGACGATCAGACCCACGTTGGGGCGGCTGGGGTCCTGGTTGACCCGGCGGATCTTGGCCTTCATCTCGGTGATGGTGATGCCCGAGGTGTCGTCCATAAAGATGGGCGCGTCGTGCAGCTTTTCGGTGGCGAGGGCCAGATACTCCCAGTCGCTGGCTTTCAGCGCGCCGGTGCGGAAGGCCTGGCTGTCGATGCCCGCCTCCGCCGAAAGGATGCGGTTTGTAAGCTGCTCCTTGGTCATTTCCAGGCTGAAAATGGCCACCGGCACCTTCTGCTGCATGGCCACACGGGTGGCGATGTTGAGGGCAAAGCTGGTCTTTCCCATGCCGGGACGGGCGGCCAGAATGATGAGGTCGCCCCGTCCGAGGCCGGTGAGCACCGTATCCAGCATCCGGAACCCGGTGGGGATGCCCTTGTACTTGTCCGCATCCGGGCCGCTGATCTTCTGGAGGTTTGTCAGGGTCTCCACCATGCTGGAGGCCAGCGGGGTCAGGGCGCTGGAATCCCGGCCGGAACGAATCTCATAGATCCGCTGCTCGGCGTTTTCCAGCAGAAGGTCGGCGTCCGGCTCGTCTCCTGCGTCCTGCAGGATGTCCCGGGCCACCCCCATGAGCTGGCGCACCAGATACTTTTCCTGAACGATCTTGGCGTAGGCCCCCACGTTGGAGATGGTGGGCACCGTCTCGGCCAGGCCGGTCAGGTAGACCTTGGCCTCGTCCGCGCTGGCAAAGACCCCGTCCGAGATGACCGCGTCCAGCAGGGTGACGAAGTCAATGGTCTGATCGCTGGTGAACAGCCGCAGCATCTCGGTGTAGATCTGCCCGTTCTGACGGGTATAGAACATCTCCGGGCGCAGAGTCTCCACCAGGTCGGTGAGGGTCTCGGGCTGCAGCAGCACAGCACCCAGCACGCTCTGTTCGGCCTGCATGCTGTAAGGCAGGCTGATGCCTACGCTCTCAAGATTCAGCTCGTTGTTGTAGCGGCGCTGCTCAGGCATGGTCAGGCTCTCCTCTCGGTCTGTGTTCTTTGGTTTCCAAAACGCACGAAAGGCGCCCCCCGGTTCCGGGGAGCGTCTTTTCATTCAATCAATGCTCAAATGGCAGGGCCGCCGGTCAGACCAGCTCGGCCTCCACATTCACCTTGAAGCTGGCCACAACGCCGACATACAGACGGACCTTGCCCTCGTAGGTGCCCACATCCTTGATGTCCCGGGCATCCAGCTCCACCTTTTTCTTGTCGATGGAAGAGCCGGCCAGCTCGCTCAGGGCGGCGGCCACCTCCTTGCCGGTGACCTTGCCGAACAGACGGCCGGAAGCGCCGCCCTTGGTCTTGACGGTCACGGTCTTGCCCTCGATCTTCTTTGCCAGCTCCTGGGCAGCGGCCAGGGCCTGAGCCTCGTGGAAGTCGGCGGCGGCAGCCTTGCCGCTGGCGATGTTCCGGGCAGTGGCGTCGGCGACGGCAGCCAGCTTGCGGGGCAGCAGGTAGTTGCGGGCGTAGCCGTCCGAGACCTCGTGGATCTCGTCCTTCTTGCCGATGCCCTTAACGTCCTGTTTCAAAATTACCTTCATGATGTATCCCTCATTTCCGGCCGGGGCAGCCCCCGGCTCAT
>CALXGY010000178.1 GCA_944387955.1 uncultured Faecalibacterium sp. | reverse complement strand
ACCACCACCCCCGCCGCCGGGGCCCGCACCGGCTCCCCGGGGATGGCGTAGAGCAGGGTGGAGTTGGAGCGGCTGCCCCGCTCTCCGCTTACCACCTTGACCTGGCCGAAGTCCACAAGGATGACGTAATCCTCCAGCGGGCAGAGCCAGCCGCCGGACCACATCTTGTCCCGGGCGGTCTGCTCGTAGATGGGCCAGACCGTGTTGCGGAATTCGGCGTTGGCGGCCTCGGTGGCCTCCGGCTCCGGCTCCGCTATGGCTTCCCCAAAGTCCCGGGGGGTCACGGTGAGGGTATAGCTCAGGGTCTCGCCCCCCACCAGCACCTCGACGGCATGGGCCCCGGAGGAGGCATTGTAGGCCGCCGGGATGTAGCAGCGCCAGCCGTCCGGGCTGCGGGTGCACTGGACGCTGCCCAGATCGGTGGTGACCACCGGAGGCTCGGAGCCCACCATGCCGCTGATCCGCATGCCCACGATGCCGCCCTGCTCCACCCGCTCGGCGGAGAGCTCCACCTCGGCGGAGGCCTGGAGGGTGAAGCGGAAGGCATAGCTGTAATAGCCGATGGGCTTTGCAGGCTTTTCCAGCCCGGGGTTCAGCCGCACCGCGCCGTTGCCGCCCCCTTCAAAGGCCACCACCGTCATATCCCCCGGGATTCGCCAGATGGTGAGGTCGGCCTTGTATTCCCCGTTGGACGGGTAGAGAAAGCTGTCGTACTCCCCCGCCGACCCTTCAAACAATACATTCCCGGCTGCGTCCGAGACGGTGATCTGGGCGTATGTAGCCCACTCCGGCAAGGTCATCGCCGGGTGCGCCTCATACAGCACCCCCAGCTTCTGGACCGTGAGGGTGGAGGGTGAATAGAACACCCGGTCCAGTACCCCGCCCACCAGCGGCACCTGCCAGCAGTAGCCGTTGGGCTCCAGCTCCGCCTGGCCAAACTGGGCCGCCGGAGCCGGGCAGGACCCCTCGCTGGTAAAGGCATAGCTCGCCCCCATCACCGCCGCCAGCAGCACCGCCACGCCAATGGCCACCCCCAGCAGCCAGAGAACCAGCCGCCCGATCGCCTTGAGCACCACCACAGTCATTCCTCCCTTTTCGATAAAACAAAAGGCGCGCCGCGGCCCCCATGGGCTTTGCGGCGCGCCTGACGCTCCATGCTTGGATCAGGTCACAGAATTACTCTGCCTGCTCGTCCGCGGGGGCAGCTTCCCCGGCATCTGCCTCAGCCTCCGAGACCTCCGAGGCCACCACGGCATCGTCCTCGCCAAACAGCAGGCGCTCGTACTCGTCCAGTTCCTTTTCACGGCGGCGCAGATAGACCGCAGCGGCGGCCAGTGCGCCGGCAATGGCAGCCAGCAGCGCAATGACAGCGATCAGACAAGATTTGTTCATCGGTTCAGCACTCTCCTTTTTTCGGTTGAAACGGTGTTTCAGCTTATTTTTCCACCGGCTGATGCCCAGCATCGCCCGCAGCACCAACCACAGCGCGGTGAGCATGTGGAGTGAGATTTTCACCAAAAAATACACTTGCAGCACCCTCCGTCGCCTGGGAGGCTTGTCCGCCCCCGGAATTGTTTTTATTATACCCGCTGAAGGGCAAAATTACAACCAAAAAAGAGAAAGTTTAGGATATTTGTGCACAAAAACCTGCAAGTTTTCGTTCAGATTCCCATTCTCTTTTTGTAGGCTTTGAAGGCTCCGGGCAGGGCGTACTGCTGCCGCAGCGCCTCCTCGTCCGCCCACAGGCACCCCTCGGGGGCGCGCTGGGCGGGCAGCTCTGCTTTCCAGCCGGTCATCTGCCACTCAATGTGGCTGAACAGGTGCTTTGCTGCGGGCAGGGGCTGGGGCAGAGAAGCCCCTTCCAGCCCCAGACGGGCAAGGGCGGCGGCGGCCTCCCCGGCGCTTTCCAGCCGCTGGCCCTCCAGGGCGAAGGGCTGGTAGAGCCCGGCCAGCAGCCCCTCGGCGGGGCGGCGCTGCAAGAGCCACCCCTCCGGGCTGCGGAGCAGAAAGACGGTCACCGGCTGGACCCGCCGGGCCTTGGGGGGAGCCTTGCGGGGCAGTTCCCGGGCTCTGCCGGAGGCCCGCCCACGGCAAAGGGCGGCCAGCGGGCACTCCCCGCACAGCGGCTCGCCGCCGGGCAGGCAGACCAGCGCCCCCAGCTCCATGAGGGCCTGGTTGTAGTCCCCCGGAGCGCCGGGGGGCTGGTGGGCCATGACCCGCCGGGTGAACTCCTGCTTGACCTTGGGGTCGGTGATGTACCCCTCGTCGTCGTACAGCCGGGCAAAGACCCGCAGCACGTTGCCGTCCACCGCCGGGACCCGCAGCCCAAAGCTGATGGACCCGATGGCCCCGGCGGTGTACTCCCCGATGCCGGGCAGGGCCAACAGGGCCTCGTAGTCCGCCGGGAGGGCCCCGCCGTACTCCTCGCAGACAACCTTTGCGGCCTTCTGCATGTTGCGCACCCGGCTGTAATAGCCCAGCCCCTCCCAGAGCTTGTTGAGCTGCTCAGGCGGGCAGGCCGCCAGGGCCGGAACGTCCGGCAGGGTGCGGATGAACCGCTCATAGTAGGGCAGCGCCGCCGAGACCCGCGTCTGCTGCAGCATGATCTCGCTGACCCAGACGTGGTAGGGGGTGGGGTCGGTGCGGAAGGGCAGCACCCGCTTGTTCTGCTCAAACCAGGAAAGCAGCTTTTCGCCCAGGCCGGGCAGGCACTCGGCAGCAGCCAGGGGCTCCCCGTGTGCTTTGCGTGCAGTCTCCCTCATTTAGAAGCCGTAGGCGGTGCGGGGGAAGGGCAGCACGTCCCGGATGTTCTGGATGCCGGTGAGGTACATCAGCAGACGCTCGAAGCCCACGCCGAAGCCCGCGTGCTCCACGCCGCCGAACTTGCGCAGATCCAGATACCAGTCGTAGGAAGCCTTGTCCAGGCCCAGCTCGTCCATACGGGCGGAGAGCTTGTCGTAATCCTCCTCACGCTGGCTGCCGCCCACCAGCTCGCCGATGCCGGGCACCAGCATATCCGCCGCGGCCACGGTGCGGCCGTCGGGGTTCTGCTTCATATAGAAGCTCTTGATCTCCTTGGGGTAGTCGGTGACAAAGACCGGCTTTTTGTAGACCACCTCGGTGAGGTAGCGCTCGTGCTCGGTCTGGATGTCCACGCCCCACTCCACCGGGTACTGGAACTTCTTGTTGTTCTTCTTGAGGATCTCGATGGCCTCGGTGTAGCTCACCCGGCCGAACTCGCTGTTTGCCACCAGCTCCAGCCGCTCGATGAGGCCCTTGTCGATGAACTTGTTGAAGAAGTCCATCTCATCCGGGCAGTTGTCCAGCACATAGCGGATGACGTACTTGGTCATGGCCTCGGCGGTGTCCATATAGCCGGACAGGTCGCAGAAGGCCATCTCGGGCTCGATCATCCAGAACTCGGCGGCGTGGCGGGTGGTGAAGCTCTTCTCGGCACGGAAGGTGGGCCCGAAGGTGTACACCTTGCCGAAAGCCATAGCCATGGCCTCGGCCTCCAGCTGGCCGGAAACGGTGAGGTTCACCGGCTTGCCAAAGAAGTCCTGGCTGTAATCCACCTGGCCGTCCTCGGTGCGGGGGACGTTGTCCAGGTCCAGGGTGGTGACCCGGAACATCTCGCCCGCGCCCTCGCAGTCCGAAGCGGTCAGCAGCGGGGAGTGAGCGTAGACGAAGCCGTTCTCCTGGAAGAAGCGGTGGATGGCGTAGGCCGCCACGCTGCGCACCCGGAAGGCTGCGTTGAAGGTGTTGGTGCGGGGGCGCAGGGTGGGCATGGTGCGCAGGTACTCCATGCTCATCTTCTTTTTCTGCAGCGGGTACTCCTCCGCGGGGCAGGAGCCCAGGATCTCCACGCTGTCGGCGTTGAGCTCAAAGGGCTGCTTTGCCTCGGGGGTCAGGATCAGGCGGCCGGTGACCTTGAGGCTGCTGTACAGGCCGGTGTGGATCACCTGGTCGTAGTTTGCAAGCTTGCCTGCCTCCAGAACCACCTGCAGGGTCTTGAAGCAGCCGCCGTCGGACAGGGCAATAAAGCCGATGTTCTTGCTGTCCCGGATGTTCTTGGCCCAGCCGCAGACGGTGAGAACCGTGCCGTCGGCGGGAGTCTGCTTGTAGAGGGATGCGATCTCGGTACGCTCCATGGTTTTTAAACCTCCAAAAATAAAAAATAAGACAGCTTTTCCCCTGATCGTTCAGGGCGAACAAGCTGTCTTATGATGTCCGCGGTGCCACCTGAATTACCGGCGCTGGGCCGGTCCCTTGGGCGCTCTGTCAAGCGCTGCCCCTTTAACGCTGGGCCTGCGGCGCCCCTACTGCCGGAGGATGACCCCCGGGTTCAGATTGCAGCTCCCGGGTGTTCCTTCGCGCAAAGCCCGCGCCGGTTCTCAGCGTTGCCGGCTCTCTGTGGCGTGCCTGGATGCGTTACTTTTCCCGATCCTTGCTTTTATGTAGCCTAAACCATACCACACCCGCCGCCGGTTTGTCAACCCGGGAAGGACAAAATTCTTCATGGTCCCGCGCTTTCCCCCAGCAGCGCCGCCGCCAGAGCCTTGGCCGCCAGCTGCCCGGCGTAAAGGGCCTCGTTGAGGTTGTTGCCGTGGCCGCCGATCTCGATGAGCAGGCTGCCGGTGGTCAGGTCCTGGTTATAAAACCGGTAGCTGAAGAGCACCGGGCGGGTAAAGCCCGGGTACATGCCCTCCATGGCGCTCTCCCAGGCGGCGGCAAACCGCAGGTTCTGCCGCCAGTTGGGCAGGTTTACGGTGGTGCCGTTGCTGCACCCGCAGATGATCATGACCTGGGCCGCCTGGCGGCCGTCCACGGTACAGACCGGGGCCATCCGCGCCCCGTCGGTGCTCTCGATGGCGTCCCGGTGGACGTCCAGCACCACCTTGATGCTGGGGTACTGGGCCAGATACTGCTGCACCACCGCCCGGCTGTTGGAGTAGCTGCCGGTATAGCTGGGGTAATCGTTGAGGCTCTCGTCGTGCAGGGTGTAGATGCCCGCCGCGTTGAGGGTGTCGGTGATGACCCGGCCCACTGCGCACATGTTGATGCTGCGGTCGGTGCTGCGGCTGGAATCCCCCGGGGTGAACCAGAGCCCCTCGCTCATCCGGTAATCCTCGGTGGCGTGGGTGTGCATCACCAGCACCTGGGGCTCATCGCTGTCCTTCTCGATGGCAAAGGGCAGCGGGTTCTGCACCTCGGCGGCGATCTCGGCGGCCAAGACGCTGGTGTTGTTCTTGATGGTGCCTGCCGCAAGGGGGATGTAGTTGTCCCCGGTGCCCTGGCCGTAGTTCTTTTCCACAATGGTCCCGGCGTCGGCAGGGCGGGCATCCTCTCCCAGCAGCGCCACCAGGTACTGGGCGATGTCCGGCAGGCCCTGGGGCGCTGTGCTGGAAGCCGCCGGTTCCGAAACCGAGGAAGCAGGCTCCTCGGGCGGCAGAGCCGCGGCGCTGTCCGGGCTCTGGGAGACCGAAGCGGTCAGCCTTTGCAGCGCGGTGCGGGCCGCCGGCACCGGCCCCACCAGCACCCCGGCGGCGGTGAACACCGCTCCCCGGGCCAGCACCAGCAGCGCCAGCAGCAGAGCTGCCGCCAATACCCCGGCCCAGAGGCTGCCCCCCTCCGCCGGGGGCGTGTCCGAATCTGCAGGCCGAATGCGGCGGAATCGTCTTTCCTGCACGATGAAGCCCCCTTTCTGTGCGGAGAAACCGTCCTTGTCCCGTTGTATGCCGGGGGCCGGGATTTTATTCCATTCAGTCTGCCAGCCAGCACAGCTGGGCCAGGGTGAGCCGGGGCTGCAGCGCCCAGTTGATGGCCGCCCCCAGCAGCGCCGCCCCGTGGGCGATGACCGCGTCCAGCTCCCGGGGGGTGACCACCAGCTCCCGGCCCTCGGAGGACTCCATCAGGGTGGGGATGCCCACCGCGATCACCGGCAGGCCCAGCCCGGCGGCGTCCAGGTGGCGGGCATGGCTGGGGGAAGCCGGGAACAGCCCGGTGTCGGACAGCTGGATGGTGCGCCCCAGCCTCTGGGGCTCGGAGGAGCACAGGCTGTCCACGCAGATCAGCGCCGCCGGGCGCACCGCCCCCACCAGCGCGGCGGCCAGGGCCTGAAGGCTCAGCCCGGTGGCCGAGGAGACCCCCGGGGCCACTGCCGCCACCGGCCGGATGCCCTGGATGGGCAGGTGGTGCTGGGCCCCCATGGTCACCAGCACCTTCTGCACCGTGCGGGGCCCCAAAGCGTCGGCGGTGATGCGGCGGTTGCCCACCCCCAGCACCAGCACCGGCCCTTCCGGGGGCAAAAGGGCCCGCAGCTCGGTCCCTGCCGTCTCGATCACCGCGCTGTCCCGCTCGTCCAGTACGCTGACCTTGGGCACCTCCAGGGTCACATAGCGCCCCCGGGGGCGCTTGAGCCCGTCCCGGGCAATCTCCACCCGGGTGATGGTCACGCCGCCCCGGCGCATGGTCGCCAGACGCACCCCGGAGGGGTCCTTCTGGGTATACGCTGCGCCGAACAGCTCGTCCGCCATATCGGTATATGCCATTTTTTCGGCCTCCTTTAGGGCAGGGCCCGGCCTTTCTGCGCCGGACAAAGCCCCGTTGATTCTGCCCAGAGTGTTGCCCGGCAAAAAAAATTCTAAAAAAAATGAGAAAAAAGCTTGCGATTGTTCGGTGAATATGGTATCATAAGGTGCGCTGTTATAGGTAGCCAAGGAGGTGGAACGAATGCCTAACATTAAATCTCAGAAGGACCGCGTCGTGCAGGCTGCAGCCGAGCAGGCTCACAACAAGGCCATCAAGACCAACCTGAAAACAGTCGTCAAGAAGGCAAACGCCGCCATCGATGCTAAAGCCGCTGACAAGGACGCAACCGTCCTGGCTGCTGTTTCCGCGATCGACAAGGCACGCGCTAAGGGTGTCCTGAAGAAGAACACCGCTTCCCGCAAGATCAGCCGTCTGGCCAAGCACGCCAACAAGAACGTCTGATTTGCGCCGAACTTCTTTCGACTGACGAACGACTGACGAAACAAAGCCCCCGCACCAGGGTTTCCCGGTGCGGGGGCTTTTGTTTTCAGTCCGGCCTGGACGACATGCGCGTACAGGCCGGACACCTACAGGGAAATTTGTCCCGGGGAGTGTGCGAGGCTGCGCCGAGGGCGCGGTTCCGGGGCAAATTTTGTCCCCGGGGAATCCAAAGGGGGAGGAATTTCTGACCTGCGTATGCAGGCAGAAATGGGTCCCCCTTTGCGTCTCAGACCAGCCCCCGCACCAGGGTTTCCCGGTGCGGGGGCTTTTGTTTTGCGCGGGGCATTATGTCCGCTGCAGTTCCTTCTGCAGCTCGAAAAAGAGCCTGCTGGCCGTATGTTCTTCGGCCCGGGCAGGGGGGTCCGGCCCCGGAGGCCCTGGCCTTCCAAAGCCCAGCCACCACGCCGCCGCCGAACCCGGCAGCACCGCAGCCAGCACAAGTGCCGCCTCGCAGACCCGGTAAGGCAGGGGCGGTCCGGCGGCCCCGTTGGCCCACAGGCCCCAGAGAGCTGCGGCGGCCAGTGCGGCCCACAGCAGCCCCCAGAGCACCGCAGCGCACCGGCAGAACCATTTCATCCCGGCTGTACACCTCCTTTCGCGGTGTATTCAGCCCCAGTCTACCAGTGCACCGGCGCAAAGAGGCGCAGAGGATGTCGAAGCCCTTGCCTTTTAGTTTTGGTCGTGGCTGCGTCCGATCCAGGAAAAGACCACCCCGCACACAAGGCTGGCGGTGATGCCGGCGGCCCCGGCGGTGAGCCCGCCGGTCAGGCAGCCCAGCAGCCCTTTTTCGGCCACCGCTTTTTCCACCCCCTGGGCCAGCAGATGCCCAAAGCCCAGCAGCGGCACGCTTGCCCCGCTGCCTGCAAATTCCACCAGAGGAGCATACCACCCCAGCGCCGAGAGCAGCACCCCCGCCACCACATACCCGGTGAGGATGCGGGCCGGGGTGAGCTTTGTGAGGTCCAGCAGCAGCTGGCCCAATACGCAGATGGCCCCGCCCACCAGGAAGGCCCACAGGTAGTTCATCCCTTTTCCTCCTCCGTTTCCCCCGGCGCCCGCAGCTCCACGAGATGGGCTACGGCGGGGATGCTCTCTTTCTGCAAAAAGGTGGTCTGGCTCATCAGCGCGCCGGTGGCGATGAAGAGCACCCGGCGCTGACGGTGCTGTTCCAGCCCGGGCAGGATGTGGCTGCACAGCACTCCGGCGCAGCAGCCCGGCCCCGAGCCGCCGCTGTTGACCTTCTGGCAGGAAGAGTCGAAGAGCAGCCTGCCGCAGTCGGTGTGGTTCGGCAGGGCCACCCCCTCGGCGGCCAGCAGCTCGGCCAAAAGACGGCTGCCCACTTGGCCTAAGTCCCCGGTGTAGACGCAGTCCAGCTCCTCCGGCCGGGTGCCGGTTTCCCCGAGGTAGTGCAGCAGGGTGGACGCGGCGGCGGGGGCCATGGCGGCCCCCATGTTGTTGATGTCCTTTATCTGGTAGTCCTGCACCCGGCCCAGGGTCACCGCCTTGATCCGGACCCCTTTGCCCGCCGGGCGCAGCAGGCAGCAGCCCGCCGCGGTGGCGGTCCACTGGGCGGTGGGGGCACGCACCGCGCCATAGCTCAAGGGGGTGCGGAACTGCCGCTCCGCCGCGCAGAAGTGGCTGGAAGCCATGGCCAGCACCCCGTCCGCCAGACCCGCGCTGCACAGTGCCGCCCCCAGGCCCAGGGATTCGTCCATGGTGCTGCACGCCCCGAACACCCCTGCAAAGGGGATATCCAGCTCCCGCATGGCGTAGCCCGAGGCGGTGCACTGGGCCTGCAGATCCCCCGCCAGCACCAGGCTGATCTGCTTCTCGGTGGTTTTGGCCTTCTGGATGCAGAGCCGGGCGGCCTTCAGCTGCAGCGCCTTTTCGGCGGCCTCCCAGTTTTTCTGGCCGAAGAGATTGTCCGAGCTCAGCTCGTCAAACCCCGCCGCCAGCGGGCCCTCGCCCTCTTTTTTGCCGCCCACCGCCGCATAGGCCGCGATCACCGGCGGCTGGGCGAATATCAGGGTATCCCCGCAGCGTGTCGCCATGCGCTCTCCCCTTTCCTGTCCCTGAAAAAGATATTTTCTCGTTGGCGCGGCGGGCGGAACGTGCTATAATCAATGAGGTCCAAGCCGCCGCGTTTTTCCTGCCATTTTTTCCCGCTGAAAATCGTATACTGTTCAAAAGGTCTCCATCAGCCAGAGGAAAAGCCCATAGACCACCGAGGCCAGCGTTCCGTAGACGATGACCGGCCCGGCGATGGTGAACATCTTGGCCCCGGTGCCCAGCACCCTTCCCTCGGTCTTGAACTCTATGGACGGGCTGACCACCGCGTTGGCAAAGCCGGTGATGGGCACCAGCGACCCCGCGCCTCCATAGATGGCCAGCTTCTGGTACAGCCCCAGGGTGGTGAGTACCCCCGACAGCAGAATCAGGCTGCAGCTGACCAGCGTGCCGGCGGTCTCGGTATCCGCGCCCATGGCCAGATACCTCTGGCGCAGAAATTCTCCCAAAAGGCAGATGCCGCCCCCCACGCAGAACGCGCCGATGCAGTCCCGCAGGATGGGCGAAGCAGGCCCCGCCTGCTTGACCCGCTGTGCGTACTCCTGTGCCGTTATCTTCATGCCCTTTCGCCTCCGCAGCTAGTCTGTCCGGCCAAGCGGCGGTTTATCCCCCACTCTTTGAGAAAGAAGGTCTGTTTATGCAGCAGCAATACCCCAACCGTCATCCCGATCATCGTCCGGTGCACCGGCGCATGACCCGTGCCGAGCAGCTCCGCCGGCGCCGCCGCCGGGCGGCGCGCCGTCTGCTGGGCCTGGCCGCCGTCGTGGCTCTCATGGTAGCAGGCGGCGCAGCCGGGTTCTTCCTGTTCCGGCCCGGCGTGCCCGCCGCTTCCAGCGAGAGCAGCCAGAGCAGCGCTCTCAACGAATCGGTTCAGACCCCCATCAGCCAGAGCAGCAGCTCCCAGGCTCCCGCCGATTCCGCCGAAAACAGCGCCGCCTCCCAGGTCCTCGGCCCCGGCGGACTGACCCCCCAGCAGGCCGCAGAGATGCTGGCCGACCCGCTGTTGGTGCTGGTGAACCACTCAAACCCCATGCCCGAGGACTACACCTTCGAGACCGCCGAGTGCGGCTCGGCCAACGCCACCAATAAGCTTTTGCAGACCGCCGCCTGCGAGGCCTTTTTGCAGATGCAGGCCGCCGCTGCCGAGGACGGGGTGACCGTCTGGATGCAGAGCGGACTGCGGACGGTGGACTACCAGGCCGGGCTTTACCAGAACAAGGTGCAGCAGTACCTCAACAAGGGCTACGACGAGGCCACCGCCAAGGAACTGGCCGCCGGAATCGTGAACCCTCCGGGATACTCGGAGCACAACTGCGGCCTTGCCGCCGACCTCAACTGCCCCGAGTACCTCTCGCTGGACGAAGGGTTTGAGAACACCGCCGCCTTTGCCTGGCTGAGCGAGCACGCCGGGGAGTACGGCTTCATCCTGCGCTATCCCGCCGGAGAGGAGGCCTTCGCAGTGACCGAGATCACCTACGAGCCCTGGCACTGGCGCTATGTAGGCCCCGAATACGCCGCCCTCATCAACGAAAGCGGCCTGTACTTCGAGCAGTACATCGAGATGCTGCAAGAGCTGGCCGCGCAGGCACAGTGACCACCAAGTTTTCCCCTTTGCAGAAGGAATAGATAAAAGCAGGCATGACCGGTTTTGGTCATGCCTGCTTTTTTGCTGCGACAACTTCTAATCCTATGACAAATTGAGCAAGCTGCTCCTGTGCAGCGATGCAGATCAGCGCGGGGAATGGGGATCGCTCTGCAAATTGCGGATATACTTCCCCGAGGGTTTGATCCTCTATTTTCGCAGCGGTCAACTCACCAGCGTTTTCAAAATCTCCAGTATTTGCTGATAGGTAATATCCTGCGCATAAGCAAACTGCCTGCGGTATTTATCCCACATGGCCCGCAGCTGGGGACTTTCTTCAATATTGCGAAGGATTCCCTGCACATCGGCGATCTGTTCCGCCGTGCCGCGATGGGCCGCTGTCGCACCCAGTGCCTGTGTGAATACCGCCTTGTCAAACTTCTGGGTGGAAGCCAGGATGTAGGCATCGTAAAAATCTCTGGGGCGGGTGTTGAACACGCTGCGCCGCAGGATGGTTTCCACCTTTTCGGCCATAACGGTTTCGATGTTATAGGCCCACAGCTCGTAGGACTTTTCCTCCTCAAAAATCTCGGCAAACCGATACGGCACCGCATGGGGCGTGATGGCATCGCCGGTGGATACATCGATGCTCAGCGGTGTAACCAGCGTTTCAAATTTCGCAGTCAGGGCGACCCGATAGCCGCCGTAAATATCATCCTCCCGAATGGGAGAAATTGCGCCAAGTTCAAAAGTCACTTCATCCTCACCGGGCACGGCACAGATTTCTTCCAGTGCGGTGCGGATGGCCTCAGGGGTCAGAGGCAAATTTTTCAGGGTGGTATCCAGATCCATCGTTGCCCGGTTGTCCAGCCCCACAATGGCCGCCACCAGCATACCGCCTTTCAGGACAAACTTTTCTTTGTAGGCCGAGGCGGCAAGACGAACCAGCAGCCGTTCAAACATATAGTTCTGCAAAATCACCTGGGCAGGGATATTTTTCTGTTTGGCGATGTTTCGGATTTTCGCCTTCAAACTCATGGCTTTGCTCACAGCAGTACCTCCAAATACTGGTGCAGGACATTGGCAACCCGCATCTGCTTTGCGTAGGAATTCAGCTGATTCAAATTTTTTTTCGGACAGGCCGCATACAGCTTCAATGCAGCCAGAAATGTTTCTGTTCCCAGCTTATTGCGGCTACGGACACAGTCGCAGATGGTGCGCTCCAGATCGTAGCAGGGCACCAAATTCCCGGCAGGCGTTCGTTTCTCTGTACGGCCCAGGGAAAACAGCTCCGGCTTGATATAGTACACCTTACACTCCGCCTTGATTGCCGCCGAGGGAATGCACCCGGAGGGTGCGGTGACCGTATGCACAAAGGGCGTCCGATCCGAAATGCCGTGGAGGAACAAGGCCGTCTCGTGGGAGAAAATAATCCGATCCGACCGTCTGCTGATGGACAGCATCTCATCTTCCAGCTCATCCGGCAGAATGTACTGCCCTTTTACGATACGATGGATTTTTTTTGCTTTGCATAGCTTGTAGAGCATGGCCTTGGATATGCCGTGCTGTGCCGCAGCTTTCGTTTCGATGATTCCGCCATGCTCTTTGGCAATGGCAGCAAGTTCGGCAATATAGTCCATACAATCACCTCGACATTTCAATGCAATAATATTATAGATGTTATTACGATGATAGTCAACAGCGCATCCGAAAGCATTTCAAAAATATCGTCTCTTAAATTATGATTAAAGTCAACGCCGGGATATTCCCAACAAGCCAAATTGCCGCCTGTATGGATACCGGCTGTGCTTGCTGTTCTCTCTATCTTGAGAATTTCCTTTTGGTTCCTGCGCAAAATCCCAGCGTTCCGTATGAGGCAGATTTCCAGCCGCCGGAAGGAAGGGTTTGAGAACGCCGCCCTCATCAACGAAAGCGGCCTGTACTTCGAGCAGTATATCGAGATGCTGAAAGAGCTGGCCGCGCAGGCATAGTGACCCGCGCCCGCTTTTGACCGCTGTAAAAACACAAAAACCCGTACCTCGCCCCTTTTGGGAGCCGAGGTACGGGTTTTTCGGTCAGAAAACGGAAAAGGGAAAGATGGAATTCAATCAGGACTGGCTAAGGGTCTTGCCCACCACATAGCCCAGGGTGATGGCGCGGGAAATGGACAGGCCGGGGATGTCCAGGGGGTAATCCACCGAGCCGTAGAAGGGGCCGGAGCAGTTGCCCACGGCGTAGAAGCCCTCAATGGGCTGGCCGTTCTCGTCCAGCACCCGTGCATCCTTGTCCACCACCAGGCCGGAGGTGATGGCCGACACCGCATATTCGTAGTGCAGGCCGTAGAAGGGAGCCTGCTGGATGGGGGCCATGTACTGAGCGGGCTTGCCGAAGTCCAGATCGAAGCCCTGCTCGCACAGCTCGTTGTAACGCTCCACCGAGCTCACCAGTGCAGCCGGGTCAATGCCCATCTTTTCGGCCAGCTCTTCCAGGGTGTCTGCCACAAAGGCGCCCTTGCTCTCGCCGCTTTCGGCGATCTGCTCCGGGGTGCTGATGTCCCGGGCGGAGTAACCCATGGCGGCATACTGCTCCTGGTAGTTTGCATCAAAGATGGACAGCCAGCACAGATCGGGCTGGTTCTTGACAAAGTTGTTGCGCAGGTCGTAGGGAATGTCCTCTGCGGTAAAGCGCACGCCGTTTTTGTTCACCGCCATGAAGGGCAGGCTCTTCATCAGGGTGGAGCAGCCGCCCCAGTTCTTGGTGTGGATCATCTTGGTATGGCCGATGTTCTGCATCTTTCCGCCGGCCATCATGCCCATCAGGTGGCCGTCGCCGGTGCGGCCGAACTGCTTCTTGTCAAAGATGGCGGCGTCCGGCAGATACTTCTGGACCATGGCCTCGTTGTTCTGGTAGTCGCCGGTGGCCATGACAACACCCTTGGAAGCGTTCACCTTGAGGATGCTGCCGTCCTCCTTTTGGGCGTAGACGCCCACGACCTTCTCCCCTTCCTTGATCAGCTGGATCGCGGGGGTCTTGAAGTGCATGGTGAACTTGTCCTTGAAGTATTCGCCCAGGGTGGTGATGGCGCCGGTGTAGGAGTTGGTGCACATGTACAGCTTGCCGTAGGCCTCGCCGCCGCCCTCGTAGTGGTATTCGCCCTCGGAGAAGATGTTGAAGTCCTGGCCTTCCACCTGGCCGCTCTCGGTGAGCTTTTCCACAAACCAGCTCATGGCCTCGGAGCAGTTGTCGGCCCAGGCACGGTTCAGCTCAAAGTTGGACCGGTAGTTGCACCACTTGCGCAGATCGTACAAAAGGCCGATCTTGCCCGCCTCGTTGGTGCGCTCTTCATCCAGGATAAAGGAGACCGAGCCCTGGCTGGTGGCGGTGGACTCCTTCTGCAGCAGGCAGACCGACGCGCCGCCCTCGTAGGCGGCAATGGCGGCGGGCAGGCCGCTTGCGCCTGCGCCGATCACCACGACATCGTAGCTTTCTTCCTCGTCAAAGTTCTCCACCGGCTGGGCCTGAGCGGTGGAGGCCTCAAACTCGGACATGGACAGCTTGCCGCACAGATCGTACTCCAGATAGGGGCCCGCTGCAGCTTCGGTCTGCGCAGCGGAAGAGGCTGCGGCGGAGCTGGACGCCGCGCCGGAAGTGCTGGAACCGGCAGAAGCAGCCTGATCACAGCCGCCCAGAACTGCGGCGGCCGCTGCGGATGCGGTCACTGCCACTGCGCCTTTGAGAAAATCCCGTCTGTTCAATCCTTTGGACATAAAAAACCTCCTGAAATTCTTTT
>CALXGY010000177.1 GCA_944387955.1 uncultured Faecalibacterium sp. | reverse complement strand
TAGTTGCGGGCGTAGCCGTCCGAGACCTCGTGGATCTCGTCCTTCTTGCCGATGCCCTTAACGTCCTGTTTCAAAATTACCTTCATGATGTATCCCTCATTTCCGGCCGGGGCAGCCCCCGGCTCATCTGCAAATGGTTTGTTTCAGTATACCGCATCCCGGCAGCAAGAGCAATACTTCTGTTGCTTTTGCCGGGGCACGGAGATCAGTCTTTGTCCTCTGCGGCGCTGTTTTTCTTCTGCCGCTGGGAGGCGCGGTACTGGTCGATGGCCTCAAACAGCTTCTGACGGGCAGCCTGGGGTTTGATGTGCTTGAGCTGGGCCGCCGCCATGGTCTGGTGGCCGCCGCCGCCCAGCGACTCCATGATGAGCTGGACGTTCACCTCGCCCATACTGCGGGCCGAGATGTTGACTCCGCTGCCCACCTGCACCGCCACAAAGCTGGCCTGCACCCCCTGGATGGTCAACAGGTCGTTGGCTGCCTGGGGCACCGACACCCGGGCCTCGGGGGACAGCTCGCCGCTGATGGTCACCGCGCAGCCGTTGTAGATCTCGGCAGCCTCCACCAGGGCGGCCTTGGCGTTGTACTCGGTCATGCTCACGTCGAACAGCGCGTGGACCCGCTCGGTCTCGGCGCCGTAGCGGCGCAGCGCGGCGGCGGCCTCAAAGGTGCGCACGCCGGTGTGCAGGCTGAAGTTGCGGGTGTCCAGCATGATGCCGGACAAAAGGCCCTCGGCTTCCACCTTGGTGGGTTTGTCCTCCCGGCCGCCCACATACTGCAAAAGCTCGGTGACCAGCTCGCTGGTGGAGGAAGCATAGGGCTCGTGGCAGACCAGCGAAGCCTTCTGGATATAGCCCACCCCCTTGCGGTGGTGGTCGATGACCGCCACCTTGCCGCAGCGGTCCAGGATGTCCTTTTCCTCCACAAGGCTGATGAGGTATGTATCCACCACGATGCAGAGGGTCTTCTGGGTGATGATGGACAGGGCGCTGCGGGGCTCGATGAAGTCCCCTTCCTGCCCGGCCCGCACCAGCGCTTCGATGAGGGTGGAGGCCAAGGTCGCCTCCCGCCGCACCGCGATGACCGCCGGTACATCGCAGATCTTGCAGATTCGCAGCACGCCCTCGGCCGCGCCGATGGCGTCCAGATCGCTCATCCGGTGACCCATAATGACCACATGGTCCGCCTCTTTAATGAGTTTGACCAGCTCGTCCGCCACAATGCGGCTGCGCACCTTGCTGCGCTTTTCCACACCATGGCTCACGCCGCCGTAAAAGGTGAAGCCGTCCGGGGTCATCTCGGCGGCCTGGTCGCCGCCGCGGCCCTGGGCCATATCCAGCGCATGGACCGCCATGTCCTGGGCTTCCCGCAGAGTGGGAGCGCCCCGGCCGATGCCGATGGAGACCGAGAGGTTGGCCCCCGGGTCCAGCGCCCGGATCTTGTCCAGCACGTCATAGCCCCGCTGGGCGAACTGCTCCAGATGGCGTTCCTCTACCACCGCCACATAGCGGCCGGTGCCCACCCGGCGCAGAAATCCGGTGCTGCGGCCGATCATCTGCTCCAGCACCCGGTTGATGCCCTCCAAAAGGCGGGCCCGCTCGCTGTCCAGCATGTCGCCGAACACATCGTCGTACCCGTCCACCAGAAAGACCAGGTATCCCGGGCGGCTGGCCTTGTACTCGGTTTCCACCGCGCGCAGGGCAGTCTCGTCACTGAGCACCAGCAGGGTCATGCTCTCGGTGGCGTTGGGCACCGTGGAGCAGTGGACGTGCCAGACCTTCTTGCCGCAGGGCAGCAGCTGCCCCTCCGGGGTGCGGCACTGGGTCAGATCCAGACCCGGCAGCACCTTTGCGGCCCGGGCCAGCAGCATATCCTGCCCGGCCAGCGCCTGTTCCCGGAAAGAATCGTTGTACCACAGCACCGTCTCGCCGGACAGCAGGGCCACCGGCTGGGACAGGGCGCTGAGGCCGAACTGCGCTCTGGAGTTTTCAAAGTTGCCGCCGGTGATCCAGCGGGTGATCCAGCGGCGCAGGCGGTAGCGCCCGCCCAGCAGGACGCCGAAGCAGAGCACCAGCACCGCCAGCACCAGCGGCCACAGGGCAGGCTTTATCAGCAACAGCAGGAGCACCAGCACAGTGCAGAGCACAAACAGCCCTATGGTCAGCATCTCCAGGGTCCATCTCGGTTTCAAATTCATTGCTTAGCCTCCAGGGGCAAATTTTTGGGATCGCGCCTCAGACCTCCATCAGGATGGGCAGGATCATGGGGCTGCGCTTGGTGCGGCGGTAGATATAGCTGCTCAGCGCCTCCCGCACCCGGGTCTTGACGCTGTTCCAGTCCCGCACACGCTCGTCCACGCAGCGGTTCAGCGCGTTTTCCACCACGCTCTGAGCGCCGTCCATCAGGCTCTCGTTCTCCCGCACATAGACAAATCCGCGGCTCACGAGGTCCGGCCCGGCCAGCACCTTGCCGGTCTTGCTGTCCACCGTGGCCACGATAATGACCAGGCCGTCCTCGGACAGGTGCTTGCGGTCCCGCAGGACCACATTGCCCACGTCGCCCACGCCCAGACCGTCCACCATCACCGCGCCGGCGGTCACCGGCTCGCCCAGCTGGATGCCCTCGCGGGAGAGAATAACATGGGAGCCGTTTTCGGCGATGAGGATGTTGGTATGGGGGATGC
The DNA here is from genome assembly GCA_944387955.1 of uncultured Faecalibacterium sp. Lineage (GTDB taxonomy): Bacteria > Bacillota > Clostridia > Oscillospirales > Ruminococcaceae > Faecalibacterium. The sequence goes on along the minus strand of CALXGY010000177.1, from coordinate 775 downwards.
CCAGGCTCGCCGCGGTAATGGCGTGGCGCTTGAGCTGCTTGTATTCGCCGTGCACCGGCAGGAAGTACTGGGGCCGGGTCAGGGTGAGCATCAGCTTCTGCTCCTCCTGGCAGGCATGGCCCGAGACGTGCACATCGTACATGCTCTCATAGATAACATCCGCGCCCAGAAGCAGCAGACCGTTGACGATCTTGGTGACGCTCTTCTCGTTGCCGGGGATGGGGTTTGCAGAGATGATGATGAAATCTCCCGGGCCCACCCGCACCTGACGGTGGCTGCAGGAAGCCATCCGGGACAGCGCGCTCAGCGGCTCGCCCTGGCTGCCGGTGGTGATGAGCACCACCTGCTCGGGGGCGTACTGCCCCAGCTCGTCTACGCTGATAAGGGTCCCGTCGGGGATATGCATATAACCCAGCTCCTGGGCCATGGCGGTGTTGTTCACCATGCTCCGGCCGCTGAAGGCCACCTTCCTCCCCTCCTGCACCGCCAGGTCAATGATCTGCTGCACCCGGTAGATGTTGGAAGCAAAGGTCGCAATGATGATCCGCTTGTTGCGGGCCTGGGCAAAAAGGTTGTGCACCCCGGCGGCCACCTTCTGCTCGGTGGCGGTAAAGCCCGGCCGCTCGGCGTTGGTGGAGTCGCTCAGAAGCGCCAGCACCCCCTTCTGGCCGTAGGCAGCCAGGGTGTCCAGGTCTGTGGGCCCGCAGGCCAGCGGGGTATAGTCGATCTTGAAGTCGCCGGTCTGGATCACCACGCCCGCCGGGCTGTCGATGGC
>CALXGY010000176.1 GCA_944387955.1 uncultured Faecalibacterium sp. | reverse complement strand
CGCTGCATTTTGAGGCAGCGCCAGAGCCTCCCCGGCCGCCGACTCCATGGCCCGGAAAAAGCCGGGGCGCACATACTGGAAGAGCTCGGCGGCGGGGCGGTTCACAGCCGAGACCAGCTCCTCGGGGCTGCCCGCCCACTGCTGCACCGCCGCAGGCAGGGCCGAAAACCTCTCCCGCGCCCGCTGGCGCAGCTGGGTGGGGGTCACATGCCCCTCGCTGGTCAAAAGGCCCCCGTACCCGGCCCAATCCAGGTCCCGCCCAATGAGGCGGGCGGCCTCCCGGGTCTGGTTCCACAGCTGATCGGGGGGCGGGCTGGTGGCTTTGCGGATCTCGGCGCACCAGTCCACCAGAAGCTGGGAGGGATAGCGGCAGACGGTGAGCGCCCGCATCAAAGCGGCCATGGCCACATCGTCCGGCACATCCCGCAGGGCGTAGGCGTAGACCTCCGCCCTCGCCTTGCGCTCGGGTTCCGGGTCCCGGCGGCCATAGTAGCTGTCGATCTTGCTCAGGGCGGTCTTGAGTCGTTCCAGGGTCATCTTATGTTCCTTTCTGTTTCTGTTGAAGTTTTTGCAGCATGGTGCTGCTCCCCAATTAGGCTCCCCTCTGGGGGCGGTATTACAGAGGCAAGCAGCATCTTTCCCAACTCCTTCCGTCGCTGCGCGCCACCTTCCTCGGTGAGGGAGGAATATCGGCACACGGCTGCAAAGAGGCAAGATACTGCCGCCCCTCAGATCCGCCCGGCGAAGATGTCGGCGTAGATCTCCTCGGCCGAGCGGGGGGCGGCCTTCTCGGGGTGCTCTTTCTCCCGCCGCTCCCAGCTGCGCACCGCAGCCTTCCAGTCCCGCATGGGCTTGCCCGGGCCGTACATCCAGCCCCGGGCGGCGTAGTAATCGTAGAAGGCCTCCGGGTCTATCCCGCTGCCCTGCTGGAGGCAGTAGGCCTTGATTGCCTCCTTTTCCGGCGGCTGCCAGCGGGCGCGTTTCCTCTCTCTATCTCTTTCATCATCTCTTATATTATCTTTTTTATTATCTTGTATTGATTTCTCACCGGGAAGAGTTTGATTTGCTGATTTGTACTCTTCTATTTCTTCTTCCAGTCCCTTTATGGCACAGGAATCAGCAACTGCATACCACAAGGTTCGATTATAGCGGGAGCGATTGTAATTGGCGGTCAGCAGCACTCCCTTCTTCCGCAGCCCCTCCAGGGCGTGGCGGATCTGCCCTTTGGTCAAATAGGGAAAGCTCTCAGCGATCTCCCTCTGGGTGCATACCGTCCAGGTTCGGCCCTCCCGGAAACAACTGCCCGTCTCCCGATTGCGGGCGATCCAGTAGGCGAAGTGATTGAGCAGTACCGCCTCGGTGACGCCATAAGTACAGGCCGTTTCCACACTGAAATAATGATTCATACTACCTCCTTGCTGCTGTTTGTGAATGTTCCTTCTGCTCTCAGTGTAGCACCCACAGCAGGGCGCCCGCCAGTGTGTTCTTTTTGGCTCCTATCGGTATAAATCGCCTTGTTATAAACAGAAAGAAAAGCGCAAAAACCAGGGGCGGGGGTTGACCGGCAAGGGATTTTTGCGTATGATACAGTTGTATGAAGTGCGTTTTTCGCACCAACCGGAAACAAAAAAGGAGAGAAACATGAAGCATCTCAAGCAATGGCTCACCCTGGCAGCCGCGGCGGCGCTGGCCCTGGGGCTGCTGACCGGCTGCGACTGGTTCGGGACCGAGCAGCCCTCCGACAGCGTCCCGCCCTCCTCCTCCCAGGGGCAGGACAACAACGCTACCCCCCCCCCAACGCAACCATCGTTGGATAATGTCACCGCAGAGGTGGATGGCAGAGAGTACACGGTGGGTCAATCCTTTGACCCTGCCAGCCTGACCGTCACCCTTCATTTCGATGACGGGACAGAAACAGAAATCAATGGAAACCAGCTGACCGGTCTGAGCTGGGCTCCTGAAACATTTGAAGACAAGGATATTGGCGAAAACACCACGGTCACCCTCACCTATGAGGACTTGACCGCCGAAGTCACAGTGACGGTCAAACCCGGCCCCGCTTCTCCAGGGTATGTATCTGACGGCAATTACAGCATTGATGAACAGGGCAACTACACGGTGGAAAGCGCCGTCGGCCTCGAGGCCTGGGCAACGGCTGTGCGCGGCGGCAAAGCTGCCATCGACTGCACCCTGACCAGTGACATCACCTTGACCGGAGACTGGACGGCGGTTGGATATTACCCCACTGAATACGTCGGCACCTTTGACGGCCAGGGGCACAGCATCCAGGGGTTGCAGGTCACCACAAACGATCCAGACGGCGCATCGGCCGCCCTGTTTCACACCATCGCTGCAGGCGGAACCGTAAAGAATCTTCAGCTGGTGGATGTGGATCTGGAGGTGCAGTCCAACGGCGTTGCAGGGGGCATCGCGGCGAACAATTACGGCAGCATCACCGCCTGCTCGGTGACCGGTACTATCTCTGCGGCCAACGGCGCTGCAGGCGGCATCGCGACGAACAACAACGGCTCCGGCACCATCACCGGCTGCTGGTTCAGCGGGACGGTTCAAGGTGATCAGAACAACGGCAGCGGCGGCATTGTATGTTACAACCTCGGCAAGGTCAATGCCTGCTATTGGGACGGCACTGCCGACAAGGGCATCGGTGAGAACCAATTTGGCGGCAGCGGCACGGTTACCAAGGTGGACGGTCAAACCGTCACCTGGCAAAGCGCCGCCCAGGGCATGAACGCCGCCCTCGGCAGCAGCGGCTATCAGTGGTCCAGCACCGGCGGCCTGCCCACCCTAACCAGCGGCGCCTCCGGCTCCTCCCTGCTCCGGGGGCTGGATACCCTGACAGGGCTGTTCTCCTGAGTCTTTCCGGGCCAAAGCGCCCGTTTAGAAAATAAAACAGCAAAGCCCCCGCTCCTCTCACCCATTGGGGATGAAAAGAGCGGGGGCTTTTGGTTTTGTTCCGCGGCAAAAGGGCCGGGACCTTCTGTTTATTCTCCGGTGACCTGCTCGGTGAACAGGCAGGGGATGCCGCCGATGGCTGCTGCGCCCACCAGGGTGAACACGATGCGGGACCAAAGCGACGCACTGCCGCCCAGCAGCCAGCCCACAAAATCGAACTGGAACAGCCCGATCAGGCCCCAGTTGATGCCGCCGACGATCATGAGAATCAGACAGATTTTATAAAAGGTCTGCACAAATCCGACCTCCTTCCCGCTGATAGGATGCGCGGAAAGGGGGCCGGTTATGCATGCGGCAGGCCGGTTTGCTCAGTTCTTGAGGGACTGCATGGGGGCGGGCAGGCGGCCGCCGCGGTTGATGAACACCGAGGGGTCCCGCTGGTTGATGGGCATGATGGGCCCGTAGCCCAGCAGGCCGCCGAAGTCCAGCACCTCGCCGGCCTTGCGCCCGATGGCCGGGATGACCCGGACGGCGGTGGTCTTGGAGTTCACCATGCCGATGGCCGCCTCGTCCGCGATGAGGCCGCTGATGACTGCGGCGCTGGTGTCGCCGGGGATGATGACCATGTCGATGCCCACGCTGCAAACCGCGGTCATGGCTTCCAGCTTTTCAATGGTGAGGCAGCCGGACTCGGCGGCGTGGATCATGCCGTCGTCCTCGCTCACCGGGATGAAGGCGCCGGACAGGCCGCCCACGTGGTTGGAGGCCATGACGCCGCCCTTCTTCACCGCGTCGTTGAGCAGGGCCAGGCAGGCGGTGGTACCGCAGCAGCCGCACTGCTCGAGGCCCATCTCCTCCAGGATGTTGGCCACGCTGTCCCCCACCGCCGGGGTGGGAGCAAGGGACAGGTCGATGATGCCCGCCGGAACCCCCAGCTCCCGGGAGACCAGGTTTGCCACCAGCTGGCCCACCCGGGTGATCTTGAAGGCGGTGCGCTTCACAAGCTCCGCCACCTGGTCGATGGGGGCGTCCTTGTGGAGCCGGGCCAGAGCCGCCCGCACCGCGCCGGGGCCGGAAACGCCCACATGGATTTCGCAGTCCGGCTCGCCGGGGCCGTGGAAGGCGCCCGCCATGAAGGGGTTATCCTCCGGCGCGTTGCAGAAGATGACCAGCTTTGCCGCGCCGATGCACTGACGGTCGGCGGTCATCTCGGCGGTACGGCGCACCGCCTGGCCCATCATCTTCACCGCGTCCATGTTCAGGCCCGCCTTGGTGGCGCCGATGTTTACCGAGCTGCAGACGATGTCGGTCTGGGCCAGGGCACGGGGGATGGACTCAATGAGCCGCTTGTCCCCGGCCGAAAAGCCCTTGTGCACCAGGGCGGTATAGCCGCCCACAAAGTTGACCCCCACCTTTTTGCCTGCGGCGTCCAGGGCCTTGGCGAAGTCCACCGGGTCGGCGTCGGGGCAGGCCCCCAGCAGCATGGCAATGGGGGTGACGCTGATGCGCTTGTTGATGATGGGGATGCCGTACTCGGCGCTGATGTGCTCCACCGTGGGCACCAGGTTCGCCGCCCGGGTGCAGATCTTGTTGTAGACCTTCTCACAGGCCTTCTTCGGGTCCGGGTCAATGCAGTCCAAAAGGCTGATGCCCATGGTGACGGTGCGCACGTCCAGGTTCTCCTGGGTGAACATCTCGATGGTCTCGAGGATGTCCCCCTTGTTAAACATACTCATTTGACAGCTTCTCCCTTTTGCTCAGATGGTGTGCATGGCGTCAAAGACTTCCTGACGGGTGATGTTGATCTGCATCCCCATCTCCTGGCCCAGCGCGGCCACCCGGGCGCGCATCTCCTCATGGCTGACATTGCAGCCCGAGATGTCCACCAGCATGATCATGGCGAACATGCCCTGCAGAATGCTCTGGGTCACATCCTCGATGTTGATGTTCAGCTGGCTGCAAAGACCTGCCACCTTGGCGACAACGCCCACCGTGTCCTGTCCGACCACTGTAATAAAAGCTTTCATAGCTGCTCCCCCTCTGTGTGTTTTTTGCCGCCTGCGGCGGCCTGCCCTCAGTATAACAGATTTGACGAAATTTGAACACTCTTTTTGGCAATAAAGGCGGCAGAGAGCAAAATCTTTTGCAGCGGGTCGAAAAATCAGAGTGCATTCCCTTTCGGGCTGTGTTATACTGATAATTACTATCTTGCGAAGGAGTGTCTTTGTGTATGGAACAGCTATTGAAGATTTTGGAAGACAACGCACGGCTGCCGGTGGAGGACATCGCCGCCATGCTGGATAAATCCCCTGCGGAAGTGGCCGCCATGATGGATCTGGCCCGGGCACAGGGCCTCATCAAGGGCTACAAGACCCTGGTGGATTGGGAGAAGGCCGGGGTCAACCGGGTGGAAGCGGTCATCGAGCTGCACGTCAGCCCCAAGAAGAGCCGCGGCTTTGACGACATCGCCAACACCATCGCTTCCTTTGAAGAGGTGGAGAGCGTTCTGCTGATGAGCGGCGGGTACGATTTGCAGCTGGTCATCAAGGGCAAGACCTTCCAGGAGATCGCCCTGTTCGTGGCAAAGCGGCTGTCCCCCCTGGACGACGTTCTGTCCACTGCCACCCATTTCGTGCTGCGCACCTACAAAAAGGAAGGCAAGCTGTACCAGATGGATGAGATCGACGAAAGAGAGTGCACGATGCTGTGATGAACTACGACAAACTTCTTGCGCCTGCCGCAGTGTCCATGCGGCCCTCCGGCATCCGCAAATTCTTTGATCTGGCCGCCGAGATGCCCGAGTGCATCAGCCTGGGGGTGGGCGAGCCGGACTTCAAGACCCCCTGGGCCATCCGGGAAGCAGGCATCGACAGCCTGGAGCATGGCCGCACCACCTACACCTCCAACGCGGGCCTGAAGGAGCTGCGGATGGAGATCGCCCGGTACCTCAAGCGCCGGATGCACCTGAACTACGACCCCCTGAGCCAGATCCTGGTGACGGTGGGCGGCAGCGAAGCCATCGACATGTGCGTGCGGGCGCTGGTGGCCCCGGGGGACGAGGTCATCATCCCCGAGCCCTGCTTTGTCTGCTACGAGCCCATCACCACCCTGTCGGGGGGCGTGCCGGTGCATCTGCCCTGCCGCCCCGAGGACGATTTCCGGCTGAAGGCGGACGCCCTCAAGGCCGCCATCACCCCCCGGACAAAGCTTCTGATCCTGCCTTTCCCCAACAACCCCACCGGCGCGGTGATGGAAAAGGAGGATCTGGAGGCCATCGCCGAGGTTCTGCGGGGCACCGATGTGATGGTGCTGTCGGATGAAATTTATGCCGAGCTTACTTACGGCTCCGAGCCCTTTGTCTCCATCGCTTCCCTGCCCGGCATGGCCGAGCGCACCGTGGTGGTGAACGGCTTCTCCAAGACCTACGCCATGACCGGCTGGCGGCTGGGCTATGCCGCCGGGCCTGCCCAGGTCATCAAGATCATGACCAAGATCCACCAGAGCGCCATCATGAGCGCCCCCACCACCAGCCAGTATGCGGCGGTGGTGGCCCTGCGGGAGTGCGACAAGGAGATCGAGCGGATGCGGGACGAGTACAACATGCGCCGCCGCCTGGTGGTCAAGAGCTTCAACGACATGGGGCTGACCTGCTTTGAGCCGAAGGGGGCCTTCTACGCCTTCCCCTGCATCAAATCCACCGGCATGACCAGCCAGGAATTCTGCTCCACTCTGCTGGAGAAAAAGCATGTGGCCATCATCCCCGGGGACGCCTTCGGCGCGTCGGGCGAGGGCTACTGCCGGGTGTCCTATGCCTACTCGGTGAGCCACCTGAAAGAAGCCCTTAAGCGGATCGGGGAGTTTCTGGCCGAGCTGAAAGCCGCACGGGGCGAGGCATGAGCAAAACGGTATTCGTCCAGCGGGCCGACCGCTATGACCCCGAAGTCTGCGGCCCGGCGGTGGAGGCCCTCTTCGCCGCCCTGCCCTGTACGGCCGAGATCGGCCCCGAGACCAAAATCCTCTTAAAGCCGAACCTCTTGACCCGGGCGGTGCCCGAGCAGGCGGTGACCACCCACCCCGAGATCCTGCGGGCGGTGATCCAGGCCTGCAAGCGCCGGGGCGCAAAGCCGGAGAACATCACGGTGGCGGACTCGGCGGGGGGCGTCTACACCCCGGCGGTGATGCAGGCCATCTACCGCACCAGCGGCCTTGCGGAGGTCTGCGCTGCCGAGGGGGTCTTGGCCTATTCCGCCTGCGAGACGGTGGAGGTGGATACCGCCGGGCAGGCGGCCCAGCAGTTCGAGCTGCTGCGGCCGGTGGCCGAGGCGGATTTCATCATCGACCTGCCCAAGCTCAAGACCCATGTGATGACCGGCCTCACCGCCGCCTGCAAGAACCTGTTCGGGACCATTCCCGGCCTCAAAAAAGCGGAGTGGCACATGCGCTTTCCCGACCGGGAGCGGTTCGGGGAGATGCTCATCGACCTTTTGGAGCTGCTGCGGCCCAAAATGGCGATTCTGGACGGGGTCATGGGCATGGAGGGCAACGGCCCCTCCGGCGGTCAGCCCCGGGCCCTGGGGCTGCTTTTGGCCAGTGAGGACCTGCCGGGGCTGGACCTGGCCGCCGCTTATCTCATCGGCCTGGACCCCATGCGGGCGCCCTATCTGGCCGCCGCCCACCGGCGGGGGCTGTGCGAAGAGCGGTTCGACCCTGCCTGCCTCGGGGGAGACAAGGAGGCCTTCCGGCTGCCGGAACCGGCCTGGAAGCTGCCGGACAGCTACGCCGACGGAGGCGAGGGCAGCACCGACTTTGCGGACACCCGGTTCCCTGCCGCCATCCAGCCCGCCATCCGGGCGCTGGAGCGCAGCATGGCCCCCCGGCCGGTGATCCAGAAGGACAAGTGCATCGGCTGCGGCAAGTGCGCCGAGATCTGCCCCCAGCACACCATCCGGATCGTGGACAAAAAAGCCCGCATCCGGTACGGCGATTGCATCCGCTGTTTCTGCTGCCATGAGATGTGCCCGGCCAAGGCCATCGAGCTGCGCAAGAAGAAGATTTTTTCCCTGTGAACAAAGGAGGCCCTGTTATGCTGCCACGGCAAATGGTCACGGTGCTGGCTCCGGCCAAGCTGAATCTCTCGCTGGATGTGGTGGGGCTGCTGCCCGGCGGCTACCACGCCCTGGATATGGTGATGCAGGCCATCACCCTCTATGAGCGGGTGACCATCCGCCGCAGCGAGGGGCTGAGCCTGCGGATGCCGGGCAGCCGGGTGCCGGCGAACGACAAGAACACCGCCATCAAGGCGGCGCTGGCCTTTTTCCACTACACCGGTCTTTTGGCCGGGGCGGAGATGGTGATTGAAAAGCGGGTGCCGGTGCGGGCCGGCATGGCCGGGGGCAGCGCCGACGCCGCCGCCGTGCTGGTGGGGCTCAACGCCCTGTACGGGGCCAACCTCTCCATGAGCGAGCTGTGCGCCCTGGGGGCGGGCATTGGGGCGGATGTGCCCTTTGCGCTGATGGGGGGCAGCTGCCGGGTGCAGGGGCTGGGAGACCTTTTGAAGCCTCTGCCTCCCTGCCCCGACTGCTGGTTCACGGTGGTGATGCCGGACTACGGCATCTCCACCCCCGAGGCTTTCGCGGCCTATGACCGGGTGGGCTCCACCGTCCACCCCGACTGCGCCGCCCAGGAGGCGGCCATCCGGGCCGGGGACCTGGCGGCCCTGGCCGCTGCGGCCGGAAACGCCCTGGAGGAGTGCAGCGGCGCCAAGGCCACCCCGGCCATCCGTCAAGAGCTCCTCGCCCACGGGGCCCTGTGCGCCCTCATGACCGGCAGCGGCGCGGCGGTGCTTGGCCTCTTCCGGGAGGAAGACAAGGCCCGCCAGGCTGCCCAGGCGCTGCAAAGCCGCTGGCCCCAGGTGTATCTGGCCCGGCCGGACCGGGGCGGGGCGCGGCTTGTCTTCCCCTCGGGGCCGAAGAGCGGCTCCTTCCTGGTCTGAAAATTTCCAGAATCTGTATAAAACAAAAGCAGCAGGCCCAGACTTGAGACAGAAATCTCAGGAAAGGACCTGCTGCTTTATGTTTTCTTTTTCCCGTCCCATGACCCGTTCCCAGATGGGGCTTGCCTGTGCCTGCCTGCTGCTGGGGCTGGCTCTTTCGGGCTGGTGGAGCGCCCAGCAGCGCACCGGCGAGGCGCTGCGGGCGGACACCCTGCGGCTGCACATCCGGGCGGACAGCGATTCGGTGGCCGACCAGACCTTAAAGCTCATGGTGCGGGACCTGCTTTTGGAGCGGATGGACCAGCTTTGCGCCGGGGCCGAAGATCAAAGCCAGGCCCTCGCCATCGCCGCCCGCCAGCTGGAAGGGCTGCGGCTTGTGGTGCAGCACTTCCTCGCTCCCCGGGGGGCGGCGGCGGTGCGGCTGTCCCTGGTGAACATGTACTTTGCAGCCTCGGACTATGGTTCCAGCGCCCTGCCCGCCGGGCGGTACGACGCGCTGCGGGTGGACCTGGGAGAGCCGGAGACCTACGGCCGCAACTGGTGGTGCGTGCTCTACCCGGGCCTCTGCATGGCCGCCTGTTCGGGCTACGACACCCCCGCCGAGAACGACCTGGTCTGCGGGGAGTACATCCTGCGGTTTGCCTGCGTGGACTGGTGGCAGTCCCTGACCGCCCGCCGGGAGGACCGGTCTTTGCTCTCTCTGGGGTGAGGATGCACACACCTCCGCCTGCCCGCATAGAGTAAGGGCAAAGGAGGTGAATCCCATGGCACAACCCGCATATTATTCCATGAATCAGTCCGGCTCTTCCGGGCCGGATGTGGCCCTGATCCAGAAATGGCTCAACGGTCTCCCCAGCAACTGCAGCCCCACCCTGACGGTGGACGGCAAGTTTGGCAGCCTGACCCAGCAGGCGGTGCGGAACTTCCAGTCCCGCAGCGGCCTGACCGTGGACGGCAAGGTGGGCCAGAACACCTGGAACGCCCTGTACTCTGCCTACGCCGCCATCCATGGCGAGGGCGAGCAGTACCCCGGCATCGTGATGCGCTCGGGCAGCTCCGGCGCCACCGTGCGCAGCGCGCAGATCAAGCTCAACGCCAAGGGGGCCGGCCTGTCCACAGACGGCAAATACGGCTCCAAGACCGAGCGGGCGGTGCGGAACTTCCAGTCCCGCAACGGCCTGTCGGTGGATGGCTCCATCGGCCAGAACACCTGGGCGAAGCTCTACGCCTGACATCCATTCCCCCTTTTCCTTCGGGCCGCAGACCCTCTTTTGGGCCTGCGGCCCCTCTTTTTGCCTCACCGCATCTTCTGTTCTTTTGGGTCGGGGATATGGACCAGCACCTCTTCCACACGGCATTCAAGGATGTTGCACAAGTCATTGAGGGTCTGGGTGGAAATATTGCGGCCCTGCTTGAGGGAATCCAGGGTGCCCCGGCTGAACCGATAGTCCCGAATCAGCGCATAGGTGCTGATGCCGCGCTTTTTCATGGTCTCCCAAAGCGGCGCATAGGAAATCATCCCGGCCTTCCCTCCCCTTTTGGTTTTGTTCTAGTATAGGGAGCCCAAAGGCCGGTTGCATATACCCGATATATCGGGTATAATAAAATAAGACTGCTTGAAGAGAGGAGTGTACCTTATGAAAGATTGTATTCCATGGGATTGGCTGAGCGCAATTCAGGACGCACGAAAGGGACTTCTTTCCCCTCATTGGCAGCAAGCATATCTCGAAGAAATTTCTTCGTTCAACTGCACTCAGACACGACAGAAGCTCTTATCTTTATTGTCCGATGCGATTTGCAGCCGCCCTCAAATCTCAGACGAAGAGGATGCGCGGCGCGAATTGACACAGGGAGGATTACAGCTTCTTTTCTTTTTTGAACGAGACTATAAAACCATGGCAGAGCTTACATTTTGCCCGCAGCAAAACAGCTATACCTTTTATTTGGCACTGGATCAGTTTCAGGTTCCTATTCAGTTAAACCAGGATGTTCAGCTGATTGCTTCAAAACTGGATGCCTGGTGTGACAAAGCCGGAATCATCGTGGACAAAGAAAATCTTCCCTCTTTTTTCCCTTCCGACTTGGGTTCCTACTCCTTTCCCTCTTTGCTGGATGCAATATACGCTCTCTATGCGTTGCTCTATCAATTTTATTCTTAGATGGAAATAAAATAATCCCCCCTCCCCCCGGGCACCCTAACGGCGGAGGTGTAGCATCATGAACAGTCTGACCCCATTCATCCGCCACGAGATGGAGGACCTGCCCGGCACGGCGGCCGCGCCCGGGGCGACCGGGGCCTTCCGGAGCCCGCCCCTGGGCTCGGAACCCGAGCCGCAGCCCGCACCGCCCCAAAGCCAGCCCGGCCCCGCGGTTTCCCCCGGCCAGACCCCGCATCCGGGCCGCTCCAGCGCCCCCCAGGGCGGCGGCCCGGTGCCCTATACCGACGGCACCCCGGCCGGGGTATTCCAGCGCAACGCGGCCCACTTTCTGGCCGGGGATACGCCGGGGGTGATGGCTTCCTATATGCCGGAGAATAACCGCGCCCCCTTGGGCAAGGCCGACCCCCGCCGGGCCGCCGGTACCCAGCAATCCGAAGAAACGGTGCTGGATCTGGTGGAATGGCGGGAGGATGCGCCCTACGGCTGAGGCTGTAAAATATTTTTCAAGAAAATGAGCTTTAATGGTTGCATTCTTGCGGCGCTTCTTTTATTATGGTAAAAAACCAAATAAAGGCAGGTACCGCAATTATGGCAGAGATCAAATATGAGATCGTTCAGCGCATCGCCGTTCTCTCCCAGCGCCCCCGCGGCTGGGAGCGTCAGCTCAACCTCATCAGCTGGAATGAAGCTGAACCCAAATACGACATCCGCGACTGGTCCCCGGATGGCTCCCGCATGGGCAAGGGCGTGTCCCTGAGCCGGGACGAGATGGCCATTCTCAAGGGCATCCTCAACGACCTGGAAGACCTGGAGAGCTGACCATGACCGACCGGGAGGAGTTTTTGCAGATTTTCCGGGAGCATGTCCGCCGCCCCGGGGCTGAAAAGCTGCTGGACTGGCTGGACACCAAGACCGACTTTTTCACCGCTCCGGCCTCCACCCGCTTTCACGGGGCCTGTGAGGGCGGGCTGTGCATGCACAGTCTCAACGTCTACCACGCCCTACACGACACCTTTTTCGAGGAGGGCGAGAGCGAGGAGAGCTACGCCATTGCCGCGCTGCTCCACGACCTGTGCAAGGCCAACTACTACAAGCCCGGCACCCGCAACGTGAAAAACGAGGCCACCGGCCAGTGGGAGAAGGTGCCCAGCTACTCCATCGAGGATCTGTTCCCCTACGGCCACGGCGAGAAGAGCGTCTTTCTCATCGAACGGTTCATGAAGCTCAAGGTGGAAGAGGCGGTAGCCATCCGCTGGCACATGGGGGGCTTTGACGACGCTGCCCGGGGCGGCTGCCGGGCCCTGTCCGAGGCCTACGACCGCTACCCCCTGGCGGTCAAGCTGCACATTGCCGACCTGCGGGCCACCTATCTGATGGAACACGGCACCAGCAAAGCGCGGTGAACAAAAAACGCTGCTCCCTTGCAAAAAGGAGCAGCGTTTTTGTTTTTGGTTTAGAAAAGGGGTGTAAGGCTCATTCCGCAGGGGTCTCCATGAGCTGCTGCATCTGGTCGATGAGGTCGAAGGAGATGCGCTCCAGCTCGGTCTGGGGCTCGGGGCGGCGCTTGGCGGGGGCCTGCTGGATGCGCAGGCTCTCCCCGGCCCGCTCGGCCACGGCGCGGATGGGGGCGGGCTCGTCGCTGGGATAGACTTCCAGCGGCGGAAGAAGGTCGATGTCCTCGTCCTCTACCGTAATGCCCCTTTCCCGCGCTTTTTCGCACAGGGCCTCCATCTCCATATTCTCCCGCCGCAGGGCCAGCACCTCCCGCTCCAGGGCGAACAGGCGGGTCTGGTAGCGGCGCATCTCGGCCTGGGCGGCCGCCAGCTTGCGGTTGGCCGCCTCCAGCTGGGCCTGAGCCTCTTGGGCGGCGGCTTCGGCCAGGGCCTTGTCCGCGCTGCGCTGGGCCAGCTCCTGCCGCAGCATGCTGTTCTCCTGCTCTACCATAGACACCTGTCCCTCCAGTGCATCAATGCTTTCCTGGGCAAGGTGCTGCCGCTGTTCTTCCATCGCGTAGAAATGCTCAACGTAGTTTTTTACGTCGGATTTCCGATAGCCGAACAAGGCCGTCCTGAATTGAAGCTCCTCTCGTGCCATCGCTGCCTCCTCCCGCTGCCGCGCAGCGGCCCCTTGTGCCAGATTACTTGCGCTTGTTCAGGATGGCCAGCAGCTCGTCGTAGTAACGGTTGTCGCTGTTCTCCTCTTCCACCGGGCTTGCGGGCTTTGCAGAGCCGGGGGCGGTGCCGTCGGCGGTAAAGACCGCAGTGGGAGCCGGGGCAGCGGCCGCAGTGCTGCCCATGGCGGAATTGATGGAAGAACGCAGGGTGTCGCTGGCGTAGTTCTCGAAGCCGGTGGCCACCACGGTGATGCGCATCTCGTCGGACAGGTTCTCATCAAAGGCAGTACCCCAGATGATGTTGGCGTCGGGGTGGGCGCTCTGGGTGATGAGGCCGGCCGCGGTCTCCACGTCCTCCAGGCCGATGTCCGGGCTGGAGGTGATGTTGATGATGACGCCGTGGGCGCCTGCGATGCTGGTCTCCAGCAGCGGGCTGGAGATGGCGGCCTTGGCGGCGTTCTCGGCCTTGCCGGCGCCCTTGGCGCTGCCCACGCCCATATGTGCATAGCCCGCATCCTTCATGATGGAACGCACGTCGGCGAAGTCCAGGTTGATGAAGGCGGGCACGTTGATCAGGGCGGAGATGGATTCCACGCCCTGGCGCAGCACGTTGTCGGCGGCCTGGAAGGCGTTCATCAGGGTGATCTTCTCCTGGCTGATCATCTTCAGCCGCTCGTTGGGAATCACAATCAGGCTGTCCACATGCATCAAAAGATTGGCGATGCCCTGTTCGGCCAGGCCCATCTTGCGCTTGCCCTCAAAAGAGAAGGGCTTTGTAACGATGCCTACGGTCAGGATGCCCAGGTCGTGGGCCACCTCGGCCACCACCGGCGCTGCGCCGGTGCCGGTGCCGCCGCCCATACCGGCGGTGATAAAGACCATCTGGGCTCCCTTGAGGGCGTTTGCGATCTCATCCCGGCTTTCCTCCGCTGCGCGCTGGCCCACCTCGGGGTCTGCGCCGGCGCCGCGGCCGCGGGTCAGCTTGGAACCGATCTGGACCTTGACGGTGGCCAGGTTCTTGGTCAGGGCCTGCTGGTCGGTGTTCATCGCGATGAACTCGACCCCCTGCAGCCCGTCCGCCACCATGCGGTTGACGGCGTTGCCGCCGCCGCCGCCAACGCCGATGACCTTGATCGTGGTTACGTTTTCGTCCATTTCTTCGTCGAGCATCAATGCCATAATTTCGTCCTCCATTGGCAATATCGAACACTGCGCCGCCCGGGAGCGGGCACAGAGATATCAATTTGGTACAATTATATAACTGTATCGTACCATCTTTTGCCGCTGATTGCAAGCCATTTTTTCTTTTTGAACTCGTTTTTTTGAACCCTCCTGCATAGAGACATACTTTCTCACCGAATTCGTGCCCCGAGCCCGGCCAGAGTATCCCCCAGCCGGTGGTATCCCCGTTCGACATACTCCATCCCTTCCAGCCGGGTTTCTCCCCGGGCCGCCAGGGCTGCCAGCACCAGCGCCGCCCCGCCCCGCAGATCCGGCGCTTCCACTTCGGCGCCCCGCAGCACGCCGCGGGGATGGATTTCCAGCACCCGCCCTTTCACCTGCACCCCGGCTCCCATCCGGGCAAATCCTTCGGCGCAGGCAAACCGCCGCTCAAAGATCACGTCCTCGATGCTGCTTTGGTCCCTGGCCGACAGCAGCGCCGCCGCCACCAAAGGCGCGGCGTCGGTGGCAAGCCCCGGCCATACTCCGGTGGTCAGCCGCCCCACCCCGTGCAGGCCTCCCAGGCTGCACACGGTGGCCGAGTGCCTTGTGCGCTGCACTCCGCAGCCCATCCGGGCCAGAATGTCCAGCACCGGGGCATAGAGGGCCGGGTCGCACCCTTCCAGCTTCACCCTGCCCCCGGCCGCCGCCGCCGCACAGGCAAAGGTGGAGGCCCAGATCCGGTCCGGCACCGGGCAGAAGCTGCACCCGGAGAGGCTCCGCCGCCCCCACACATGCACCTTGGGGGTCCCCGCTCCCTCGACGCAGCCGCCGCACCGGTTTAAAAAATTCGCCAAATCGACAATTTCCGGCTCACAGGCCGCGCCCCGCAGCACCGTTTCCCCCTTGGCGCAGACCGCTGCCAGAATCAAGGTCTCGGTAGCCCCCACGCTGGGCAGGCGCAGGGTGAAATCCGCCCCATGCAGCCCGCCCGCCGCCGTGAGCACCAGCCGCTGGCCCATCTGCTGGCAGCTG
>CALXGY010000175.1 GCA_944387955.1 uncultured Faecalibacterium sp. | reverse complement strand
CGCTCGGGATGGTGTATAGTATTTTGCGGAACCGGCGGGGCGGCGTTCAGCCGGCCGGACAGAGGAGGTTGATCGGGTTCCTATGGCAGAAATCGTATTAAAAAACGTGTGCAAACAGTTTGAAAAGGATCAATATGCGGTGCGGGATTTTTCGCTCCGAATACGGGACGGCGAGTTCGTTGTGTTTGTGGGGCCCTCCGGCTGCGGAAAATCCACCACCCTGCGCATGATCGCGGGGCTGGAGGACATCTCCGGCGGCGAGCTCTGGATCGGGGACGAGCTGTGCAACTATCTTGAACCCGGCGAGCGGGATCTGTCGATGGTGTTTCAGAATTATGCGCTCTATCCCCAGATGACCGTGTATGAAAGTATGGCTCTTTCCCTCTCGGGGCGCAAGGTCCCCAAAGCCGAGAGCCGCCGGCAGGTGGAGCAGACGGCGCAGATGCTGGATATCTCCCATCTGCTGAACCGCCGGCCCGGGGAGCTTTCGGGCGGGCAGAAGCAGCGGGTCGCAATTGGAAGCGCCATCATGCGCAGGCCGCGGGCGTTTCTGATGGATGAGCCGCTGTCCAACCTGGATGCAAAGCTCCGCGCCCATATGCGGGTGGAGCTGGCCTCCCTCCATCAAAAGCTGGGAACCACCGTAATCTATGTCACCCACGATCAGACCGAGGCGATGACCCTTGCGGACCGAATCGTGGTCATGCGGGCGGGCTACATCCAGCAGGTGGCAAGCCCGGCGCAGCTGTACGCCTGTCCGACCAACCTTTTTGTGGCAGGCTTCATCGGTTCGCCCGGCATGAACTTCATCCAAGGGCGCATCCGGCGCGATCTGGCGGGCAAGGTGTGGTTTACCACCGAATCCGGCTGTCAGATGGCCCTGACCGGGGAGCAGGTACAGCTGCTCTGGCCCCGCTACGAGGGCGGCAGGGTCGTGCTGGGAATCCGCCCCGAGGATATCCATGCAGAGCCCGGGCGGGAGGGCATCCATGCGCCGATCGGAGGCGAGATCACAGCCTGCGAGCTGCTGGGGGCCGAGACCATCCTGCACCTTGAGACAAAGGACGGCGAGTATGCGGCCCGGGTTGAGCCGCAGCACACCGCCCGGCACGGCGAGTACCGGACCCTCTACCTTGATATGAGCAAGGCTCATTTCTTTGACGGCAAAACCGAAGAAAATATTTTCTACCACTGGAGGAGCGAAGAATGAAGCAGCTTGCGGAAAAGTTGCGGGGAGTCAGCCCGTATGTCTACCTGATCCCCTGCTTTGCGATCTTTGGGATGTTTTTGTTTTATCCCTTCATCAAGACCATCTACATGAGCTTTTTCCTGACCGACCGGCTGGGCCAGCCCAAGATCTTTGTGGGCGGGGAGAACTACGCCGATCTGCTTACCTCGTCCAGCTTCCGCAACAGCATTCTGGTCACCCTGATCTTTGTGCTGATCGTGGTGTTTGGAAGCATGCTGCTGGGGCTGGTGACCGCGGTGCTGTGCAGCCGCACCTTTCCGGGGATTCGGGCTTTCAGCACCTCCTATGCGCTGCCCATGGCGATCGCTTCCAGCGGCGCGGCCATGATCTTCAAGGTGATCCTGAACCCCACCATCGGCCTGTTCAACAAGATCACCGGCCTGGACATCAACTGGATCAGCGATCCCAAATACGCCCTGGTCTGCGTGGCGCTGCTCACCGCCTGGCTCAACAGCGGCATCAACTTTCTGTACTTCTCTGCGGGCCTTGGCAACATTGACGAGTCCATCTATGAGCGCGCCTCGGTGGACGGGGCCAACAGCGTGCAGAAGTTTTTCCGCCTGACCCTGCCGGGGCTGAGCCCGATCATGTTCTATACTCTGGTGGTCAACATCATCCAGGCCTTCCAGTCCTTCGGCCAGGTCAAGATCCTGACCCAGGGCGGCCCGGGAGAATCCACCAACCTGATCGTCTACTCCATCTACCGCGACGCCTTCTTCAACTACAAGTTCGGCAGCGCGGCCGCACAGTCGGTGATCCTGTTTTTGATCATCATGGCGCTGACCCTTGTCATGTTCAAGGTGGAAAAGAAGGGAGTCAAATACTGATGCAAAATACTGCGACCATCAAAAACCCTGCGGTGAAGCTCAGCCGCAGCGGATACAACGCAAAGGAGCTGGAAGCGCTGCACCGCCGGATGGGTCTGGCGGCTTTGCGCCGCCGCCGGATCAAGAAGGGAATCCTGATCGGCCTGAATCTGGTCATGGCGCTGTTCATCCTCTTCCCGCTGCTGTACGCGGTCAGCGTTTCGCTGATGCCGGGCAACGAGCTGTTCACCATGGAGATGAACCTGCTGCCCAAGAATCCCGATTTCAGCAACTATCTGCGGGCATGGACCCAGGTGCCGCTGCTGCGCTTTATCCTGAACTCCTTCCTTGTGGCGGGCAGCATCACCTTCGGCCAGATCATCACCTGTTCGCTGGCGGCCTTTGCCTTCTCCTTCCTGAACTTTAGGGGCAAAAATCTGCTGTTCATGCTGGTGATGGCCACCATGATGGTTCCGGGCGAGGCGACCATCATTTCCAACTATCTTACGGTCAGCCGCTTCGGCCTGCTGGATACCTACATCGTGCTGATCCTGCCCTCCCTGACCTCGGCCATGGGCATCTTCCTGTTCCGTCAGTTCTACATGAGCTTCCCGATGTCTCTGTATGAGTCGGCAAAGCTGGACGGATGCAGCAACCTGCGGTTTATCGTGAGCATCCTTCTGCCCCTGACCAAGTCCGCCATCGGCGCGATGTCGGTATACACCTTCATCAATGCATGGAACATGTACATGTGGCCGCTGCTGGTGACCGGGTCGGAGGAGATGCGCACCGTTCAGATCGGCATCAGCATGCTGGACAACACCGACGCCCAGTCCATTACCCTGATGATGGCCGGTGTGGTATCGGTCATCGTTCCCAGCATGATCATCTTCATCGTCGGTCAAAAGCAGCTGATCCGGGGCATGTTCTCCGGCGCAGTCAAGGGATAAAATACCGCCGCCATCGCAGCGCGAGCCGCTGTTTTGGAATAAATTGAACAGAAACACAAAATTGTATTTCTAGGAGTGTAGAGCAATGCAGAGCAAAAGAATTCTGGCCGGTCTTTTGACCGCCGCAATGATGGCCGCCTCTCTGGCAGGGTGCGGCGGGTCCGGCGCTTCGGCAGATCCCGTATCCGCCAGCACCGCCAGCCAGTCCACCGGGCTGATCGGCGAGGACTTCAATACCCTGGATACCACCGGCACCACCCTGACCTTCTGGCATTCGATGGGCGGCGTCAACGGCGAGGCCATGACCTACCTTGTGGACAAGTTCAACGCCGAGAACGAGTACGGCATCACGGTGGACGCGGTCTATCAGGGCAGCTATGACGACGCCATCAACAAGCTCAAGAGCGCCCAGATCGGCAACATGGGCGCGGACCTTGTGCAGATCTACGACATCGGCACCCGGTTCATGATTGATTCCGGGTGGGTCATCCCGATGCAGGAGATGATCGACGCATCCGGCTACGATCTGTCCCAGATCGAACCCAACATTGCCGCTTACTACACCACCGGCGAGGGGCTGTATTCGATGCCCTTCAATTCCTCGACCCCGCTGCTCTACTACAACGTGGACATGTTCGAGGCAGCCGGAATCACCGAAGTGCCCTCCAGTCTGGATGAGATCGCGGCGGTGGGGGACCAGCTCATCGAAAAAGCCGGCGCCCAGGAAGTAATTGCAATCAGCGTTTACGGCTGGTGGTTCGAGCAGTTCATGAGCAAGCAGGGCCTGGAGCTGGTGGACAACGGCAACGGCCGCACCGCTGCCGCCACAAAGGTGATGTTTGACCAGAACGGCGGCGCGCTGAACATCCTCAGCGCCTGGAACGAGCTGCACGACGGCGGCTACGCGCCCAACGTGGGCCGCAGCGGCAGCGACACGGCCACCACCGATTTTACCTCCGGCAAGGCTGCCATGATGTTCGGCAGCACCGCCTCCCTCAAGCAGATTTTGCAGGATACCGGCGATTCCTTTGAGGTGGGCACCGCCTACTTCCCGGCGGTCAGCAGCGAGGATGACGGTGGCGTGTCCATCGGCGGCGGCTCCTTGTGGGCGCTGAACAACAACGACCCGGTCCGTGCTGCGGCCACCTGGCGCTTCATCGAGTTCCTCATCTCGCCCGAGTCCCAGGCCTACTGGAACGCCCAGACCGGCTACTTCCCGGTCACCACGGCGGCAGCCGAGGAGCAGCTCTACAAAGACAACATGGCGGAGTATCCCCAGTTCCAGACCGCCATCGACCAGCTGCACGATTCGGCTCCCCAGTACGCCGGTGCGCTGCTGAGCGTGTTCCCCGAGTCCCGCGCCATTGTAGAGACCGAGATTGAGGAGATGATCAACGACCAGCAGACCCCGGAGGAGGCAGTGGCCGCCATTACCGAACAGATGAACGACACCATTGAGACCTACAATCTGATCAACGGCTGATTCAGCCGCTCTGCCGGGAAAGGGCCGAACCTTTTCCCGGCTTTATTGTGAAAGGACGGAATCCCAAAATGAAACAGGTAAAGGTATTTGGCCACCGGGGCGCAAGCTGCCGCGCACCCGAAAACACGCTGCCCGCATTTGCTCAGGCCATGCAGGAAGGGGCGGACGGCATCGAGCTGGATGTGCATCTGAGCCGGGACGGGGAACTGGTGGTGATCCACGACGAAAAGCTGGACCGCACCACCCACGCCAAGGGGCTGGTCTGCGAGCACACCCTGGCCGAGCTGCGGGAGATCTGCGCCGACAACGGAATGCCCGGCTTCCCCGAGGCACGCATCCCCACGCTGCGGGAGGTGCTGGAGCTGGTGCGCCCCAGCCAGATGCAGGTGAACATTGAAATCAAAACCGGCATCCTCTGGTACAAGGGCATCGAACAGAAAACCCTGGAGCTGGTGCGCGAGATGGGGATGCAGGACCGGGTGGTCTACTCCTCCTTCAACCATTACAGCATCGGGCTCATCCGCAGTCTGGACCCTGCGGCCCGCACCGCCTACCTGTTTGGTGACGTGCTCTGCGAGGCGGAAAACTACGCGGCCGCCCATGGGGTGAACGGGCTGCACCCCAGCCTATGGACCGTAAAGATGGACGGCCTGCTGCGCCGCTATCTGGACAGCGGCCTGGACCTGCGGGTCTGGACGGTCAATGAGGAAGCCGACCTGCGCTGGCTCATCGAGCAGCAGGTGGACGCGGTCATCACCAACGATCCCGCCCTGGCCTGCAGGGTCCGCGGTGAGGTCCTGGACGCCGGGACGGAGAAAGCACAATGAACCGGGACAAGCGGCTCTTTCTTTTGGACATCGACGGCACCATCTGCCGGGGGAACGCGCTGATCCCGGGGGCAAAGGAGTTCCTGGACGCGGTGCAGCAGAGCGGGCGCCGGTATATCTTCCTTTCAAACAACGTGACCCGCAGCACCCGGGACTACATCCGCTTTTTCCGGGACCTCGGGGTGGAGACCCGGCCGGAGGATTACATCACCGCCGCCTATGCGGCCATCCGGTATCTGAAGGAGCATTTTGCACAAAGCCGGATCTACCTTCTGGCCACCGATTCCTTTGGGCGGGAGTGCCGGGAAAACGGGCTGAATATTACCACCGACGGCTCAGACCCGAAGATCTCCTGTGTGCTGGTGGCCTACGACAACCAGCTGACCTACCGCAAGATTCAGGACGTCTGCCAGCTTCTGACCACCCGCAGAGTGGCCTACCTGGCGACCAATCCCGATCTGGTCTGTCCGGTCGAATTTGGATACCTGCCCGACTGCGGGGCGATCTGCAACATGATTCAGACGGCCACCCGCCGCAGCCCGCAGTACATCGGCAAGCCGGAACCGGCCATGGTGGAATACGCGCTGAAAAGGGCCGGATGCAGGGCAGAGCAGGCCCTTATGGTGGGGGACCGGCTTTATACCGACATCCTCTGCGGCCAGCGGGCCGGGGTGGATACGGCGCTGGTACTCAGCGGAGAGGCCACCCGCGCCGAGGCCGAGGCCAGCGCCCTGCCGCCGGAGTATATTTTCCCCTCGGTGGCAGAGCTGGGAAGGGTTTTCTGCCCAGGGCGGACGGCGTACAGGCATTGCTCCTGACAAACCCTTTGGGGCGGGCCCAATCAATAAAAAAACAAAGGCCGGTTTCCTTTGCCTGCGGGCAGGGAGACCGGCCTTTGTTCTGTTTTATGACAGGGTCGGAATCAGGAGTTACTGCACGTACTCGACGGTATACTCGAAGCCGTACTCTTCCTGCAGCTGCTTGACGGCAGGCTCGCAGTCCTCAATGAAGGTGGGAGCGTAGACCGAAGCGCCGTTGTGGGCCTTCTTGTAGTCCTCCACGATCTGCAAAAGCTTTGCCCAACCCTCGTTGGCCTTGGCCTCGGGGACGCTGTCGGGGAAGTTGATGATGAATTCGCGGTGCTTCGGGATACGAGCTTTCATGATAAAATCTCCTTTTAATACGGTTTGTTTATTCTTCGGCCGCCGGGCGGGCGTCCAGCCCAAAGATCCGGCGGGCGTTGGCGGTGGTCTGTGCAAAGACGGTCTCGGGCTCGATGCCCTTGAGGGCGGCGATGTGGCGGCCCACATAGGCGATCATGCCG
>CALXGY010000174.1 GCA_944387955.1 uncultured Faecalibacterium sp. | reverse complement strand
AATCGCAGTCATCCTCTGCGTACTCGATCTCAGCCTCGGCCAGTGCGGTGCGGCAGTCCGGGCACCAGTAGACCGGCTTCAGGCCCTTGTAGATGTAGCCCTTCTTGGCCATCTCGCCGAAAATCTCGATCTGACGGGCCTCGAACTCGGGCTTGAGGGTGAGGTAGGGGTGCTCAAAATCGCCAATAACGCCCAGCCGCTTGAACTGATCGCTCATAATGTCGATGTGCTCGGTGGCGAACTCCTTGCAGATCTGGCGCAGCTCCAGCTTGGAGATCTCCTTCTTCTTGTCGCCAACCGATGCCAGCGCCTTCAGCTCGATGGGAAGGCCGTGGGTATCATAGCCGGGCACATAGGGAGCCTGGAAGCCGTCCATGTTCTTCTGGCGGATGATGATATCCTTGATGATCTTGTTCAGCGCGGTGCCCATGTGAATGTTGCCGTTGGCATACGGAGGGCCATCGTGCAGCACAAAACGGGGCTTGCCCTCGTTGTGCTTCATCAGGTTGTTGTAGAGATCGTTCTGCTTCCAGTCTTCGAGCATGACCGGCTCCTTTTTGGGCAGGCCGGCCCGCATCTCAAACAGGGTCTTGGGCAGATTCAGGGTACTGTCGTATTGGGATTTGGTCTTAGCCAATGGTTCCACACTCCTCGTAACTGTCTTAATTCCTTATAATTTATTTGCATGCGCCCCAGACGGGCGCGGGGTCACTCACTGAACTGGATGCCCTGGAAGGCCGAATAATCGGCGGGCGCAGCCTCACCGGGGACGAGCGCGGCCATCTTCAGCTCGTTCTCGTCCTTCTCCCAGAAATCCTCGCTGTCCTCTTCCTCCTGCTGCGGCTCCTCTGGGGCGGCAGTCTCAACCGCAGGTTCCGCAGTCTCGGCGGGCTGCTCCTCGGTCTCAGGCTGGGCCGGGATCTCGGGGGCAACGGCAGCGCTTGCCTCCTCCGTCTGAGCCTCGCGCTGATACTCCGGCAGGCGGCTCAGCGACTCCACATGGCTGCGGTAGAGGTTGAGCACGTCCGACTTAAAGCGGGTGACCTCCAGCCGGATGCGCTCGTACTCCCGCTCTTCGGCCTTTTTCTGGTCCACCGCCTCGTTGATCATCTCTTCGGCGCGGTTGTTGGCCTGCTGCAGCAGATCGTTGGCGTCCCGGATGATGTCGTCCGCCCGGAGATTGGCCCGGTGCAGAATGTCGTCCGATTTCTGATTTGCCTCGCGGATGACGCTCTCGCCCATGCGCTGGGCGTTGATGAGGGCCGATTTGAGCATGTCGCCGTCGGCGCGGTAGCTCTCCAGCTCCCGTTTGAGGCGCTGGATCTCCTGGGTCTGCTCTTCTACCTGACGGCGCAGCGCTGCGGCCTCCTCAGCGTCCTGCTTGAGCTGCTCCTCCACCCGATCCAAAAACTTGTCTACATCTTCGGTACGGTAGCCGCGGAGGTTCTTGTCAAATTGTACAGAATGTACATCCTGCGGTGTCAGCATACTGTTCCCTCCCTATGGTCGATCCGTTGACGACCGGCCTTGATCCATAATCAATACTGAAAAAATTCGATGATCGAGCGGTCCTTCCTGCTTTTCCCGGGGAGCGCGGTCAGCGCAAAGCGTCCCTTGCCGCGTACCGTAAACACGTCTCCCTCATATACTGCGGCATGGGCGCTCTCGGTGGGCAGATGATTGATCTCCACCCTGCCCGCCGCAATCAGCTCGGCAGCCGTCCCCCGGCTGCAGTGCAGCATCGCAGCCAGCACCGCATCCAGCCGAAGAGAGGAAACGGTGGCCGTACACAGCCGCCGCTCCTCCCGGGGAAATTCAGGCAGAGTCTCCAAAGGCTGTTCTGTGCAGCGCACACCGGTACGCCCCACCGAGCACAATTCCCGCAGAATCAGTTCCGCAGCTACTTCCAGAGCAAAAACATAGGCTGTCCCGGGCATATTTGCGGGGAGGACGATATCTCCCAGCGCTTCCCGCTTGAGCTCCAGCGCCATCAGACTGCCCAGATAATCCTTGTGGGCAGGCAAAGAGGTCCCCGCAGACTGCTGACAGTCCAGCCGGACACAGCGCAAGGGGCTTGCCTGCCAGCTGCCGGAAGGCTCGATGCACAGAATTCGGCGCTCGGCCTCCGAATACCCGCCGTCAAAGCAGAATTCGGTGCACCCTGCGCGGCTCAGCGCCGCACGGGCCAGATCCTGTTCCCGGTCGGTCAAAAAGGAAGAGTAGCGCGGGATTCCCCGGTTTTCAGCAGTGCGGGCCAGATCTTCGATGTGCCGCATGAGGAATCGCTCTTCCTCAGTGCGGGCCGGAATGAACCCCCGCGCTGCCGGAGCAGCGGGATCAATAGAACGCGCCATTGCTCTCCAGTTCGTCCAGCAGGTCGCCCATGATGTCCACGTTGTACGGGGTGATGATGAAGGTGCTGTTGGCCACCCGCTTGATCTGGCCGTTGTTGGCATAGGCCACGCCGGACAAAAAGTCCACGAGACGGCGGGAGACTTCCTTGTTGGTGGACTCCAGATTCAGCACCACGGTGCGCTTGTTGTTCAGGTGGTCCGCAATGGTGCTGGCGTCCTCGAACCGCTCGGGTTTGACCAGAACGACCTTGAGCTGGGTGGTGGCGTTGATGTTGACCACACGGTTGTTGCCCTTGTGCTCTTCTTCCTCGTCGCCCCCGTCCGCAGAGAAGCCCTTATTGTTGTTTACCATTTCGAGGCCGTCGTCGATGTATTCATCATCGTAATCGTCCTCGCTGCCGAACAAACCCTTTTTAATATTCTGTACAAAAGACATGGTTACCGCTCCTTTCACCTCAGGTACACGAATGTCACTTGGTGTTCACTGAATATAAAATGGAATAGCTTTTTATATTATCTGTTTTTTTGCCCCGGATGTCAATAACAGCTAGTACAAAAGTTTTCCGTCGTAAAGATTTTGTCCGGAAACAATGATTTCATCGTACAACCGTACCTCGCTGACCGAGCCTTCGGTTCCCTTGGGCTGGACGATGATGTACTCGCCGTCGGTGACCAGCGGATGCTCGCTGTCCACCGGATCGATGCGGCAAAAGCGCGCCATATTGCCGAACTTCACATAGACGCCGGGCAGATAGTTTTCTCCTTTGTCCGCATCCTCGGTCTGCTCCATCTGGTAGTGGACAGCCTGGGCGCGAATCCGCAGACCGGTGGTCTCGCTGAGGATGATCTCGGCATCCGCCTGCCCCAGCCGGAGCAGGTCTGCGGTGATGGAATCGCACTGGAGGGTGAACCGGGCCAGGCCATTGGCCTCATCCAGGGTGACCGAGGTCAGCTTTGCAGAAAGGCTGTCCTCGGTCTGACCCGGAAAACGGATGCCGACCTTGCTGCTGCGCACCTTGCCGTCCGCTCCCAGCAGCTTCTGCCCTTCCTCAAAAGAACAGACGCCGCAGTATACCCAGCTGAAACCGGAGACCATTTTGCCCGCGCAGCCGGTCAGAGAGGTATCCACCCCCTGGTCCAGCAGGCTGCGCAGCCCTGCGGCGTCCAGTGCGAGAATCGCTTCTGCGGACTGGGTCAGCTGGCGGGCCACACCGGCCCGGACAAAATAGCCGGTGACCGGAGCGGTGATCTGGGCCGGGCTGCCCAGCTGCGCCTGGAGGGTCTGGACCTGCGCCGTGAGAGCGGCGATCTGAGCGCCCAGATCCGGCGCTTCGCCGGTGGTGACCCACAAACGGCTCTGGGCCAGCAGATAGGCCTCTCCGTCCTGGGAGGTCTGGCCATAGTCGCCCTGGTCAAGGGTGTCCATCAGCAGATAGAGCGCGGCGGCACGGTCCATCAGCAGGGTATCCAGCTGGGCCGAGGGGGCGTTCTGGGATTTGGTGAGCAGCGCGATCTGCTGGTTCAGCTCGGTCAGCTGCACCCGAAGGGACGCCTGGGAGGGATCGGTGTAGACCTCCGCCACCGTCGTACCGGCGGAAACCCGCTCGCCGTCCTCCACCAGATACCCGATCTGATCACTGCCCGGCACGATTGTCTCGGTGAAAAGGAGCACCCCTTCGGCCTGCACCGTCTCTTCCACCGTGGCCATGAGGGCCGTTTCTTTTTGGATCGGCGGATTGATGACCCGCATCGCCTGAAAGCCCACATAAAACAGAGCGAGGATCAGGCAGATCACCACCGTTCCGGCAAAGATCACCAGCAGCCGGGAGGCCCCGGGAGATGCGTTGTCCGGTTTTCTCACAGGGGATTCACCTCTTTCAAGAATCGTTCGGTCAGCGCCGCAGCCTGTGCCGGAAGGTCCGGACTGCAGGCATCCAGCCAGGTGACCCCCTCCATGTGACGGAACCAGGTCAACTGGCGCTTGGCATAGTTGCGGGAAGCCTGTTTGAGCTTGGCTACGCAGCCTTCCAGGGCAGCGCCTTGTTCAAAATAAGGGAAGAATTCTTTGTAGCCGATGGCCTGAGCGGCGGTGCGGCAGCTCTCCCGCTGGTCGTAGACAAACTTTGCTTCCTCCAGCAGGCCCTGCTCCATCATCCGATCCACCCGAAGGTCGATCCGGCGGTATAGCTCGGCCCGGTCCGGGATATCCAGTCCCAAAATCAAAGCATGGTAGGGCTTTTCCGCCGGGCGGGACTGGGCCTTCTGCTGGCTGAGGGTCTGACCGGTGGCCCGGTAATGCTCCAGCGCCCGCAGCACCCGCACATGGTTGTTGGGATGGGTGGCGGCCGCCGCCTCCGGGTCTAAACGCGCCAGCTCCTCATACATGGCCTGCGCGCCCCGCCGAGCCAGCTCTTCGGCCAGCTGTTCCCGCAGCCCTTGGGCGGGGGCCTGCTCCACAAAGCGCACCCCGTACAAAAGACTCTGGACATACAGCCCGGTGCCGCCCACCAGAATGGGCAGATTCTCCCGCGCCCGGATCTGCTGAATCAGCTGCCCGGCCATGGCGGTAAACTGGGCCACGCTGAAGCTCTCCGCCGGTGAAAGGAAGTCCACGCAGTGGTGTGGGATGCCGCAGGTCTCCTCCGGGGTCACCTTGGCGGTGCCAATGTCCAGCCCCCGGTAGATCTGCATGGAATCGGCGCTGATGACCTCACCTTTGAATCGCTGGGCCAGCGCCACCCCCAGAGCGGTTTTGCCGGTGGCGGTGGGGCCCACCACCGCCAGCACCGCGGGTTTTTGATTCAAAGAATTCTGATTATACGATCCGTCCAAACTGTTTTTCCAGCTCCTTTCGGGTCAGCTTGAGCACACAGGGGCGGCCATGGGGGCAGAAGGGCGGCACCTTGCCGGAGAGGATTTTCTCCGCCAGGGCCATCAGCTCCTGGGCCGAGGTGTGGTCCCCTGCTTTGATGGCGGCGCGGCAGGCAATGGAATGCAGCACCCATTCGGTGCGCTCGCTCAGTGCGTCCCGACTGCCCCGGGCCAGCTTATCCGCCAGTTCCACCAGAAGATCTTCGGCGTGGGCCGGCTCCACATCCACCGGCACCGCCCGCAGCAGCAGGCTGCACCCGCCGAAGTCGCTGACCTCGATGCCCGCGTTTTCCAGCAGGGGCAGATTTTCCAGCACCGCCTGCTTTTCCTCTGCCGAGAGGTCCACCACCTGGGGGGTCAGCAGCATCTGACTGTCCACGCTGCCGTAATCCGCGCTGAGCTTTTCGTACAGCTGCCGCTCATGGGCGGCGTGTTTGTCGATAAAACAGAGTTCCTCCCCCTGCTGGGCAATGATGTAGGTTCGGAACACCTCCCCCACGTATTTGAGCCGCCGGGGCTCTTCTGTTCCAGGGAGGACCGTCTGCTCCGGCTCGACCGGCTGTGCAGCGGCTTGTTCCTTCTGGGGCGCCGGTCCCGGGGCCGGTTTGGCAGAGGGGATTTTTCCCGGTTCGCTTTCTGCCGCATCCTGCGGAAGGCCGGGGCGGCAGGGCGCCGGGTTTGCAGCAATCGCCGCAGCTGCCTTGTCCTCCTCTTCCTTCGGCAGCTCCAAAGGTTCCTCAGCTTTTTCCAAAGGCCGGGGCTCTGCCCAGGTCCCAAAGGCATCCTTCAGCTGAGGCTCCTCCGGCAGTTCCGGCTGAATGTCCAGCAGGAACTCACTGCCCGCCCGGCGGAAGGAGGAGGATTCCGCCGCCGAATCCCGCAGCAGGACCGAGCTCTTTTTGGGTTCAAAAGAGTGTTCCGCTGCCGGTTTTGCGGCGCAGGTCTTTGCCGCTGGTTTTACAGCGGCGGGCTTCAGGGCGCCCGGTTCGGACTGCCCCGGAATTACCGCAGAAAGGCCTGTAAAGTTTTCTTGCTTTTCAGCATTTTTTGTCTTTAATTCGTTTGTTTCTAATTTTTCCGTGATTTTTTCGGATGCCAAACGAGCCGTTTCAGTCTTATTCTCCTTTTGCTGCGGAGCAAAGGAAAAGCGTCGTTCCCCGCTTCCCGGCTGGGCCAAAGCCAGCTTTACCGCATGATAGACCACGTCAAACACGTCGTTCTCATGGGCAAAGCGGATCTCGGTCTTGGCCGGATGGACATTCACATCCACCAGCTCCGGGGGCATCTCCAGCATCAGCACCGCCCCCGGGAACTTGCCCTGCATGGTGGTGCCTTTGAATGCGGCTTCCAGCCCGGCCATCATGGTGCGGTTGCGCACATAGCGGCCGTTGATGTAGAAGTACTGCATGCTGCGGCTGGCGCGGCAGCTCCGGGGCAGGGTGACAAGTCCACGCAGCCGGTAGGGGCCGCTGGCATCATCCACCTCCAGCAGGTCCCGGGCAAACTCCCGGCCCAGCACCGCATACACGGCTCCGCGCAGCTGCCCGTCGCCGGGGGTCACAAACTGGAGCTTGCCCTCCCGCACAAACCGAAACTGCACGTCCGGGCGGCTGAGGGCCACATGGCCCACCAAGTCCGCCACAAAGGTGCCCTCGCTGGAATCCTTTTTCAGGAACTTCATCCGGGCCGGGGTGTTGTAGAACAGATCCCGCACCCGAATGGTGGTGCCGACGCCCCGGGCGCCGGGGGCGATGCCCAGCTCCTCCCCGCCCTCGATGCGGTAGCTGCTGGCATACTCCGCCGACGGGGTGCAGGTCAGCAGTTCCACCCGGGCCACACTGGCAATGGAGGCCAGCGCCTCGCCCCGGAAGCCCAGAGTGTGGATGCTGTTCAAAGCCGCCTCGGTGGAAATCTTGCTGGTGGCGTGGCGGATGAATGCGGTGGGAATGTCCTCCGGCTCGATGCCGCTGCCGTTGTCGCTGACTTCGATGAGCTTGATTCCGCCGGATTCGATGGAAACCGTGACCTGGGTGGCCCCGGCGTCGATGGCGTTTTCCAGCAGCTCCTTGACCACCGAGGCGGGCCGCTCCACCACCTCGCCTGCGGCGATCAGCTCCGCCGTATGTTTATCCAGTACATGGATGACAGCCATAGAACAGCACCTCCTTTGATGCAGCGGGCAGCCCCTCAGCCTGTAATGCTGCCCTTCAGGGTCTTTTTGAGTTCATAGAGGAAGTTCAGCGCCTCGATGGGGGTCAGGGTCTCCACGTCCAGAGCTTCCAGCTTTTCCATTGCTTCCGAGGGCAGAGCCGGGGATGCATAGGATTCCAGCGCGTCAAAATCCATCTGTTCCACCTTGGTCTTGGGGGCAGTGGCCTCCAGCGTGCGCAGTACCTCGTGGGCCCGCTTGATCACGCTGCCGGGCAGACCGGCCAGCTTTGCAACCTCGATGCCATAACTGTCGTCCGCCGGGCCCCGCACGATCCGCCGCAGGAAGGTGATGTCCTCGCCCCGGCGCTTGACCGCGATGTTGTAGTTCTTGACCCCCTCCACGGTACCCTCCAGGTCGGTAAGTTCGTGGTAGTGGGTAGCAAAGAGGGTCTTGCAGCCCAGCTTGTTTTTGGGATCGGCAATGTGCTCCACCACCGCCCGGGCAATGCTCATGCCGTCAAAGGTGGAGGTTCCCCGGCCGATCTCGTCCAGCACCACCAGGCTGTGATGGGTGGCCGCTTTGAGGATCTGGGCCACCTCGGTCATCTCCACCATAAAGGTAGATTGACCTGCGGCCAGGTCGTCCGATGCGCCCACCCGGGTGAAGATGGCGTCCACCACCCCCATCCGGCACTCCCTGGCCGGGACAAAAGAGCCGATCTGGGCCATCAGTGCGATCAGCGCATTCTGGCGCATGTAGGTGGATTTGCCCGCCATGTTGGGGCCGGTGATGCTGAGGCAGCGGTTGTCGGCACAGTCCAGCGTGGTATCGTTGGGCACAACCAGACTGCCCTTGAGCACCTGCTCCACCACCGGATGGCGGCCCTCGACGATCTTCAGCTGATCGCTG
>CALXGY010000173.1 GCA_944387955.1 uncultured Faecalibacterium sp. | reverse complement strand
CTTCATCGGCCAGCGGGACCATGAACAGGGGGACGTGAGCAGCGCAAACCCCACCCTTGCCCAGCCGGGCATGATCTTCTCCATCGAGCCGGGGGTCTACCTGCCCGGGGAGTTCGGGGTGCGGATCGAGGATCTGGTGCTGGTCACCGAGGACGGATGCCAGGTGCTCAACCGGGCGGACAAGCACTGCCGCATCCTGGGCTGAGACAAAGCGGGGCGGTTTTGTGAGACCGGTCCCCCGCCCAGGGCGCCCCGGCTCTCTTATTCTATTTATAAGGTAATTATAAAGGGAGGCATTGTATGAAAAAGACCCTCTACCTCATGCGCCACGGACAGACCCTGTTCAATGTACAGAACAAGATCCAGGGCTGGTGCGACTCTCCCCTGACCGAGCTGGGCAAGGCTCAGTGCCGCATCGCCGGGGAATACTTCACACGCAGCGGCATCACCTTCGATCATCTTTACTGCTCCACCTCCGAGCGGTGCAGCGACACCCTGGAGCTCTGCGTCGGCCCCGGCCGGCTCTATACCCGCCTCAAGGGGCTGAAGGAGTGGAACTTCGGGGTGTTCGAGGGCAAAGACCAGTGCCTCCAGCCCAAGCCCCCCTATGGGGATTTCTATGTTCCCTTCGGCGGAGAGTCGGAGCAGCAGCTGGTACAGCGGATGGTGAGCACCCTGCAAGGGGTCATGGACAAGGCCGATCACCAGGTGGTGCTGGCGGTCTCCCACGGCGGGGCCTGCGCCAATTTCATCCGTCATTTCGCCCCGTACAACGAGGTGCAGTATCAGCCGGGCATCCCCAACTGCACCATCTTCCGGCTGGAATATGAAAACGGTATCTTCTCGCTGAAAGAGATCATCCGGCCGGACTTCAGCGCCCTGGGCTGAAAAGGCGCGCCTGCGCCCCCGCCAAGAGAAAAAGCGCCCCGCATCCTCCCCAACGGGAGCTGCGGGGCGTCTTGCGCGGCGGCGCAGCCAAATACACAGAAAGAAAACGAGGTCGTTTTTCATGAAAAAACTGCGATTCCGGGAGCTGCTCGCGGTGGCGAGCATGCTGTTCGGCATGTTTTTCGGTGCGGGGAACCTGATCTTTCCCGTCTCCATGGGCCAGCTGGCCGGGCGGAACGTCTGGCTCGCCTGCGCCGGATTCCTCATCACCGGGGTGGGGCTGCCGCTGCTGGGGGTGGCGGCCCTGGGCCTCAGCCGCACCCGGGGGCTGTTCGAGCTCAGCAGCCGGGCGGGCCGGAAATACGGGCTCTTCTTTACCTGTTTGCTCTATCTGACCATCGGGCCCTTTTTTGCAATCCCCCGCTGCGCCACCGTCTCCTATACCGTGGGGGTCCAGCAGCTGCTACCCGGCGTCCCCCAAAATCTGGCCCTCGGGGTCTTTTCGGCCCTGTTCTTCGGGCTGGCCCTCTTCTTCTCGCTGCGCCCGGGGCAGATTTTGACCTGGATCGGCAAGGTGCTCAACCCGCTGTTTCTCTGCTTTCTGGGCCTGCTGATCCTGCGGGCCCTCACATCGCCGCTGGGGCAGGTGGGGCAGATTCTGCCCTCCGGGGCCTACGCAGCGGACGCCTTCGCCGCCGGCCTGCTGGAGGGGTACAACACCATGGACGCCCTGGCGGGGCTGGCCTTCGGCATCATCGTAGTGGACGCCATCCGGCAGCTGGGGGTCACCGAGCCGGGCCAGATCGCCCGGGACACGGTGCGGGCCGGGGTGTTCAGCGCCCTGCTCATGGCCCTCATCTACCTGCTGGCGGCGGTGGTGGGCGCCCCGAGCCGGGGGCTGTTTGCAGCGGCTTCCAACGGGGGCGAGGCCCTGGCCCAGATCGCCCAGCACTACTTCGGTGCAGCCGGGGCGGCGATTCTGGCCTGCACCGTTACGGTGGCCTGTCTGAAAACCACCGTGGGCCTGGTGACCAGCTGCGGCGCGACCTTTGTACAGCTGTTCCCCAAGGGGCCCTCCTACCGGGTCTGGGCGGTGAGCTTCTGCCTGATCTCCTTCCTCATCGCCAATCTGGGGCTGGACGCCATCCTGGCCTATTCGGCCCCGGTGCTCATGTTCCTCTATCCGCTGTCCATCCTGCTGATCCTGCTGACCCTGCTGTTCCCCCGGTCCAGCCGGGCCGTGCTGGTCTGGGCACTGGGCTTCACCGCTCCGGCGGCGCTGCTGGATCTGATCCGGGCGCTGCCCCCGCAGGCCCTGGACGCTCTGCATCTGCGGCCCGCCGCTAACCTGGCGCAGCTGCTGCCCCTGGCCGAAAAAGGCTTCGGCTGGGTCTGCCCGGCGCTGGCGGGGCTGTTGGCGGGGCTGCTCTTCCAGTGGTTCCGGAGCCGCAGGGCCCGCACCTGACCCAAACGAAAAGCAACGCCCGGCGCTGTGCCCTGCCGCTAGAGCAGGCACAGCGCCGGGCGCTAATGTTTTTGTCATTCAGCGGCGGCCAGCCGGCGGTTCAGCAGCGCCATGACCGCCAGCAGCGCCAGCAGATAGACCGGCAGCAGCGCGATGGTGAGATGGTTTGCCAGCCAGCCAAAGATGGGCGGCATGGCGCAGGTGCCCACATAGGCGGCGGCCATCTGCACCCCGATGACCGCCTGGGAGCGGTCGGCCCCGAACCGGGCGGGGGTGGCGTGGATGGTGCAGGGATAGATGGGGGCACAGCCCAGGCCCACCAGCGCCAGACCCGCCAGGGCCAGACCCTGGGGCCCGGGCAGCAGCAGGGCCGCAAGGCCCGCCGCGACGATCCCCTGCCCCAGCCGAATCATCTGGGTATCGTTGAGCTTCATGGTGACAAAGCCGGAGGCCAGCCGCCCCAGGGTGATGCCCAGATAGAACATACTGGCTCCGGCGGCGGCCCGCTCCGGGGTCAAGCCCCGGTAAAGGGTCAGGTAACTGGCCGCCCAGAGCCCGGCGGTCTGCTCCAGCGCGCAATAACAGAAGAAGGCCCCCATCACCGTCTTTGCCCCCGGGATGGCCAGGATCCGGGCAAGGGTCAGGGGTTTGGCCGCCTCTCCGCCGGGCCCGGCCGGGCCGGAGCGGCCCTTCCAGAGGGGCAGGCTGAACACCAGCACCGCAGTGAGCACCAGCTGCAGCAGGCCGATGACCCGGTAGCCGGTGTTCCAGCCCCAGCCCGCGGTGAGCACATAGCCCATCACATAGGGGCCGGTGGTGGCGCCGATGCCCCAAAAGCAGTGCAGCCAGCTCATGTGTCGGCTCTCATAGTGCAGGGCCACATAGTTGTTGAGGCTGGCGTCCACGCTGCCCGCCCCGAGGCCATAGGGCACCGCCCAGAGGCAGAGCCCCCAAAAACTGCGGCAGACCGAAAAGCCCAGCAGCGCGGCGGCGGTCATGGCCACCGACCCCGCCGTCACCCTGCCGGTGCCCAGACGGGCGGTGAGCCGGTCGCTCTGCAAGCTGGAAAAGATGGTCCCCAGCGCAATGATCATGGAGATGATGCCCGCATAGGAGACCGGCACCCCCAGCTCGGGGTAGATGCTGGGCCAGGCCGAGCCCAGCAGCGCGTCCGGCAGGCCCAGACTGATAAAGGACAGATAAATCACCACAAGCAGAAACTGAAACATGTTATTCCTCCCCTCCTGCGCCTGCCATTTTACCACAAAAACCGGCCCATGAACAGCAGAGAACACAAAAAGACTCTTTAACCAGGGCTGGCGGTGGAACGCAATGCCTGCGGGCACAAAAATAGAGAGCACCGAAATGCTCCCTGCAGGAGCCCCTGCCATGTACCTGGCGTCGGATCGGACGGTTTCCCGTACACCGCTTCAAGGCCCCAGGGCTAACACCGCCGAAGCGGAGCCGTCACATAGAATCAGTATAACAGGCCTGGTGAGGGCTGTCAGCGAACGCCAGCGAAGGAAGAGCGAAGAGCCACTTTCAACCCCGCAGAAAAGCGCGGTTTTGCCCGCCAAAACGCAGCGGCGCTTGCCCTGAAAACAAGAAAACCCGCATGGGCACTGGTTTTTCCAGCACCCATGCGGGTTTTTGTTTGGTTGCGCCAGCAGGAGTCGAACCTACGATGGGGGAGTCAAAGTCCCCTGCCTTACCGCTTGGCGATGGCGCAGCGTTCGGTTTGGGCCCAAAGGCTCGAACCGTACGACTTAGTATACCACAATTTGGCCGGATACTCAAGAGCGAAGGGGGAGCTTTTTTGCATTTTTGGCAGGAGGGGCAACAAAAAGCCCCGCTCACAAAGGAGCGGGGCGAGGTCTTGCTTATGCCGGTTACACCGGAAAAATCACTCGATGAGGCCGTTGAGCAGGGTCAGGCACTTGCGGCTGTGGAGCTTGCGGATGGCCTTGGCCTCGATCTGGCGCACACGCTCGCGGGTGACGCCGAAGTCCCGGCCCACCTCTTCCAGGGTGCGGGGGCGGCCGTCGTCCAGGCCGAAGCGCAGGCGGATGACCTTCTCCTCCCGGGGGGTCAGGCTCTTGAGGGCCAGGTTGATCTGCTGGGCCACCATGGCGCGGTCGGCGGCCTTGCCGGGGGCCTCGGCGTTCTCGTCGGCGACGAAATCGCCCAGGGAGGAATCCTCCTCCTCGCCCACCGGGCTCTCCAGGCTGGCGGGCTCCTGGGCCATCCGCTGAATCTCCCGGACCCGCTCGACGGTCATATCCATGGCCTTGGCCA
>CALXGY010000172.1 GCA_944387955.1 uncultured Faecalibacterium sp. | reverse complement strand
CATGAAAAGAATTGCGATCATAGAGGACGATCCGGCCATTGGCGATATGCTGCAGGAGGTTTTGCAGCGGGAAAGGTATCAGGTGGAAAGAGCCTATTCGGGAACAGAGGCGCTGTACCTGCTGAAGGAAAGAAAGCCGGACCTGATCTTGCTGGACCTGATGCTTCCGGGTCTTTCCGGCGAGGAGATCCTTTCACAGATGCAGGGCGTCCCGGTGATCGTGGTCAGCGCCAAAGCGGATGTGGACGACAAGGTAAAACTGCTGCTGAAGGGCGCAGCGGACTATGTTACAAAACCCTTTGTCCTTGAGGAGCTCCTGGCCCGGATTCAGGTACAGCTGCGTCAAAATCCTGGCCCGGCCGCTTCGGTGCTGAAGGTGGGGGATATATGTCTGGATACCGTGTCCCGGGAGGTGACGGTGAACGGCCGTCCGGTGCATCTTACCAAAACCGAATATGCTGTTTTGAAACTGCTGCTGTACAATCCTTCCCGGGCGATTTCCAAGGCGGCCATTTTGGACCGGATCGGGGAGGACACGCCGGACTGCACCGAAAGCTCCCTCAAACAGCATGTGAGCAACCTGAGAAAAAAGCTCCGGGAGATGGGCGGCAGGGAATACATCCGGGCGGTATGGGGGATTGGCTTTAAATTGGATATGGAATCTTGACCGAATCTTTACCCATTTCTTTACCGTGTCCTTGACGGTTTGATTGTAAAATAGAGCCACAAAAGGAGGCAGAAAGAAAATGGATTATGTTTTGCAGACAAACGGTCTATGCAAGGATTACCGCAATTTTAAAGCACTGAAAGATCTGACCATGCATGTCCCCAAAGGGTCCATCTATGGCCTGGTGGGGAAGAACGGAGCCGGAAAAACCACCCTGATCCGGATCATCTGCGGCCTGCAGCATCCCACCGCCGGAAGCTTTACGCTGTATCACGCCAGCTATGGAGAGAAGGAGCTTTCCCTTGCCCGAAGGAGAATGGGGGCGGTGGTGGAGACCCCCGCGCTCTATGGGAATATGACCGCGGAAGAAAATCTCCGGCTTCAAAATCGGGTCCTGGGCCTGCCGGATGATTCCAATGTTCCAAAGCTGCTGCATTTGGTGGGGCTGGAAAACACAGGCCGAAAGAAGGTCGGTCATTTTTCCTTGGGGATGCGGCAGCGGCTGGGAATTGCGGCGGCCCTCTGCGGCTCTCCGGATTTCCTTGTGCTGGATGAACCCATCAACGGCCTTGACCCCCAGGGCATTATCGAGGTGCGGGAACTGCTCCTGAAACTGAATCGGGAATACCAGGTGACCATCCTGATCTCCAGCCACATCCTGGACGAGCTTTCCAGGCTTGCTACCTTCTATGGCTTTATCGACAGCGGACGGATGATTCGGGAAATCAGCGCAGCAGAGTTTGAGCGTTCCGGGCGCAAATGCATGCATGCGACCGTATCGGATGTGAAGATACTGGCCCGGGTCCTGGATGCCAAGGGTGTGGAATACAAGGTGATTTCAGACACCAGCGCCGATATTTTCGGCAAATTGAACATTACACAGCTTGTGCTGGCGCTGGAGCAGGAACACTGTGAGCTGCTGGAAGTACAGGAAAAGGATCAAAGCCTGGAAAGTTATTTCCTCGCGCTGGTGGGAGGGGACCGCAATGAATAAATTGTTTTCGGCAAGTCTTGTCCGGTGGAGAAAGAATTGGTTCTTTTGGCTGACCCTCTTCGGGCTGCTTTTTGTCTCGGTGCTCTCCAGCTGGAATTACTCCCTGAGTGCGGCGGGCATGGCCCAGGCAGGGCTGGTCCGAACGCTGGACAACTACTTCTTTTCCATGGCTCCCTATATGGGCGCGCTGTTTGCCGCTTTCATCAGCTTGTTCCTGAGCGCCGAATTTGCAGATGGAACGGTCCGCAACAAGCTCATCGTCGGGCATACCCGCAGCCATATTTATCTGACCGATTATCTGGTCTGTTTTGGAGCCTGTCTTGCGTATGAGGGCATGTGGTTCCTGGGCAGCGCAGCGGGATTGCTCTGGATCGGCCCCTTTTCCATGACCGGTCGGGAAGTGGTGCTGTATCTGCTGGCTGCGGTGGGTTTTGCCGCATCCTTTGCATCCCTGTTTGTTCTGGTGAATTTGTTTTCGGGCAACAAGGCGATGACCGTGATCCTTTCCCTTGCGGTCTGGGTGGGCCTCGCCCTGTTGGCCGGGGCTGTTTATGACCGCCTTGCGGAGCCGGAATGGACGGGCGGCATGTACTATTACCAGGGCACATTGCAAGAGGTGGCCCCCACCCCCAATCCGCTGTACCTGTCCGGCACGGTAAGGACGCTTTGCAGCTGGTTTCTGGAATTTCTTCCTACCGGACAGGCGCAGCTGATGCGCAATGCGGAGATTGATTCTCCTGTACGGCTGATCCTTCTTTCTATCTTGTTTACCGCCATTGTTTTGTGGGCCGGGCTCCAGCTTTTCCAGCACAAAGACATCAAATGAGAGGTTGTTATGAACGGTATCCTGTGGGCGCTGCTGAGTATTGCGCTGCTGATCATCTGTGCACTCTGTGTAAAGATCCATCTGATGCAAAAGGCTGCACAGGAGATCGGGAAGGCCTTTCAGGAACGGCTGACGGCGGATACCAATACATTGATCGATCTGTCCAGCCGGGACCCCTATCTGCGGCGGCTTGCCTCGGACATCAATGTTCAGCTGCGCCTGCTGCGTACACAGAGACGGCTTTACCAGCGGGGAGACCAGGAGGTAAAAGAAGCCGTGACAAATCTCTCCCACGATCTGCGCACTCCGCTTACAGCGATCTGCGGATATGTGGAGCTTCTGGCAAAGCAGGAGCTCTCACCGGATGCAAGGCGGTATCTGGAACAGATTGAAAACCGCACCCAGGCAATGAAAAATCTCACCGAAGAGCTGCTCCGCTATTCCATGACCGCATCCGGACCGGAACTGCATCTGCGGCCGGTGGAGCTGCGGCAGGCACTGGAAGAAGCCCTTCTCGCTTTTTATGGAGCGTTGGAACAGAAGAAGATCCTCCCCGACCTCAGTTTGTCCCAGCCGAAGGGCCGCTTTTCCCTGGACCGGTCCGCCCTGGAGCGGGTGCTGGAAAATGTTTTGTCCAACGTGCTGAAATACAGTGCAGGAGATTTGCGGGTCACGCTGGATGAGGCCGGGCGGATCGAATTCTCCAATTTTGCTCCGGGTCTGGACCCTCTTTCCGTTGAGAAAATGTTTGACCGCTGCTATACAGTGAACGCAGCGCAGAATTCCACGGGCCTGGGCCTGTCCATTGCCCGAAGGCTGACCGAACAGATGGGCGGCCGGATCTCTGCGGC
Organism: uncultured Faecalibacterium sp.; assembly: GCA_944387955.1. Taxonomy (GTDB): domain Bacteria; phylum Bacillota; class Clostridia; order Oscillospirales; family Ruminococcaceae; genus Faecalibacterium. The sequence goes on along the minus strand of CALXGY010000172.1, from coordinate 1,342 downwards.
GTACAAAGAGGGGCGCTTGTCCATCCAGCTTGATTTCTCACAGACCAGGATAGACCATCCTCTGTCCCGCTGAAAAAACTCCCCCCGAACACAGATGCACAGCAGCGTGCTGTAAAATCATCCGTTCGGGGGGAGTTTCTCTGTTTATAAGGTCTGCGGGCCGAAAGGGGAGAGCGCCTTTGCTGCGCTCAGAACCGGTTTGCGGCCCTGCTGGAGGCGGTTCACAGTTTATGTACGATGCAGACGGGCTTTTTTACTGGATTTCCTGGTCCAGGTCCCGGAACAGGTCTGAATCAAAGAACTGCTCGATGGTGATGCCCAGGCCATCACAGAGCTTTTTGATGGTGGAAATGGTGGCGCTCCGATTGCGGCCGCTGACAATGTTGTTGACTGTGGACTGGGTGACACCGCTCATGGTGCTCAGCTTGTTGATGGAGATATTCTTCTCCCGGCAGAGCTCCAAAATGCGTTCCTTGACTGCTTCACCAATATACAAGGGGTACCGCCTCGATTTACATTATCTCGATCAGGGCAAACAGGGCGTCCTGTTTTTCCTTGCTCAATCTTGCCCAGCATTCCAGAAGTTTTTTCTGAGAGTCGGTCAGGGAGACCGGTTCGTTCCCTTCGGCAAAGAGCTGCGAGAGTGTGATTCCAAAAGCAGCGCAAATCTTTTCCAGGGAAGGAATGGTGGGAATCATATTTTTCCGATACCAGGAAGAGATGGTGGACTGCGGGAGACCAGAGAGTTCTGCAAGCTGGTATTCGGTCCAGCCGCGTTCCTCGCGGTAGCTGGTAATAACAGAAAGGATATCCTTCACCTGAGCCACTCCCTTTGCTTGTGTTCTTCGTAAATTATACTTTTGTAATTCGTTGCAATTTAATCATTTATATCGTATAATTTTAACGAACTACACAACTATAAAGGGAGGACAGCCTATGGACAGAAAAATCTGTTTCTTCATCGGCCACAGAGACACGCCGGATGCAATCTATCCGGCCTTGCTGGCTCAGGTGGAGCGCCATATCACAGAACTTGGGGCAAAAAAACTCCCCTCAGCCGAACTTCCTGGTCTCATTTCCAGGGAAATCCTTCTGAGGGGAGTTTCTCTATTTATAAGGTTTGCAGGCTGAAAGGGGAGAGCGTGCCATTATATGCGCTCTGAGGCGGTTTCCGGCCTGTTCAGCGGCATTTACTTCAGCACCGCGCCCAGGTTTGCGCTGGTGACCATGCGGGCGTAGCGGCTCAGCCAGCCGGTCTTGATGTTGGGTTCGGGGGCCACATACTTTGCCTTGCGCTCGGCCAGGACCTCCTCGGACACCTCCAGCGTGATCTTTGCGTTGG
>CALXGY010000171.1 GCA_944387955.1 uncultured Faecalibacterium sp. | reverse complement strand
GAAAAGTAACCATGTCCGAGCCCATCAAAAACCGCTATGATTTTGTCGTTCTGTTTGATGTTGAAAACGGCAATCCAAACGGCGATCCCGATTCCGGCAATATGCCCCGGGTGGACCCTGAAACCGGTTATGGTCTGGTCACCGACGTATGCCTGAAACGCAAGATCCGCAACTATGTGGAAACAGCTAAGGAAGACGCCGAAGGCTACCGGATCTACATCAAAGACCAGGTCCCCCTGCAGCGCAGCGATGCGGAAGCCCTGTCCTATCTGGGCGTCAGCAAAGACCTGAAAGCGGCCAAAAAAGACGATCCTACCCTGGATGGCAAAATACGTGACTTCATGTGCCAGAAGTTCTACGACATCCGCACCTTTGGCGCGGTCATGACTACCTTTGTCAAAGGCGCTCTGAACTGCGGTCAGGTGCGGGGACCGGTTCAGCTGAGCTTTGCCCGCAGCGTGGACCCCATCCTGCCCCAGGAGATCACCATCACCCGAGTGGCCATTACCACCGAGGCTGACGCTGAGAAAAAAGGCACCGAAATGGGCCGCAAGTATATTGTTCCCTATGGCCTCTACCGGGCTGAAGGATATGTCTCTGCCAATCTGGCCCGCAAGGTCACCGGCTTTTCAGAACAGGATCTGCAGCTTCTGTGGCAGGCCATCCTGAATATGTTTGAAAATGACCACAGCGCCGCTCGGGGCAAAATGGCAGTGCGGGAACTGATCGTCTTCAAACACGACAGCGAACTGGGCAATGCCCCCGCTTACAAACTGTTTGATGCAGTTCATGTGGACCATGCGCAGGGTGTGACAGTTCCCCGCAAGTACAGCGACTATGTGGTAACGGTAGACGAACAACTGCCTGCCGGTGTCACCTGCGAGAGGCTTTCCTGATGGACCCGGACAGCTATCTGATGATGTCCGGCATCCAGCACTTTTCCTTTTGCCGGCGTCAGTGGGCTTTGATCCACTTGGAGCAGCAATGGGCCGAAAACTTGCGGACAACAGAGGGGCAGCTGCTGCACCAGCGCTGCCATGACGAGACTTTCCATGAAAAACGAGGAGATCTCTTAGTTGTTCGCGGCCTGCGCGTCATCAGCCACCGTCTGAAAATGACCGGGACATGCGATGTGGTAGAGTTTCATACTGACCCCGAAGGTATCGTATTGGAAGGTTTTTCGGGCCTTTGGCTTCCTGTACCAGTGGAGTATAAACACGGGGCCCCGAAAAGCAACGACGCGGACCGTCTCCAACTCTGCGCCCAAGCAATGGCTTTGGAAGAAATGCTGGTCTGCACCATTCCGCAGGCGTTCCTTTTCTATGCCGAAACCCGGCGGCGCGAATGCGTTCCCCTGACGCCAGAGCTGCGCCAAAAGACCCAGACCACAGCAGATGAAATGTACAGTCTCTTCGCTCGGGGTTACACGCCCAAAGTTAAACCCGGAAAGCACTGCAATGCCTGTTCGCTGAAAGAACTTTGTCTGCCTGTTCTGTGCCGCCGCGCCAATCCAGCTGTGTACATCCGCACTCATCTGCAAGAATCCGAAGGAGAAACGCCATGAGAAAGCTGCTGAATACCCTTTTTGTCCTGACCGAAAGCAGCTATTTGGCCCTGGATGGCGAAAACGTTGTCGTCAAGCAGGATCAAACCGAAACAGCCCGGTTTCCGCTGCACACCCTGGAGGGCATCCTCTGTTTTTCCTACCCCGGTGCTTCTCCTGCTCTGATGGGTGCCTGCGCACAGCGGGGTGTAGATTTGGCCTTTTTTACACCCCGCGGACATTTTCTAGCTCGTTCTGTGGGCCAGACCAAAGGCAACGTATTTCTGCGCCAGCAGCAATTTTGTGCCGCAGATGATCCAGGTGCTTGCTGCCGATACGCCAAAGGCTTTCTTCTGGGAAAGGTCTACAACGCCCGCTGGGTTCTGGAACGAGCCACCCGCGATCATCCGCAGCGCGTCCCCGTGGAAACCCTCAAAACGGTCTCGGCCCAGCTGGCTGCTGCTCTGCCCAAAATCGAAAATGCCATGACAACAGAAGAGCTTCGCGGCATCGAAGGAGAAGCTGCCCAGCTTTATTTTGGTGTCCTGAATCATCTGATTCTGCAGCAGAAAAAAGATTTTTCCTTCGTCCGCCGTACCCGGCGGCCGCCTCTGGATCCGGTCAATGCACTCCTTTCCTTTGCTTATACTCTATTGGCTCGGGATTGCGCTGCCGCACTGGAAGGAGTTGGTTTGGATCCTTATGTCGGTTTTCTGCACACCCTTCGCCCTGGGCGCACTAGCCTGGCTCTTGATTTGATGGAAGAACTGCGCACCGCCTTTGCGGATCGCTTTGTTCTAACCTGCATCAATCAGAAAACCGTCCTCCCCAAACACTGTATCCGCCAGGAGAGCGGCGCCGTTTTTCTGACCGAAGAAGGGCGGCGGGCCTTCCTGACAGCATGGCAGCAGAGAAAACAGCAAACCATCCAGCATCCATTCCTTGGCGAAAAGATTCCCTGGGGGCTTGTCCCTTACGTCCAGTCTCTTCTGCTGGCTCGTACCCTGCGCGGAGATCTGGAACGGTATCCTCCATTTTTCTGGAAATAAAAAGGTGATTTTATGCTGGTTCTTGTCACTTATGATGTGAACACCGAGACAGCTGCCGGTCGGCGTCGTCTGCGTAAAGTGGCCAAAGCTTGTGTAAATTATGGCCAGCGGGTTCAAAACTCTGTCTTTGAATGTATGCTGGATGCATCACAATACGCTCTGTTCAAAGCAGAATTGGCCGCGCTGATCGACCCGGAAACGGATAGTCTCCGTTTTTACCGTCTGGGCAATCACTATGCAGCCAAGGTGGAGCAAATAGGCCTTACGCCACGTTGGCCGCAGGACGGAATTCTTTTGGTGTGAAGGATGCTCTGATTGTCTCAGTTGGCTTGGTGCGACCCGGAAGTTCACAGAGATTTCCTGCTTTCTTCGCACCAGATTATACCTGTTCTTTGACTGAAAAAAACAAAGCTTCCTCTACAATCAGTTGCAGTCTGAACAAAATGTAAAGCCCTTTTTTGTGACCCTTGTCTTAATGAATAAATGTCGGCCGTAATATTATTGCTTTACCGTCACATTTGCTGTCGCCCTCCTCACGGAGGGCGTGGATAGAAAT
>CALXGY010000170.1 GCA_944387955.1 uncultured Faecalibacterium sp. | reverse complement strand
CCTTCATTCCGCGTCCTCTGCCTTCTGAGCTTCGGCCTCGGCGGCCGCAGCGGCGGCGTGTCGCTTGAGGTTCTTGGGGTCGATCCGGCTCACGCTCGCCTCGCCGGGCTTGGTGCGGGCGGTGAGGGCCGTGGTCTTGATGCCCATTTCGGTGAACAGCCCCTCATGCTCGGTGCGGATCATCCACTCCGGCTCGTTGTCGTGGAGGTCGTAGGTCTGCCAGGTGATCTCGTAGCCCGAAGCCGGGAAGTATTCCAGGCTGTCCCGGAACAGATCGTCGTCGTCGGTCTTGAAGTAGATTTCGCCCCCGTCCTCCAAAAAGGCCCGGTACTGGATGAGCTGCCGGGGATAGGTCAGGCGGTGCTTGTTGGAGGAGGCGTTTTTGCTCCAGGGATTGCAGAAGTTGATGTAGATCCGGCTCACCCGGTCCTCGGGGCTCAAAACGCCGCTGATCCGCTCGATGTCGGCGCTCAGAATCTTCACATTGTCCACCGGGCGGCCGGCGGCGGCGTAGGCGGCCTCGATCTTGCGCTTGGCCAGGATCAGCACCTTGTCGGTGATGTCGAAGCCCAGGTAGTTGTTCTCGGGGTGGGCGCAGGCCAGCTGGGAGATAAAGCCGCCTTTGCCGCAGCCCAGCTCCAGTACCAGGGGCTGCTCGGGCCGGGCGAACTGCTCATGCCAGTGCCCCTGGAGGCAGAAGGGGTCGTGAACGTGGAAGTCGGAGGCCAGCAGCTCGGCGCGGGCGTAGGGTTTGAAACGCATTCTCATGGGTCAATGAAACTCCTTGTCATCTTATGTTCTGAAATGGTCTTTTATGCGGCGCTCACCGGGCCCGGCTGCGCAAAAATTCGGCCACCTGTTCGGGGGTGGCGGCGCAGCTGCCCTGGCAGATGCCGGGCTTGCCGCCGCCCCGTCCGTTCAAAGCGGCGTTGAGGGCCCGGGTCAGCTCCCGCAGATCCCCGTCCTTCTGGGCCAGGCAGTAGCCGCAGCCCTTTTCGGTGGCGGTCAGGGCGGCGCACAGGCCGTCGGTGGCCTCGCTCAGCCGTACCGCCAGCCGGTGCAGCCCGTCCGGGTCCAGCCCGGGCAGGATCTGGATCGCATCCTCGCCGGGGCGCACTGTGGCGGCCAGGGCGTCAAACAGCTGGAAGCACAGCCCGGTGTAGGCAAAGTGCAGGGCGGTGAGCTCGCTGTGGACCCGGCGCACCGCGTTGGCGGTCTCGCTGGGCTTTGCGCTGAGCAGCGCGCCGATCTCGCTCTGGCGGGCCCGCATGGCCTGCACCTCTTCCAGGGCCCGGCGGCCGCAGAGCACCGCCAGCCGCACCCCGCCCTTGTAGTTCTCGGCGGCGATGATCTTGATGAGGCCCACCTGGCCGGTGGTGGCGGTGTGGGTGCCGCAGCAGGCGCACCGGTCCACCCCGGGGATCTCCACCAGCCGCACCTGGCCCAGGATCTCCTTTTTGGAGCGGTAGGAGATCTGGGCCAGCTCTTCGGCGGTGGGGTAGAGCAGCTTTACCGGCAGATCCTGCCAGACCGCCTGGTTTGCTTCCAGCTCGGCCTGCCGCAGCTGGTCGGCGGTCAGGGGGATATTGGTGTCCATCCGCACCGCCTCGGCCCCGATGTGAAAGCCCACGTTCTCCGCCCCGAACAGCCGGTGCAAAGTGCCTGAGAGGATATGCTCGCCGGTGTGCTGCTGCATCTTGTCGAACCGCCATTCCCAGTCGATCTCCTGGCTTGCGGCAGCGCCTTCGGCAAGACCTTCGGGCAGGGCGGCGGCAGAAAGCCAGATGACCCCGTCCTTTTCGTGTACGTCGGTGATGGGGATGGTTTCACCCCCGGCGAGGGTCAGTCTGCCCCGGTCGGCAGGCTGGCCGCCCCCTTCGGGGTAAAAGACCGTTCTGTCCAGCGCGATCCGTCCCGAGCCGTCGGGCAGAGCCTCCACGGCCAGGACGGTTCCCTCCGCCTTGGTGCAGAACGGATCGTTTTCATAAAGTTTTTGGGTGCGCTGCATTTTTCTGCGCCCTCCTGTTGATTGATCGCCCCCGGCGGGGGACGCACACAGTATACCACGATTTTTGCCTGTGGAAAATAGCCATCGGATATGTTATCATAAGAAAGATACAGGTACGGCGCCCTTTTGAGGGCCGGGCCGTACCGGGGCAGGGGCCTGCTGAGAGGCCCGTTCCCCCCAAAAAAGAGAATAGAAACGAGAGAGGGATAGTCTATGCGCGAATGTGGAATCCTGATGCCGGTGTCCAGCCTGCCCGGTCCCTACGGAATCGGCTGTTTTGGCACCGAGGCGCTCAAGTTTGTGGATTTTCTGGCCGAGGCAGGCCAGAACATCTGGCAGATCCTGCCGCTGAGCCCCACCGGTTACGGCGACAGCCCCTACCAGAGCTGTTCGGCCTTTGCGGGCAACCCCTATTTCATCGACCTGGCCCAGCTGCAGGCAGAGGGCCTGGTGGACGCCGCCCTGCTGGAAGAAACCGACTTCGGAAAAGAGCCCCTCACGGTGGATTACGGTGCGCTGTACACCGGGCGGTATGCGGTGCTGCGCAAGGCCTACGCCGCATGGCGGGCCCGCTGTGCCGGACAGCATGGCTGCGCGTGGTACTATCCCGATGAATATTACGCTTTTACCCTGGAAAATGAGGCATGGCTGGAGGATTACGCGCTGTACATGGCCCTCAAGGCGGCAAACGAGATGCACGCCTGGACCGAGTGGCCGCTGCCCTACCGCAAACGGGATACAGCGGCCCTGGCGGAATTTTCGGCCCAAAACCAGGAGGAGATCGGCTTTTGGAAGTTTTTGCAGTTTGAGTTCTGGCTCCAGTGGAACAAGGTCAAGGCCTATGCAAACAAAAAGGGCGTGAAGATCCTGGGCGACCTGCCCATCTATGTTTCCGCCGACTCGGTGGACGCCTGGACCGGCGGCCAGCTCTTTGAGCTGGACGGGGAGGGGAAATTCGCCCGGGTGGCGGGCTGCCCGCCGGACTACTTCTCGGCGGACGGCCAGCTGTGGGGCAACCCCCTCTACAACTGGGAGTACCACAAGAGCACCGGCTATGCCTGGTGGATTCGCCGGGTGCGCCATGCACTGAGCATCTACGATCTGGTGCGGGTGGATCACTTCCGGGGCTTTGATACATATTGGGCCATCCCGGCGGGCAGCGAGACCGCCCGCACCGGCCGCTGGGAGACCGGCCCCCGGATGGACCTGTTCCGGGCGCTGGAAGGGGCGATGGGCGAGCTGCCCATCATCGCCGAGGACCTGGGCGAGCTGTTCCCCAGTGTGCGCCAGCTGCTGGCCGAGAGCGGCTTCCCCGGCATGAAGGTGCTGCAGTTTGCCTTCAGCGGCGGGGACAACGAGTACCTGCCCCACAACCACATCCGCAACTGCGTGATCTATCCCGGCACCCACGACAACACCACCCTTGCAGACTGGTGGGAAAATGCAGCCACTGCCAAGGAAAAGGCCAATGCCGCCGCCTATCTGCACCTGACCGCCGCCTGCAAGCCCACCCAAAAACAGGTGGCCGCCGTGACGACGGATGCCGCCCGCATCGCGCTGATCCGGGCGGCGCTGGCTTCCAGCGCACAGCGGGCCATCATCCCGATGTACGACTGGCTGGGCATTGGGGCCGAGGCCCATCTGAACACCCCCGGCAAGCTGGGCGGAAACTGGGCCTGGCGCGCTGAGCAGGGTTTTGCCGCCCCCGCACTGGCAAAACAGATCCGGGAGGAGTGCGAGGTCTGCTTCCGCGGCCGGTGAACCGGGCCGCCGGGCTGGAAAACTTAGAGCCGATGTGTTATAATTTTTGGATGAAGGGCCCGGGAGCGGGCGAATGGATGGAGGATGGCGCAGCGTGCGCCGGATGGACGGGGAATTTTTAGAGATGAAAGAGAAACTAACCGAAAAAGAGCTGCAGCAGATGCTGGAGGGCCTGCGGGCTGCCTTCGACGCGGTGACGCTCACCGAGCTGGACCCGAAGTCCGCTCACCACTGGCGGGACAACGGCGTGCAGGTGGACTATGAGCTGCGTGCCGGCCAGGTGGGCTGCATGCTGACCCGCTGGATCGAGGTGGAGGGCAAACACTACCGCCTTCAGATGTGCGCCCCGCTGGCAGGCAATGTGCTGCCTGAGGACCGGATGACCGAGCGGGAACGGGAAATGTGCCGGGACGATATGAACCACGATTTTCTGACCGGGGTGTTCAACCGCCGGTACCTGGAACAGGTGTTCCGGGCCAGCCTGGACGAGCTGTCCGCCCGGGGCGGCAAGGCTGCGGCGGCGCTGGTTTCGCTGGACCATTACGCCGAGCTGCGGATGCAGTACGGCCAGCCGGTGGTGGACCAGCTGGTGAGCTATATGGCCAACCAGTGGAAAAAGCACTTTGAAAAGCCGGGTCAGCGGCTGGTGGGCCGTCTGACCGACAGCGTGCTGGTGGTGGCCTGCGCCGGATGCACCGGCCCGGAGCTGGAAGCCCAGATGGGTTCCCTCTACGCCGGGATGCCCCGGGACTGCGTCATTGGCACCGGCATGATGAGCCGCCTGCCCTTTACGCTGACCATTGCCTGCGCGGGCATCGAGGAACTGAAGGAGGGAGAAAAGAACTGGGATTCCCTCTATCGGCTCTGCGACTGCCGGATGCGCGAGCGCCTCAAGGCCAAGAAAGAGCGGCAGGACTGAGCGAGCCCCGCTGAAAATGCATAAGTTCCCCCTTTTTGCGGATACTAAGTTCACTCCCCCCAACGGGGAAGAAACACGCAAAAAGGGGGATCTTTTTCTATGGATCAGCAGCCGAACGACAACCTGAACATGCTGGAGGCCATCGTCCAGAACACCGAGATGGGCAAAAACACCCTCGAACAGATCGTGCCCATGACCGACGACGCCCGGTTCAAGGCGGAGCTGTTGCGCCAGCGCAACATCTACCAGCAGCTCAACCAGGAGGCCCAAACCAGCATTGCGGCCTGCGGCGGCCAGGCCAAGGGGCAGACCGCCTTCGCCAAGATCAACACCAAAATGGGCATCAGCATGAAGACCCTGACCGACAAATCCACCCGGAACCTGGCCCAGATGCTGGCCGAGGGCAGCAACATGGGGGTGCTGGACTGCATCAAGACCCAGCGGGACTACCCCGACGCGGCCCCCGGCTCCAAGCGGCTGATGCAGCGGCTCCAGGATTTCCAGGAGGACAGCCGCATCAAGCTGGAACAGTTTCTTTAAAAAAATGAAAAAAGCCCGGAAGAACTTTTTTAAACGGTTCTGCCGGGCAATTTTTTCTTTCAGAGAAGTTTTACAGGCTCTCCACCATGGCGGCCACAATCCTGGTGGCGGTGGCGACATACTCTGCGATGCTGAACTTCTTGACCACCAGCACCTCGTGGCCCGCCTCGTCGGCGTTGTCGCTCATGGCCCGCAGGATCACGCAGGGCACGCCGTTCTTGGCGGCGATCTGGCTCACGGCGGCGCCTTCCATCTCCACACAGTCGGGGGCGCACTTAGACTGGATGGCGCTCTTGGAGGCGCTGTCCCCGATGAAGAGGTCGCCGGTGGCGATCTTGCCGGTGAGGTACTTCACCCCGGCGGCGGCGCAGGCGGCTTCGGCGGCGGCGATGAGGGCCGCATCGCCGGTGTACTCGGTGAGGAAGGGCGGGTTCTGGCAGATCATGTCCAGCTGTGCGTCGTGGTAGAGCACGGTTTTGCCGATGACCACATCCCCGATGCCGATCTCGCTGCTCATGTTGCCCGCGATGCCCGAGAAGATGATCCGGTCCGCTCCGTACCGGGTAATCAGTACCTGGGTGGTGGCGGCGGCGTTGGCCTTGCCCATGCCGGCGCAGCAGACCACCACCTGCTTGCCCGAAAGGGCGCCGGTGTGGTACTCCACTCCGCCGTACTGCTCCACCGTTTCATTCTCCAGCTTTGCACAGAGCTGGTCCACCTCGTCCGGCATGGCGCCCATAATCCCAAAGATCATAAACGGTTCTCCTCCCTCTGGCTCAGACGTTGAACAGGAACTCGATCACGTCGCCGTCCTGCACCACATACTCCTTGCCCTCGGTGCGCTGCAGGCCCTTGGACTTGACCGCGGCGTAGTCGAAGTTGTGGGCTTCCAGGTCCTTGTAGGCGATGACGCTGGCCCGGATGAAGCCCCGCTCGAAGTCGCTGTGAATCTTGCCTGCGGCCTGGGGGGCCTTGGTGCCCTTGCGGATGGTCCAGGCGCGGCACTCCTTCTTGCCGTCGGTCAGGAAGGAGATCAGCCCCAGCAGGTCGTAGCTGGCGGTGATGAGGTTGTCCAGGCCGCTGGCCTCGATGCCCATTTCCGCCAGGAAGGCCTTCTTCTCCTCGGGGCTGTACTCGGCGATGTCCTCCTCGGTCTTGGCGCAGATGGGCACCACCTTGGCCCCCTCGGCCTCGGCCCGGGCGGTCACCAGCGGGACATACTTGTTGTTCTCGATGCCCTCCATCAGGTCATCCTCGCCCACGTTGCAGGCGTAGAGCACCGGCTTTGCGCTCAGAAGGCCCATCTCCCGCAGCACGTTCTGCTGGTCCCGGTCGCCCTCGTCCCAGTCGAAGCTGCGGGCGGGCTTTGCCTGGCTCAGGTGGTCGGCCAGTTTCTGCAGCCAGGCGGCCTCGGCGGCGGCGCCCTTGTTGTTGCCGCTCTTGGCGGCCTTGGCCATCCGGCCTGCGCGGTTCTGCACCACTTCCAGGTCGGAGAGAATCAGCTCATAGTCGATGGCCTCGATGTCCGCGATGGGGTCCACCGCCTCGGCCTTGGTGACGTCCTCCACCACATGGATGATGTTGTCGTCGTCGAAGCAGCGCACCACATGGACGATGGCGTCGCACTCCCGGATGTTGCCCAGGAACTTGTTGCCCAGGCCCGCGCCCTGGGAAGCGCCCTTCACCAGGCCCGCAATGTCCACGAACTCCACGATGGCCGGGGTCTTTTTGTTGGTCTGCCAGATCTCCGCCAGCTTATCCAGCCGGGGATCGGGCACCGCCACGATGCCGCTGTTGGGCTCGATGGTGCAGAAGGGATAGTTGGCGGCCTCGGCGTTCTTGGTCGAGGTGATGGCGTTGAAAAGGGTGGACTTGCCCACGTTGGGCAGTCCGACGATGCCTAATTTCATGTTTGTTGCTCCTTCGCTCGCAGATGGTACTCTCACGCGCCGCAGCGCGAAAAAACTGGTTTTGGGCCTGTGGGCCCGTATCCTTCATTTTAACAAAAACCGCGCAGGATTACAATAGAAGGGGCGCAGGCGGCCCCCCTCAGTTTTCTGTGATGGGGACGCGCAGAATGCAGTATACATGCCGCACTCCGTCCTTTATGGTGTGGGCCGCGATCTCCTTAAAGACGACCGTCCCCGGCGTCAGGTTCAGCCTTTGGATGTGGGCGAGAAGCTCGGCGTGCTGGCGCCGGTGCTGGACCGTGGGGTCTTCCTGGCGGACCTCGTAGTGAAGATATTGTACAAAGACCTTGCAGCCGGGGATCTGCACCGCCGGGGGCGCGAGGTCCAAGCCCAGGCGGTCCAGATCCTTTTCCTGTACCGAAAACCCCCACTCCGGCTTCCAGGAGCCATCCGGCATGAGGGTGAGCCGCTGCGCAGAGTGGACCATGGGCATGGCGTCGATCCAGCTTTCCAGCTGATGGTAGATGCCCTCATTGGCGGAAAAATGCTGCGCCAGAGTGTGGGGCAGAAACCAGACCGGTTCGCTGAAGCAGATCTGCCATTCCTTGTTTTTACATAACCTGAGATTTACTAGCAGGTTTTGCAGGGCATCCAAAATCAGCTGATCCCGCTGCAGGCGCTTTGCAAGGCTGCTTTCGTGTTCCAGCAGCATCTGTTCCAGGTCTGCGTCGGTCCCGTCGGTCACGATCTTCCGCCGCTCCTTGATGGAAAAGCCTATGCTTTTCATCCGCTGGCAGTCCAAAAGGGTGCTTGCGTCCCACAAGGTGTAATACCGATAGCCGTTTTCCCGGGTTTCCGGCTTCAGAATGCCGGTTTGCTCGTAATACTTGAGAAAATGGGGGATACGCCCATCCGTTTTGCAAATTCCCCGATTTGATA
>CALXGY010000169.1 GCA_944387955.1 uncultured Faecalibacterium sp. | reverse complement strand
ACAAGCGTTTTGGCCGTAGCAAGTAATTTGCGGTTCCAGTGTTTTTCGCGCCGTTCCCCTTCGGGGGAACGGCGCTTTTTTGTTTTGCTCGGAAAGTATGTTTCCAAACTTCACACCCCTTGGTCTTAATTTCAACACATTTTCTGCCTAAAATAGGCAGGCAGAAAACCCGCCCGGCCGGTAATTGGACGCTGAGCGGCGATTTTATCACAAAGTGAAGGAGCGTTTGCTGTGATCGAAGTATCCCATCTCACCAAGGATTACGGCTCTCATCACGCCGTTTGCGATCTGTCCTTCCGGGTGGAAGAAGGGCAGATCTACGGCCTGCTGGGCCCCAATGGCGCAGGCAAGTCCACCATCATGAACATCATCACGGGGTATCTTGCGCCCACCAGCGGGTCGGTGTCGGTGGCGGGGCATCCGCTGCCGGAAGAGGCCTCCCAGGCTAAGTGCTGTGTGGGGTATCTGCCCGAACAGCCGCCGCTTTATACCGATATGACCGTGCAGGAATATCTGGAATTTGTGGCCCAGCTGAAAAAGGTGCCCCGTTCGGAACGCAAAAATCAGGTGCTGCGGGCCCAGCGCCGCACCGGGCTGGAAGAGGTGGCTCCCCGGCTGATTCGCAATCTGTCCAAAGGCTACCGCCAGCGGGTGGGCATTGCCCAGGCTCTGCTGGGCAGCCCCAAAATCGTGATTTTGGATGAGCCCACCGTCGGTCTGGACCCGGCCCAGGTCATTGAGATCCGCCGGCTCATCCGGGAACTGGGCCGCGCTCACACCGTGATCCTTTCCAGCCACATCCTCAGCGAGGTGCAGGCGGTCTGCGATCAGGTGCTCATTCTTTCCCATGGGCGGCTGATGGCGGTGGGGGCTCCCCAGGAACTCAGCGCAAAGCTCAGCGCCCACGGGGTGCTGCATGTGACCGCGCTGGGCAGCAGGGAAACCGTGCTGCAGGCGATCAGAAAAGTGGACCAGGTCAGCCAGGCTACCGTGGACCAGGAAAACGGGCAGGAGATCACGGTCACTGCCCGCAGCGATTCCGGCGCGGATCTGCGTGCCGCGGTCTCTCAGGCGCTGGCGCAGGCGGGCTGCACAGTTCTTGCCCTCTCTGCGGAGACCATGAGCCTCGAACAGGTGTTCCTGGAGCTGACCGAGAGCGACCCGGCCCAGGAACTCCCGCAGCAGGAGGACAGCTCCGGCGCGGAAAATCAAACCGGAATTTCCGAGCAGCCAGCAGAAGAACCATCCGACGAGGAAGCGGAAGAAAACACAGCGCCGCCCCGGGCAGTGGATGAGATCATCGCTCAGGTGGAAGCGGCCTTTGCGCCCGAGCCGGAGAAAAACAGCCCGCCGGATGATGCAGAGAAGGAGGATTGACCGTGTACGCGATCTTCAAGCGAGAATTTCGTGCTGAATTTACCGGTATGATCGGCTATGTGCTCACCGCCTTTTTGGTGGCAGCGTCGGGGCTTTATTTCCTTGCGCTGAATCTGGGCTATGGCCTGCCGGATTTCAGCTATTACACCCTTTACCGCACCGAGTTTATGCTGCTGCTCTACATCCCGGTGCTGACCATGCGCAGCCTTGCCGAGGAGCGGCGCAGCGGTACCGATCAGCTCCTGCTCACCAGCCCGGTGAGCGCCGGGGAGATCGTGCTGGGCAAGTTCTTTTCCATGTGCTCGGTCTTTGCGCTGCCCTGTGCAGCGGATCTCGTCATGATCCTGGTGCTGCGGATTCTGGGCTGCACCAACAGCTCCCTGATTTCCAATCTTGCGGGCCTGTTCTGCTATTACCTGCTGGGATGCGCCGCCATTGCGGTCGGGGAGTACCTCTCCGGTCTGACCGAGAACCAGATCGTCGCAGCGGTGGCCGGTTTTTCCGCTCTGCTGCTGACCTATCTGATGCCCAGTCTGCGCAGTATGTTCAATGCGGGCAGCGCGGTGGCCCTGGCGGTCTTTACCGGCCTGGCCGCTGCGGCGGCTCTGGGAGCGGGTCTGCGCAGCCGCAGCTTTGTACTGGGATGCCTGGTGTTCAGCGGCCTGGCCGCAATGCTGGCGGCGCTCTTTGCGCTGAAAAGTGCATGGCTTACCGAGGCTTTCAGCGCCATTCTGGCGGCACTGTGCTTTTTTACCCCGTTCGAAGAGTTTGTCAACGGCAGTTTTTCCATCCCGGTGGTGGTCTACTACCTCAGCGTGACAGGACTGTTTTTGTTCCTGAGTGCCCAGAGTATGGAAAAACGCCGCTGGAACTGAGCCGGAAAGAGGGGAGTTTGAGCATATGAGCAAAAAAGAAAAACAGCAGGGCCGCGGTGGGATGCCTGCATTCCCGGCGGTCCTGAAGGATCGGGGACGTATCTTCCGCAGCGGGCTCTTGTCCACCGGAATTCTGGCGGCGGTGCTGGCCGTGGTGGTGCTGGTCAACCTGGTGGTGCGCGCTATCCCTTCCAAATACACCGAGTTTGACCTGTCCGAGGCGGGGCTGTACACCCTGGGAGATACCTCCGTTCAGCTGGTACAGGGGCTGGAGCAGGATGTGACCATTTACTATCTCTGTGAGACCGGCAATGAGGACGCCATCCTTACCAAGCTCCTGGACCGTTACGCCGCCGAGAGCAGCCATCTGCGCTGGGAACAGAAGGACCCGGCGATCTATCCCACCTTCGCGGCACAGTACGGGGTGCAGACGGCCGCTTCGGGAAGTCTGATTCTGGACACAGGCGAGCGCAGTCTGCTGCTGGATGCGGCGGATCTGTATGAATACGACTATTCGGATTACTATTATACCGGCAGCTACAGTGTGGAGTTTGCCGGGGAGAGCAAGATCACCTCTGCCATCTATCAGCTGACCAGCGGGGAACAGAGCGTGGCCTACTATACCACAAACCACGGGGAACTTGCTCCGACCGACAGCCTGACAAGCGCGCTGGAGGCCCAGAACATTACACTGCAGGAGCTGAACCTGCTCAGCAGCTCCATCCCGGAGGACTGCGCGTTGCTGATCATCCAGTGCCCTTCCTCCGATTTTACGGATGAGAGCGGTCTTGTGGATGAGATCGGCGCACTGCGCACCTATCTGGACGGCGGCGGAAAGCTGATGCTGCTCACCGATGCCTACTATGAAACCCCGAACCTGGATGCGCTGATGGCCGAATATGGACTGTCCCGGGTAGAGGGACTGGTAATGGAAGGAGACCCCAACCACTGCCTGATCGGTTACAACTACTGCCTGCTGCCGGACTATGGCTACACCTATTTGAGCACAGCGCTGGACGGTCTGAGCAGTTCCAGTTATGTGCTGCTCCAGATGGCCCAGGGCCTGCAGATCACCGAAATCGAAGGGATCGCTGCCGAGGCTCTGCTGACCACCTCGGATGCTTCTTACAGCAAGGTTGCCGGATATGAGCTGACCACCACCGAGAAGGAAGAGGGAGACCTGGACGGCCCCTTTAATCTGGCGGTCTATGCCACCAACGAGGACAGCGGGGCGGAACTGATCTGGATCGGCTGCAGCAATCTGGACAACGAACAGCTTTATCTGAGTGTGCCGGGCAACTGCGATTTTCTTTTGGGCTGCGCTGCGTCTCTGACCGGCCAGTCCAGCGGGCTTCTCATTGACTCCAAGGCGCTGGAGGCGGAACTGCTGACCATCTCCACCGGGACCGCATCCTCTCTGGGGCTGACCTTTGTGATCCTGATTCCGGCGGCCCTGCTGGTTGCAGGCGCGGTGGTCACCATCCTCCGCCGCAGAAAATGATCCGAAGGGAGGCTTTTTTGTGAGAGCAAAACAATGGACTCTGGCGGCGCTGCTGGTGCTGGTGATTCTGCTGGGCGGCGCGCTGGCCCTTCTGACCGGCGCCAACCGACGTGCAGAGGAGGCGGCCGACGCCGCAGCCGAGGGCAGCATCCCTCTGGCGTCCTTTTCGGCAGAACAGCTTACCTGTCTTGAGTATACCTACGACGGGGAGACCATTGTTCTGGAGTACGACGGTGAAACCTGGAACTTGACCGACGACCCGGAATACCGCCTGGATCAGACCCTGTGCGACAGCATGGCCGCGGCTCTCTGCGATTTCAAGGCCAAGCGTCATCTGGAAGCGCAGGAAGGAGAGGACTACGGCCTCTCGGAGCCGGTTCTGACCGTGGAGGTCACCGCCGGAGGCGAAACCTTCGCTTTTGCCTTTGGCTCTGAAAATTCAATTACCGGAGACGTTTACCTTCAAAAAGAAGGAGATGCGTCGATTTACACGGCAAGCTCTGCCAAGGCAAGCTGCTTTGGGTACACAAAGGCTGACCTTTTTGAGCCCTTCAACCCGGCGGGATTGACCTCCAGTGCGCTGGAAAAGATCGAATATACGGTCACGGAGGACGATTCCCGGTATACGGTTTCGCTGCAGAAGGTCTCTCTCCCGGCGGAGGAAACCGAGGAAGGGGAGACCAGCTACACCACGGCATGGCGGCTGGTTTCCGAGCCGGATACGCCGCTGGATGATACGGCGATCAATGCGCTGATCTCCTCTCTGACCGGGTATGTCTCGGCCCAGACCACCGGCGCGGACCTTGCGGCGTATGGACTGGATGCACCCCAGGTTACAGTTACCGTTACCACCGATGAAAGCGAAATCCAGCTGGCCTATACGACCGCAGAGGACGGATGCTA